>JAXFOY010000015.1:0-224349 GCA_034180045.1 Eubacterium sp.
ACTTTTGTTTTTGGTATTAGTGTATCTGTTTCACATGTAAAAATTATGCACCATAAAATGATGGAGAAAGACTATAATTACAAAATCAGTGTAAATGATGAAAGAAATGAAAAGATAAGAGATAAGACAAATGCAATGATGGCCTTTATACTGATGCTTTTAATGGGAATGATTGCCGTCGTTTGTATTTCGGTAAAAGCATATTTGCCGGCAGCTCTTTTAACAATTTCAGTTGGAGCTTCTCCGTTAATCATGTTTTTAATCAATAGATATTATGAAAAAAAATATTAAAATAAGTATTGGAATGTCAATTTTAACTAACGCAACAGAATTATTTGTATTATAATATGTTTATGGTACTGATAACTTTATAACTTTACTTTAGAAAAATATGAATCAGGAGATAAAAATAAATGAAACTAATTTTCAAAAACAAGGAAGCTGCATTCAGCAATAAAGGAAAGTATCAACTACATATTGATAGTGAAGGTGTTAACTATGAGTCTGCAAATGGGAAAAAATCTTTGAGTATCAAGTTTGCAGATGTCGGCTCTATTGTTGCACAAAGATATCTAAATTCAAATAACCGTTACACTTTGACATTTCGGAATTATCAAGGGAAAAATATGGAAGAAATTGACACGGATGTAGAGAATGTGGGCTGTCAGTTTGACAATAAACTGGAAACAAAATCAATTCTAATCGCTTTTGCAGAAAATAAGCTGACAGAAGCATTTCCGGATAATCTTGATACGCTTGATTTACAAATCGCATTTTCCCTGAAAGAGAAAGAAATCAAATTAAAAGAAGGGGTAGTTGTTGGTGCTAAAAAACAAGTGAAGCTTTCGGATATTAAAAGAGTAAAGTGCGCCAGCAACGGTACTATAAGCAATCTTCTTATTTATAAAAAGGAGAAAGGCGGACTGTTGGATATGCCTGATATGAAAATCCCGTTAAATGAACTGACGTTACATATTTTTGAAGCCGTTATGGCAAAAAATAACGGCAGAGGGATTGATTTCAGCAGTGGAAATGGATTTGACCAAAAGAGCAGCGAATATATCATCGAAAGATATATGAACTCTACCTTCTTTATGAACGCAGATGAAAGTGTTACAGATGACTGGCATAGGATTGCTTATGAACATATTGCTGCATATAAATCCGATGTAGAAATTCTATTCGAGTAGACTCGAAGGAAATAGGATTGTAAAATGCATTTTACAAAAGTAAAAGGAATACTATCTTCAAAGAATGGAATGAATTTGTTCAGAGGCTGTACTCATGGTTGTATTTACTGTGATTCAAGAAGTAAATGCTATCAGATGAGCCATAATTTTGAAGATGTGGAAGTAAAGGAAAACTCCATACAACTTTTGGAAGAAAGTCTAAAAAGAAAGAGGAAAAAATGTATTATTGGACTGGGCTCTATGACCGATCCGTATATTTTTGAAGAGTCAAAGCTAAATTACACAAGAAAAGCTCTCGAACTGATAAAAAGATATGAATTCGGTGTAACGCTTATAACAAAATCCGCTAGTGTTTTGAGGGATTTGGAGTTATTTAGAGAAATAAATTCAAAAACAAAATGTGTAATTCAAATGACACTGACAACTTTTGAGGAAAAGCTTTGTAAAAAGATAGAGCCTAATGTTTCAACTACAAAGGAAAGAGTCAAAGCGCTAAAAATATTGCGTGATGAGGGAATTCCAACAGTAGTTTGGCTGACACCTATACTTCCGTTCATTAACGATACGGAAGAAAATATTCTTGGGATTTTGAATTATTGTAAGGAAGCAAAAGTGTTTGGAATAATATGCTTCGGTATGGGACTTACACTTAGAGATGGAAACAGGGAATATTTTTATTCACAGTTAGATAAAATGTTTCCAAAGCTGAAAGAACGATATATCAGAGAATACGGAAATAGTTATATCGCAAATAGCAGAAACAATGAAAAACTAATGGATTTCTTTCATGAGTTTTGTGAGCGGAATGGTATAGTACATGATAATGAAACTATATTTAACTATTTGGGTTTATTTGAGGAAAAAAACATATCAAGGCAGCTTAGTATTTTTGATGAAGTCTGAATTGAGATTATTGACATATTTCACTAAAATATATAAATCCGGTACTGGAAAAGATTAGATTGGTTTGATATACTGTAGGCATATAAGTGGATGTAAATGGGGGGATTACAAACATAAGTCCTTTGTACATAATCGACAGACGGATTTATAATTCTGCATTTTGCTGTATAGATTTTTATGGTTGGCATGAGTGTGTACCTGGTGGATAGGTATATATTTTTGCCAATTTTTTTATAATATTTTCGAATTTAGGGGGGATAAAAGTGAAAAAATTATTAAGAAAATTTATGAGTTTAATGATAAGTCTACTGCTGCTGCTTAGTGTATTTGGCGGCACAACAAATGTATTTGCGGAAAGTAATCTTGAAGGTATGCCGGATTCAATAAAGAATCTTGTAAAAGATAACTATTGGGCGGAACTTGAATACAAAAGTCAAAACCCGATTCCAACATATCTGATGACCCCGGAGGAAAGTTCACTTAGTGGGATAGCATTTTCAACAAATGACGGCAACTCACTTTACCGCAATACAGGCATTAGAACGGATAGAACAGGACTAATGGATGTAAATGGTGGCGACTATCTTGGCGATTTTTTGATTCCTGCGTATAAAATGATGGCGGAAAATCCTGAATTGATGAAAACTCCGGATGTTTTACAACAGTTTAATATGGATTTGTATAATGCGTTTAATCTTGATGTTAAAACAAATATGCCTATAGAAAATGACTTATATGTTTACGGGGATATATCTGTAAACGATAATACGCAAAATGCTGAGGTTGTCACTTTAACTAAAGGCGAAACTGCAAATCTCAAATTCAGCCTTGATACTTCAAGAATGAAAAAAGCATTAAATGCCATATTGCTTTGGAATCATAGTGCAAATAATGGTGGGACGCCACAACAATCGTGGGATACACCTATGAATTCAGCTTGGAAAAAAGATTATGCGGATTCCGATGCTGAATTGGTATTTGTTATGGATTTGCCAAACGGTGTCAAGGTGGATGAAACAGCAGAATATACAATCGACGGATTAACAGGTTTTGAGATTAAACGTGAAATTAACGGTCAGAGGGTTATTGTTCATGTTCGCAAAAAACCGGGTTCTGTGGGACATTCATTGAAAAAAATCTATGAAAAAATCAACGGACTGGATAAGGTTTCACTTAATGTTTCAAAAATCAAAATTACTAATGATGTGCCTGTGGATGAAAACATAAAAATTATAGGTTATGCATATGGAGCTTATGACTTGTCATATGGTACTAACCGTGAAGTGATAAGTAATAGGGACATGACTAAGAAAGCAGCTGAAGATTATATATACAGGGATTATTATATGATGGCTGCCAAACAAAGCGACACCGGTCGCGACAGCACATCGCCTGCCGAAAAATCGAACCTAATATCATATACGTTCAAGGTAAAAAAAACGATTGACAATACTGTGACATTTATCAATGATAATGAGGAGTATGCCAAGGTAAAGGTTGAGACAGGAGAGGCGATTGATAATGATAATTTTACTGAAGAATCAATGCCGCAAAATCCAAGCAAGAGTGGCTATATTTTCAAAGAATGGAACACTCAAAAAGATGGAAAAGGCGCCAGGTTTACAGGAACTACCGTTGTTAATGAAAATATGACGGTATATGCTATTTACAGTAAAGAGGCTGCTGTTGATAACAATAAACCAAAACCTGACAAAGGTAAGACACAAGTACCGGATGCGAAAGAATTACCAAAGACAGGAGACAGCTCTAACATGCTGCTGCATGTTATGTTGATTGTATTATCAGGAATCTTACTTGTTTTGATAAACTTTAGGAAAAATATAATCGGTAAAAAAATATAAATATGTATCGACCTTTGGATATACTGAGATGATTCCAAAGGTCGATTTTTAATGGCTGTATTACCGCTTTTTTAGCGTATTTGTCATTATTACGAAAGTTACTCCTCTTTTTTTGATATTATTCCGATAAAATGATAAAATACAAATGAGTGGGGCATATGCATCGAAGATTGATTTGCGTATGCCAAGTATTGGACAATTTGAATTTACGGGGGAAGTTAAAATGGGAATGATAGCTAATTATCAATATATGAGCGATGAAAACTTAAAAAAACTTAAAGCTCTTAATGCAAGTGAAGATATTTTTGAGGAGGTTGAAGATTGGAGTGAAGATGCTGAGATATTGCTTGATATAGATAAGATGTGGGATGTACTTCATTTTATTTTTACCGGTGTAGATAGCAGTATGCCTACTGAAAACAATCCGCTTAGTGAAGCGATTGTAGGTGTAACTTATATTAATGATGTGGAAGAGTTTATAAGTTATACGGAAAAAACTAGAATTGCCGATATTGTTTCGGCTTTGGAGAGTTTTGATATAGAAAAAACAATGGAAAATTTCAGTTTGAAAAAATGTAAAGAAGCCGATTTATATCCGGATATTTGGGGATATGAGGAAGAATCTGACGAAATCAAAGAAGAAATAATGAATTATTTTCAAAACATGAAAAACTTCTATAGGGAGATATTAGAAGTTAACGGAAATGTATTGGTTACAATTTACTAATTAAGTGATATGAATGATTTTTAATAATAAAATTTGGTTGGAGGTGATATTATTATAAACGATAATTATATTTTAGGTCATCTATATATACCGGTGATTATGGTAATTCTTTTAACAACAATGATATATTTTCATAGACGCCATGTCCTTAGATACCTATACCTTATCAATATATTTTGTTATATTGCTGCTATATTTTGTTATTTAATTTTAATAAATCATCCTATAGGAGAAGATTTTTCAGCACAATGGATGAATGCGATTCCATTCATATTTATATTTGTAATATTCGGAGGTTATTTTCTTTCGATCATGTCTCTGGGGGCCTTTGTTATAGAACACGCACAAAGATATACATGGGCAAAGGTGGTACTTGGAATTGTCGGACTGGCATTTCTAGCTTTGTTAATAATAGGTGCGTATCTTTTCTTCCAAGGAATTTTATCATTAAAAAGTGGATAAATTCATTCTCGTGATGAAGTGGAGCAAATTTAGTATTTAACTTTTCAATTAATCGGTATATTACTCAATATAATCTTTATTATCGCAAGGATAACAACAAATTTTCAATATTTGAGTGATGCATAAAAGCTGAGTCCAAACAAGTGTAAAACTAACAAAGTCTTGAAACAAACAGGAGAAAATCGATGAAATATGAGAAAACAGTAAAGCTAAAAAATGGAAATTCATGTCTGATAAGAAATGTAACGGCACACGATGCGGAAGGAGTTCTTGAAAGTTTTAATAAAGTTCATGAAGAAACGGATTTTCTTCTATCTTATCCGGACGAAAAAAGATTTAGTCTTGATGAAGAGATTAATTTTCTTTCTCAAAAAGAGCAAAGCACTTCCGAGGTGGAAATATGCGCAATCATTGCTGATGAAATTGTAGGGCTTGCCGGAATTAATAAAGTTGGAACAAGAGAAAAAATATCACATAGAGCCGAATTAGGAATAAGTGTGGAAAAAGCTTTTTGGGGGCTTGGTATCGGAAAAGCTCTTACCTTAGCAAGTATAGAGTGTGCAAAAACGGCAGGGTATCGACAGCTTGAATTGGAAGTGGTAGCTGATAATAAAAATGCGGTTGCTCTATATAAAAACATTGGATTTGTTGAATACGGGCGGAATCCCGTAGGCTTTATTTCTCGATATACGGGTTATCAGGAACTGATTTTAATGAGATTGGAGCTCTTTTAGAGTATCATTCTTGTAATGAAAAACAACGCTCAGGTATTTTACGCTTCCATGAAATAAAAACATCTGCTATAATAGTTTCAGACGTTTTATACTGTCAATGGATAAAAATTGTTAAAAGTCGGTTCGTCACTTACTTTATAAAAATTCTAAAAGGGGGAAGATTAGCCAAAAAGTTGACAGGAAATAGGTGAAATTCATAGGGGGAAATAAAATGAATTTTAGAAACAACTTAAAAAAGAGCTTTCATACGCTTGTTGCGATAATGCTGGCTGCTTTGATGTGTTTTTCTGTATTTGTTACAAATTCGCAAGTTTTTGCTGAAGTAGAGGCAAATGTAGATGTGACTTTGAACGCAAAAACACCGGAAATCAAATCAGGCACAACAGGCGTATATGAATTGGATGTGAAAATTGCCGGTTCACAGGAAAGCATTCAGGAGAAGTTTAGAGGGAGTGCAAAACTGACAGTGCAGCTTCCGGTAGGGGAAGCAATAGAATATTACGATTTGCAAACCAGGGTTGAAGACCTTGCTATATCCGGAGTAGTACCTAAATATGAGGAAGGTGCAAGAACACTTACTTATATTTTTCCAAATCCGGAAACGGGAATTTCGGGAAAAGTGCATATAGGTATCACAACCAAGAACGGTATTATGCCAAATGATACGAAGCTTACTGCATCAGCCGTTTTGGTTGACGGAGGAGATATGGCGGCGGCGCAGAGCGCGGATGCTGTTATAAATGTTAAATCAGCATATTCACAAAGTATTTCCAAAGAATATATGTATGTAGAAAAAGACCATAAATTGAATGCAGCGCATCCGGGAGACGATGTGGTATGGAGGATTAAAGCTACCGTAGTGCTTCCTGCGACAGGCGGAATTTATATGAAACCGGGTTCTGATGTTGTAATTGAGGACAAACTTGATCCTAGACTTACCTATGTGAGTTCAAAGTCAGTTTCAGGTGATGCTATTGTAGCCACAAATAATGACAACGGTACCGTAAGGTGGACATTTAAGGCTCCTACGCTTGCTAAACAACAAGAAAATGAAGTTCTTTTTACTACAGAGCTTGAGCTTGTTACAAAGACAAGTGCCGCAATAGATAAATACACAAAGATTCCTAATGCGGCGAAGTTAAGCACAATTAATCTTTTTGATAGTGCTGAAGTTAAAAACTCGAATGCATCAAATGCTGTTGTAGCTCCGTCGGATTCGCCTATAGCGCCTTCAAACGGAGGATATTATCCGCCAATTGTAAAAGGTCCGGCAGATGGAAAAGGAGGAATTGCTTCGGCAGAAAAAGTAAATCCTAACCCTGCCGTTGTGGATACGGAACGCTTGGTTTTTGAAGAAAACTTTCGTTTAGCACTTCAGGCGGGTGAGGAATTAACCGATGGAAATGGAACTTCATTAAACAAGAGTGCCTGGAATGTTGGCAATATACTTAAGGATGGTTACAAAAAGTATGTAACGGAGTACTCTTTTGATAATAGCAAACTTAATTTCGGGTCAATGGCGATATATGTACCTTGTTCAAATTATATTTCTACTGAAGCCAGGGATAAGCTCAGAATTGTACCTGTAACTACTTTAACTGTAAAATTGTCTGACGGCACTACAAAAAGCAAGATAGTTGACTTCAGTGATGTTGATAAGACTTGGGGCTATGTGAGAGTAGGTCGCACTGATTTGGGATTGAAAGATGCCGACAAGGTTGTAAGCTATTCTTTGTCATACGAAAACAATGACGGCAGTACTATTTTCGGAGGGGTCGCTTTTACAACACATTCGATTTTTACAATTGAAAAAGGTGCTGAAGGTGAAGCGTGGTGGAAACCTTCTTTTGTAGTCACAATGGCTGACGGAAGCGTTATCCGCAGGACAGGCGGGGATACAGATACGCTTACCGGTAAGCGTACAGCTGTAATAGTACAAAAAGAAGTATCAGATCCTGTTGTAAGAGGTACGGTGGCCTTTGTTGAAAAGGACGGAAATGTTGTAAAGACAGGAGAGAATAAAATTCAGTTAATGTTCAACAATTTCAGTACATCAAGGGCGGAGCTCAGAAAGGACATAGATGCAACAATCCTGCTGCCGCTTGGAGTTACGGTAAAGGGCGACGGAGCGGCAGTCTATAAATTTACATCAGGTCGTGCAATGGTTGCCGAATCTAAGGATATAACAGGGACATTTAAGATAATTGACAATGATTACAAGGGTAGTGGACAGCAGCTTGTAAAAGTATCTTGGGATAAGGACGGTATGCTTCCTGGCGAACGTCTTGAGTTGACATTTGATGTTAATATCTCCGATAACTCACCTGAAGATCTTCAAATAAAAGCCTATGGAATGAGTTCGACAGATACCAAACTCAAGACTGACGCAGCCAATGTCGTTATTGAAAAGGATGCAGATGATATAAACAAAAGCGGAGACGCTTCACAAGATCGCGCCCTTTGGCATTCAGAATATGTAAGATATTCAAGAGATGATTTGAAGATTAAGAAATATGTTAAGGGAAGCCTTGACAGTGAATATTCAACTTTCGGTTATGCTACACCGGGAGAAGACATCAGTTACAAGTTGAATATGACCAATACAACGGGTAAGGACATCTTCAAGTTGGGCTTTATTGATGTACTACCTGTAGTTGGAGATTTGGGAATTGTAGACGGTACAGCACGAGGAAGTGCCTTTACTCCAAGCTTGAAGGGGGCAATTGAGCTTCCTGCCGATTGGAAGGATAAAGTTGATGTATATTACAGCACATCCAATAATCCAAAGAGGGATTCTCTTTATTCAAAAGTAAAATATCCAAAAGGAGCATATCAACATGTAAATCCGGTAGGTTCCGAAGATCCTGCGTGGACTAAAGATACAGCTTCGTGGACAGAAGAAGACTGGGCTAAGGTTCGCAGCTTTAAGCTTGAGCTTAAAGACGGAGTTACATGGGTGAAGGGTCAGGATATGACTTTGACATTTACAATGAAGGCTCCAAAAGAGGATGACGTTGATGCAGCCGTTCTTGTGGAAGGAATGCCTAAGCGAAGCGAAGAAATCGAGATGAAAGCTGCGTGGAATTCCTTTGCTGTAAGCACTAACGGCTTACTACCAACCGAGCCGGAAAGAGTCGGAGTAATACTCTCAAAGGTTAAAGGTGAGCCGGTGGAGGTCGCTTATTACATCGAGGGAACTTCAACCAAGTTACAGCCTAATAAGGATTTGGTAAAGGATCAGTATGTAGGAACTCCTTACAGTGTACCTAAATCAGCCGAAAACGATGAAACTTTGCTTCCTAAGACTCTAAAGGATAAGGATGGAAAAGTCTATGAGCTGGTTTCGACTAATGTAAAGCCGAACGGAGATTATCCGGATGTTAATGATCCTAACGGTAATAAGGTGACTGTAAAAACAGCTCCGGCAGAAGGCAAGGTAACAAAAGAGCACCAAGTAATTAACTATGATTATGCACCTAAAAAAGGTGGAGAAGTAGTTGTAAAATATGTCATCGAGGGCACGGATGAAGTACTTGAAAATCCGGCAGTAAATGAAAAAGACAGTGACGGCAATTACATAGTTAAGAAAAAAGGAACGCAAGTCGGAACTGATTATGATACAAGAAACGAAACCTTTATGCCGAAGAAGCTTGTTAAAAACGGTAAAACTTATATATTAACCAAGAGAATGGTGGACCCTAAGACGGATCCTGTAAACGGCAAGGTTACCGAAGAAAAACAACTTGTTATCTATGAGTATAAGCTTGTAAATGAGCCTGTACCTACGCCTGATAAGCCTAATAAACCTAATCAGGACAAAGTAAAGACTTCAAATGCTGTAAATACGGGAGATGTGATGAACACTGAGTATTACATTTTGTGTATGGCATTATCTATGCTGCTATTTGTAGCTGTAAAAAGACGCAGTAAGTCAAGATAATACAGGATAAATAGATAATAATACGAGCCGCAAACTTTGCGGCTCATATTTTTTTATAGAGAAAACTTCGCGGTAGTGAGTTATTTGAACAAAAATTCAAGCCGAGTTGTATAAAAGTATTTTATAGAGAGTAATGCATGTGTTGACAGTTAAATTGCCAATGTTCGAGCTGTGTTTTATTGACAATTTCATGTAAGGTATATATAATAGAAGAAATATGGGGGGTCAATATGAATAGGAAATTAATCAGATTTAAGGTGTTTTTTCTAGCTATGTTACTAGCTGTAATCATGGCTTTTGCTAATTTGATACAGGTAAATGCAGAAGGAATTTTATGTGCTAAAGGCGAAGAGGTTAATAATAAAATAGAGAATGTGGTTGTTTCCCACACGAAGAAAGATTATAATGGTGCATCTGACAATTGGCAGGTTAACAATTATCAATATGTATTTTTGAAAATGTCAGGGACAATTAACAATGAAGAGGGAAATATTAAAGAAGGTGATTATTTTACCGTAAAGTTGGATGAGAGACTTAGACCTAACGGAATTGTAGATGAGGGTATTGTTTCTGCTTTAATACCATATTTGACATTTGAAGATAACGGAAATGAAGTTTTGCTCGCTGTTCCTAATTACAACAAGTCGACTAAAACGATAAGATATATTTTTACAAAAAATATCGAGAACGTGAAGAAAACTGATTTCAAGTTAACTTTTGCGGACTATCCTGATCTTAACAAGGCAACTGATAACGGCTCTTATACTTTTAAGAATTCATATGCGGGTAAGGAGTATTCATATACTTATGAATTGCTTTGGGAGAATCCACTTCCGGCAGCAGGAACAATAAACGAAAAAGATGTCAAAAGTCTTGCTATGATTACAAATGTGAATATAAAAGAAGACGGCTCAAACGGTAATTATACTCATAGGGCATATGCAAGATTTTATAATTTAGAAAACGACGATGAAATTAAAATTTCATGGACGGGGAACTCTGCTTTTACCGATTCAACCGATTTTAGAATTTACGGAGTGTCCGAAGCTTTTATAGACAGCTACGGAGTTGATGCGAATAAACTTGAAGATATAACTGATAAGTTTGTAAAAAATAACTCAAATGTAGAGTATAAAGCAAAATACAGTGAATTAGGGTATGAGAATTTCCTTGTTGAAATCAAAAACGATTTCAAAATCGAAGAAGGTATTACATCTCACACAGGATTTAATATTGTTAACGGAAAAGGGAGCGGAGTCACAACGAGTATTCTAAAGGATTACTTGACATCCGCGGCTAATGCGATAAAAAATAGGGAACCGGTTCCATGTAGAGAGGTACGCCAACTCGAAATTACAAAAGTGGATTCTAAAAGTAACACGGGATTAGAAAATGCAACATTCGATTTATTCTTGGTAAAAAACGGTGCTGCTCAGGATAAACCTATAAAAACTGTGACAACAGGAATTGACGGTAAGGCGACAATTGATGAGTTGGATTATAACCAAGAGTATCTACTCGTTGAAACCAAGGCACCTAGCGGCTATATTCTAAATAAGGAACCGATAAAAGTTAATATAAAAGCTTTGGATAAGGGAGAAGCAGTTATAAAACTTTCGATTAAAAATGATAAGGATAATAAAACCGATTCTCCTACTACAAATGTCCCTATGGAAGTTAAGGGACATAAAACTCCGGAAACCGGAGACAGTTACAATATTTATATTTACTTGGCGGCAGGCGTTGTTGCCTTGATTATATTGCTTGGATTAGTTATCAAGAAGCACAAAAATAATAAATGATTAATAACATGAATTATATAAGCTAATATATAATTATGGTCTAAATTATTATGCGGCTAGATACAAAATCAAAGCTCTTTGTGCAAACGCCGGGAGTACTTTTTGACAGGTGAAATAGGAGTTTGTGTATGAAGAAAAATTACATTTTATTAGCAGTATATATGGTTATAATGGGAGCGGGACTTTTCATATGTAATAAGTTCCTGCATACTCCATATAATTCAGCGGAGTTCAGCAGAAAATTTTTGCCGTTCATGATTATATTAGCGGTATTAGTTTTGTACTACGGTATAAAAAATAAAAATGAATTAATTTTGCGTTCAGAAAACAAGCCGAGCTATGTATTGTCAGCACTTTTGTTCATACCTGTAGTTGGCTTTGGACTATATTCAATTGTTAGAGGATTTAGTCCGGATTTAGCCTTTGTTATATTGATAATAGATACTGCTTTGATTGGAATAGCTGAAGAGGGAATGTACAGAGGAATATTGCTGGGTGCAATGGCAAAGAAGATGAATCCTTTATTTGCCATACTGCTGTCTTCAGTGTTATTTTGTGCATTACATTTACTGAATGTTTTAGGTGGTCTGTCGGTCTCCGAGTTAACGGGGCAACTCGGCTCAACATTTGTTATGGGCGTGTTCTTAGGCGCTATGTATTTGGATACTCAGAAAATACTGTTTCCGATAATTTTCCATTCTATTTGGGACTACATTTTGCTTAGCGATAGCCTTGCAGACATTCAAGTTTTACCTATAGTATTGATAGGTGTATATGTATTGGAGATATTTATTTCTCTTGCTATAATAATTAAGTTGCTGAGAAGAAAAGAAAAGTTTTTCATCTAGTAAGGGCATACAGTCTTGATACATTGAAAAAGGTATATTTCAAATAGAATGCCGATTTTAATTTTACATAACAGTTTATAAAATAGCGAGATTGCTCGCTATTTTTTTGTAAATAATAACCATCCTTTGGAAGGGTGATTATGATAATATTTATGTGGACTAAAATGCTGTAATGTTATAAAATTGATTAGAGTTATATATTAATTAATTCGGGAAGTAAAAAAAGGAAATTTTGATTGGAGGTAATGTATGATTAGACGAAAAAAGATATTTGCAATACTAGTCTTAGCACTCATGCTCAATCTGGTATTTGCAGTGCCTAATTATGCAGCAGATGTTACAGTCGGGGATATGCAAGCTCTAAAGGCTGCCATTGGCAGAGGTGATTCAATCACGCTGACCAATGATATTGAAGTTACGGAATCGCTTGAGATTCCGGATACTTACAATGGGCAGATTAAATCGAATGGAGTAAAGCTTAGCTTAGCAGAAGGTGTAGATAATATGTTTTCTGTTAAAAGCGGGGCAAATCTTACATTTGACAATATCGTGTTTGACGGAAAAGAAAACGGCAGAATTATAGATGCAGGCTCTGCTACAATTACAATAAAAAACTCGACAATTAAGAATGCGACTACAGAGAAATTCAAGCCACTTATGGTTGATAATGTGAACAAACAAAGATACGAAGGCGGTGCTATCTATGCGGAGCGTACAAGGCTTAACTTGGAACAAACCAATTTCGAGTCCAACCATACAAAGGCGGTTGTTCCTAGTCCGGGAACACCTCACGGAGGTGCAATTTCATCATTTTCTGCAAATATAACTATAGTTGGCGGAAAGTTTGTAAATAATTATACAGGATGTGTTGATCAACCTAATAGTTCTCATGGTGAGGGCGGTGCTATCAAATTACATCCGGGCTCTAAACTGACTATTAACGATCCTAGCGTAACAAATAAGGCTACTACAGTCTTTGATGGAAACCATTTAGATGGAAGCGAAAATATGGGCGGAAGACAGGGTGGTGCCATAGAGGCAACACAGTCAAATGTATACATCTACGGTACTTCATTTAAGATAGTCGGACCATTTAATACAGGAGGAGCTATCAAGTTTGAGGGTTCACCAGAGGCTATCATTAAGAATTCGGATTTCACAATTGAAGGTAAAAAAGGCACTATCGGTATTGCCGGTGGCGCGATAACTACCGAAAATTCAAAGCTATCTATTGACAGTTCTTCATTTAAGGCAAATGCAGGTTCAAGAGTGGCTGAAGCAGGAGGTCTTATACAGGTAGTTGGTGGAGGGGAGTTCAATCTTACGAATTCAACACTTGAAGGTTCAGGAGCATGGTGGAATGGTGGCGGTGCCGGATTATATACAGCTAACACAGGCGGTGCGATAAATTTCTATAACGGTAGCACAGTTAAAGCAAATATAGAAAAAACAGAGATTAAGAATTTCATGGTTGACGGTGCAGGTGCCGGAATTTCTTTAGCAAAGAGTACAGGTCACAAAGCCAGTGTTAATCTGACGATGAAGAACACAAATATTATCAATACAGCTACCTATGTTTTCAATGGAAATGGACACGGAGGGGCTATGTTCGTAGGGTCAGGAAATACTGTAAGTATTGACGGAGGAACTATATCTTCACAGACAGCCTCAAACAATGCCGGTGGAATTTTCAACGAAGGCTCGGTTACTATTAGCGGCGGTGCTGTTATCAGTAATAATTTTGCGTACAATATGGTAGGCGGAATATATAACGACGGATACCTAAAGATTGATAATGCAACGATAAGTAATAACAAAAAGGGCGATCCATACGAGGGCTACGGACATAAGCTTTCCAAGGATGAAATGAGCGGCATAAATATTTATGCTGACAAAGATGTAATTATTACGCCAAATGCAAAGTTTGACGGAAATGACATAAGAATACTTGATGGACAGTCTAAAATACTTCTAACAGGAGCTTTGACAAAACAGTTAAATGTTTCTATAAGTGAGAAACCTAAGACGACGGATTCTACAGGTATTTTTGCGAAATACATAGAAGATCAGGAAAGATACATAGGATATACGGTTGCAAGCGGCACAGATGGCTATAAGGCGACTCCTGCGGATGCACAAAAAATTCATTATGTATCAAACGATAAAACACAAGCTATAGCAACTTCGGATGACCATGCTTCAATCGGGAAATGGGACTTTGTTTTCAATCCGGAATCTAACACAGTGGTTTTGGGTCAAAGAGCAAAGATGACTTATCATGCTAACTTTGACGATAAGAACGCTAAATTCAAAGACAATGCGGTAACTAAGGATCAAATCTATACTTTCTACGGAACAGGAAGTGGTGAGCCTAAGGTATCTATCGATAATGCCAAGGCAGACTACTTACAGGAACTTGACGAAAAACCTACTTCAAAGTGGATGTTTGACGGCTGGTATAACCATAATCCGGTGCAACCTACTTCCGACAATGCTGTTGATGTTTTCCGTAATACTACGAAAAATGATGTTTCAGCATCAAAGGTAAACTTTACTAATGCTTACTTTACAAGTTCCGTAGATAAGATAAAAAATATCATAAATCCTAATGAATTACATGTTTATGCAGGCTGGAAACCACTGGAAATCACTCTAAGTAAAGTATGGAATGATGATGGTGCAAGAGACAAGGCAAGTTCAGCAGTTTTGATATTAAAGTTAGGAGAAAACGGCAAAACTGAAGAGTTTACTGCTACTAGAGAATTGACAAGCAAAACCTTCAGTAATTTGGACAAATTTTTGGAAGACGGCGTTACACCTGTAAAATATTCTGTTGATGAATCAAATGTTCCGCAAGGGTATACAAAACAGATAAGTGAGCTAAAAGAAAACGGTTCGGCAGCAAAATTTGCAGCAGTTATAACGAACACAAAGCCGGCGAGCAAATACAATGTTATCCACGAGTTTAAGGCGGCTCAGGGCGTGACAATCGCTCTACCTGATACTATCAAAGGCTGGGTGCCGGCAAATCAAAAGGATGTAGCAGACGGAACAAATGTAAATCCATCTGATTTTGGAAACAAGAAGTACGAAGATGCAGCTAATGATGGCGTCTGGACATTTGACTCATGGGATAAAAATGAGGACACCATAAATGGTAAAGATGTTAAGTTTATAGGAACATGGACTTTCAAGAAGAATGAGGCTCCGAAGCCACAGCCTACACTGTATAAGGTGGTACATGAGTTTATAGCAGTAGAGGGGATAAATGTTGCGCTCCCTGAAGCAATATCAAACAGAACGCCGGCAGACCAGGCAGATAAAGCTGACGGAAGTGAAGTAAGCCCAAGTGCATTTGATAATTCAGAGTACAAAGATGAGGCTAATGACGGTATATGGAGTTTTGTATCATGGAACAAACCCGTTGATACAATAAACGGAAAAGATGTTAAGTTTATAGGAACATGGACTTTCAAGAAAAATGAGGCTCCGAAGCCACAGCCTACACTGTATAAGGTGGTACATGAGTTTATAGCAGCAGAGGGAATAAATGTTGCGCTCCCTGAAGCAATATCAAACAGAACGCCGGCAGACCAGATGGATAAAGCTGACGGAAGTGAAGTAAGCCCAGGTGCATTTGATAATTCAGAGTACAAAGATGCAGCTAATGATGGCGTTTGGACATTTGACTCATGGGATAAAAATAAGGACACCATAAATGGTAAAGATGTTAAGTTTGTCGGTACATGGAACTTTAAGAAGAATGAAGCTCCAAAGCCACAGCCGGGTACAAACCCTGACCCTAAGCCAAATCCTGACCATAATCCAAACCCTGAACCAAAGCCGCCTGTGCCTGAATCCAAACCTGTTGATAAGGTGATAAAGGACAAGAAAACACCTAACACAGGTGATGATGCAAACTCAATAGGATATGTGATTATGTTGCTTACTTCTTTAGGTGCAACTTTGGCAATCAGGAAAAAAGTATCAAGTAAATAATAAGTAAAATTAATATGACAACAAAAGTG
This sequence comes from Eubacterium sp., assembly GCA_034180045.1. Taxonomy (GTDB): domain Bacteria; phylum Bacillota; class Clostridia; order Peptostreptococcales; family Anaerovoracaceae; genus Eubacterium_B. The sequence goes on from JAXFOY010000015.1 coordinate 16,497, forward strand.
GCGAGCTGACTCGTCATTTTTGTTTTATAGAGTAGTTTTTTAGGACATATGATTTGATAAAGTGAACACAAACTGATAACTTTATAGTTTTCAAAAATAAACAAATATTGTATTATATAATAGGTTTATTAAAAAAATTTATATTTTATATGTAAATTACCAAAATCTATTGCATAAACAGGAGGAACTTTTGGAAAACTCAAAAGAAAATAAGTTTGTTTTATTGGGAAATATTGCTTGGATATATACGAAGTATCAGCTTTTGACAAAGGCTGTACTATTACTGATTATTTTCCCGATATTTAGAATCGTAGTTAAACAGCTAATAACTTCCACGGGAAGGGTGAGCATTTCAAGCGGAGATTATCTGAGCTTCTTGTTCAGCTTGCAAGGTGTAGGTTTATTAATCGCCTGCATGATACTTTTGATAATTCTGATAGGCACGGATATCAACGCTTTCATTATTATGAGTGCCTTAATTAAGGAAAAAAGGTTGAATTTATCTGTACGGCAGCTTCTTTTTGTAGGGATAAAGTCATTAAAATCATTTATCAGACCGTCGGGAATATTAATCATTATTTATATCGCACTTATAACTCCTATCGTAGGGGTGGGTCTTAGCTTATCGGTTACAAGGAATTTGAAGATTCCTAACTTCATTACATCTGTTATTTTTGATAATAATATTTACTTTGCTGCTTATTGTGCAGTAATGATTTTATTGATAGTGCTCACTTTAGTGCATATTTTCTTTTTTCACTATCTGATAATAGACAATCAAACAATTTCAAACTCTCTAAAAAAGTCAGCCGGGTTAATGAAGAAACATTGGCTGAAATTTATAAAAGAATTCTTTATAAAATCATGGCTTTTTTACATTATTGTATTTTTTTTGTTAATATCGTCTTCGTTTTTTATATACACTTATGCGCAAAATATAGAAAGTGTGTTCTTCAGGAGACTTTGGTCCATATTTATGGCTATGTCTATTGCCGAGCTTTCGGCATATTTAGGTGTAATGACAGTTCCCTTTATTTGTTATAAGCTTACTAATTTGTTCTACAAGTTCAATGAAGAAGACGGCTATGTAATCAGGCTCAAAATGGATATTAGAGCAGATAAATTTACAAGAAAAGCACCTGATAAGCTAAGGCTGAAAACAAAGCTTCTGCTGCTGAGTTTCTTCGCTGCGGTATTGGCAATCAATGGCGTACTTTCAATCTTTATGAGTGTGTTTTTCGATGAAGTTTTTATGCCTAACAGCAAAATAGATATAGTCGCTCATAGAGGCGGCGGAGATCTGGCTGCGGAAAATTCTATACTGGGAATGGAAAAAGCGGCAGCCCAAGGTGCAAAATGGAGCGAGATAGATATTCAGAGAACGAAAGACGGATACTACATAATAAATCATGATTCAAGCTTTGCACGACTTACCGGTATAGATAAAACCTCAGAAGAACTAAATCTTGAAGAAATAAGACAGCTAAAAATAAAAGACCTGTTTAACAGTGACGGTATTTTGCAGCCTGTATCAACACTGGAAGAATTCCTTGATGCAGCTAAAGGTAAAATAGGTCTGTTCATAGAATTAAAGGGCGCTACGGCAGACGAAAAAATGGTTGATGATGTCGTCAGGATGCTCAAGGCTAAGAAGATGGAAAATGAGGTGGCAATACTGTCGTTAGACTATAAATTGATAAGTTATACTGAGAAAAAATATCCTGAATTTAACACAGGTTATTTATATTTCTTTTCCATAGGAGAAATAAGCAACATCAAAGCGGATATGCTGATTATGGAAGAAGAAGAAGCTACAGATGACAGAGTTGATGCCATTCATCAAAGCGGTAAAAAGGCTATAGTATGGACGGTCAACACTGATGAGTCCATAAGAAAATTCATCTCATCCGATATAGACGGTATTATTACAGACCATGTGAAAACGGTTAAAGATGCCATAAAAGAGCGCAATCAAAAAAATGATATAGAAATTATTATTGAAAGTATAATGGAATTTTAATAAACATAGTGTTTAATAAAAATTACTTGAATTTAAGTAAGTTTTGAATAAATTTCGAACATTAATCTGATAATTTATGATATAATTCAACATATAAAATATCTATGGTTTATTAGCTTTAGAAGTACTTAGATTTACTAGGAGGAATTTTAGATGAAAAAAAGCAAAAAATCGGGGGTTGTTTTATCACTATTCTTAGTAGTTGCTATGCTGCTTAGTGGGATTCCTGCAAGTGTATTCGGAGAAGAGACATTAGATATTAATGAGAGCGTTACCGCTTCTCAGGGGGGAGCGACTGTAAACACAGAAAAACAGTCGTTATATGGAAATAATCAAGAAAAAACGGCAGATGATATTGCTGATAGTGAAGCAAATTCGGAGCAAAATGCAGAAGAAGGTAAATCATCAGAATTAAGAGAAGCCGGCATACTTGATACAGTAACAATTGAACTTGCCAAATTTGAGGCCGGAGAGAACGGAGCATCTGAAAAAATCATTTATTTAGATGGAAAATCAGGCAATGATTCATTTGACGGCATATCATCTGAAAAAGCTGTTAAAACATTTGAAAAAGCTAAAGCGCTTGCAACGGCAGACATGAATATTACCAAAATAACGGTTATAGGAACGGCGGCAGTTGAGGGCGATGTTTCATTGGCAGGAACAAATGCTAAACTGGTGCGAGGAGACGCTTTTAGAGATGCTCTTCTAAGTGTTGATGCAGGTAAAACTGCCAGTCTTTCGAACCTTACAATCGATGGAAATTCAGAGAAAAATGCAAACATCGAAAAGTCTTTGATAGAGGTTAATAGCGGTGCGACCTTAAATATAGGTGATGGCGCAGTTTTGAAAAATAATAAAATTATGGACATTGCCGACACTTCAACAAAAGGCGGTGCGATAAGGGCTTATTCCGCAGTTGTAAATATCACAGGTGGAAGTATTGAAGATAATGCCGGAACATATGGCGGAGGTATATATCTTTATAAATCAGAACTGAACTTTTCAGGTGGTACAGTACAGAGAAACAGATCGGAACTTGTTGTTGATACAACCACAAATCCTAATCAGTATTACGCGGCAGGCGGTGGTATTCTTGCAGAAGAAAACTCTACTATAAATATTTCAGGTGATGCAAAGGTGCTTAACAATTTCTCAAATGAAATAGGTGGTGGAATTAGCCTGGGCACTAACCAATGGGGTGCAGGAAACACTCTTAATATGACAGGCGGGCTTGTCGACGGAAATACAGCAGGTTCAGCAGGCGGCGGTATATTTGTTCAAGCTAAGTACCTTTCAGGCGGGATTTCCAGAGCGTATATATCCGCAGGAAGAATAACTAACAATATAATGAGTGCAGAAGGCGTTACAGAAAAACAATTTGGCGGCGGCGGTATTTATGTAAACGGTGCAAATAAGGAATATGGTTTAGATGGTGCAAATGGAGAATTATACCTCAAGAATGCACTAATTACCGATAATGAAGCGAAATTGCAAGGTGCGGGAGTGGCAGCTTGCCCGATTTCAAAGACGAAAATATACACGACAAACGGAGCTGCAATATATAACAATAAAACCGAGGAAATCGGTAAGGACATATTTATTTTATGCCAAAAATATTTCGGCCTTCACGGCGGGGATCCGGAATATGAGTTATCAAAGAGGATGTTGGGAGGAGTTCGCTATGACTGGAAGGCTCCTGACGGAAGTTTGCTCGATGATAGCAAATATAAGGGAATTCTAAATGAAAACGGGCAACATCTTTCTGTTTATACGGATGCAAGAGGAAATGAACTTACTTCAAAGCTTGCCAAGGTGATAATCAGTGGTAATAAGTCCGAAACACGAGGCGGCGGAATAGGCAGTAACGGCAGTATATTTATAGGCAGCGAGCAGAAGACGACCGAATTAAGTGTTACCAAAAAGTGGGTAGATGAGAATAATGCCAACAAAATGCGTCCGGACAAGGTTACTGTTAAATTGATAGCTAACAATGAATACATTGTAGAAACAAGAGAGTTATCTGAAGCTAATAGTTGGAAGACTACATTCTCGGACTTGCCGGCTGAAAATGACGGTGAAGAAATAGTTTATACCGTAGAGGAAGAAAAGGTTGAAGAGTATACCGGTGAGATAACGGGAAGTCAAAAGGACGGCTTTGTAATCACAAACACGCATAAACCGGCTGAGACGGAAGTTTCAGTAAGCAAAACCTGGAAAGACAATGACAATCAAGACGGCATCCGTCCTGAAAAGATAAGTGTAAAACTGTTTGCTGACGGTAAAGATACCGCAAAGACACTTGTTCTAAGTGAAAAAACAGGTTGGAAAGCTGTGTTCGATAAGCTTCCGCTAAAGAAAAACGGCGTGGAGATTAAGTACACCGTAAAAGAAGAAAAGGTAGAAGGCTATACAGGCGAGATAACAGGAGATGCAAAGAACGGTTTTGTAATTACAAATACACATAAACCTGCCGAAACGGAAGTTTCAGTAAGCAAAACCTGGAAAGATGATAACAATAAAGACGGTATCCGTCCTGAAAAGATAAGTGTAAAACTGTTTGCTGACGGTAAAGATACCGCAAAGACACTTGTTCTAAGTGAAAAAACAGCTTGGAAAGCTGTGTTCGATAAGCTTCCGCTAAAGAAAGACGGCGTGGAGATTAAGTACACCGTAAAAGAAGAAAAGGTAGAAGGCTATACAGGCGAGATAACGGGAAATGCAAAGGACGGTTTTGTAATTACAAATACACATAAACCTAAAGACAAAGAAGTTCCTGATACAGGAGATACAAAAAATGCACTACCGTATATTTTACTCTTTGGCGGTTCGGCTTTAATAATATTGATGACACGGTTCAGAGCAAAAGTAAAGTAGTACAAATGCTGCAAAAGGGCGGAATTTAATCCGTCCTTTTGTGTCTGAAGAAATATTTGCAATGTAAAATGATTCTTGCTTTTATTTATATCCCAAGTGGCGTAAATTTATCTTGGAGGTGAGATATATGACATTAGGTAAGAAAATATATGAACTGCGCAAGAAGCATGAACTTACGCAGGAACAATTTGCAGTAAGATTTCATGTCACAAGACAGACCGTATCCAACTGGGAAAATGATAAGAACTATCCGGATATGTCAATTCTAAAAGCGATTAGTGACGAGTATAATATCTCCTTTGATGAACTTTTGAAAGAAGATGAATTATATATTAAATCTGTAGATACGGCAAAGAAACAAATAAGCGGATTAAAGAAAATATGCATCGCACTTGTGGTGATATTTGTTTCTTTGATTGCTATTATTGTGGGTGTATTTTTTCTTATTCATTTTGCATATCAGCCGACAGATGACGGCGACAGAATCAACAGTGATACAAACTATAGGATGCTTGTAAATATAGATGGACAGTCTCCGTCTCGCGCAATTACTTATACTATTGAAAAAACAAAGGATGACGAGGAGTATAAGAAAAGGCTGGAAAATCTAAAAGAGCAAGCTTTGGGGAGAGTTGAAGGAGATATGCCTTGTGTATATTTGAAATATGAGCCTGTCATTACGCTTCATTTTCAGGATTTGGCATATTATGATATTAAGCCTAGCAACATAAAAAGTGTAACATGTGATCTTTATGATAAATACAGTGGAAAACCGAGGGAAAAATACGTCAAAAAAGATATTCCGCTTGAATATACATATGCTGACGGAAATGTCCGCATAAAGACGGATACAAAATTGTTTGCAAAAAATATGGAAAGTATGGAAAGTGAATATGAACTCTGGTATGAGATGAATATTTGCGTAATATATGAATATGGAGGTAAAGAATATGCAAGTGTGACGGCAATGTCAGTTTGTGAAAAAGAACATGAATGGTTGGATATGAATTAACAAGATAAAAATGCATTTTTGTGAATATGGAAGAAAGTAATCTTTACTTCAGAGCTGTTTATTTTGGTGTGAAATCACAGTGCCGGTCGAAAAGGGATGATTCCCTTGCAATCTAAGAATATAACAGAAAATTATTTGTTTTATTTTTTATCGAATTTTAAGTCGAAAAATATATACTTTTGTAAGTTTATTTGGTATAATCATACGGTATTTGATATAAACAGTTTATTGGGTAAGAGAAAGGAAATTTTATGATTAAAAAGACACTGGCATTGATGTTGGCATCAATGCTGATATTTTCTTCTGTATTTATAGCGTCAGCGACAGAAGAAACCGTAGCAAATGATTCAGCGGCAAATACAACTGAAAGTGAAGCGGTAGAAGCAGAAAAGGACTCGCCGTCAGCTGAAGCTGAGGCGACTGCAAGTGAACCTGTTGAAGAAAAAACTGATTCAGCAGCGGCTTCCGCCGAAATTATGCCAAGCGCAGCGCAGCTAAGAGAGGCTGCCCCTGCACCTAACTATAACGGTAAGGTTACGTTTGTAGGACAATGGGTGGGAGAGTCAAGCAGCAAAAAAGATACGGAAAGAAACTTTACTTCAGCAAGCGACAAACTTGGAGCACCTGAAGCAAATGGCGGATTATTGAGAGGGCTGGCAAAGACTTTTCTTGCATGGTCTGATCAGCCGGCTGTTGATAACGGACATTTGGCACCAGGAGCGAGATATTTTTCTCCTGAAGACACAATAGCAACGGCTTTTCCTAACGGAATTCCTGCGGATGCAAAGCTATATGGTGTATATTTCAGCTTACTGGAAAATGATGCGCCTTTCAAAAGCAATTTTGATTTTCTTTCGCTGGGAAGCATTGCATCTAAATTCAAAAATATAATAAACAATAATAAGGCTTCTATAGATGAATCTTTATCCGCAGAAGACATACGTCCGAATACAGAAAATGACAGCGAAACATACGACGGCAAAATTCGTACTATGCTCGATTACTACAAAAAGAATGCGGATAACGAAGTTCTTTTGTCCGCCGAGTTTCAGATGGATCCTGCCGTAGCTCTTGTAGTATACCGCAATCCTGTCGGTTCTAATGCACTCCGTCCTATACTAAGCAGAGATTACAATACTCGCAAAGCAGACGGCGAATTTTCTACGGTCGACGGCAGGTCCGCAGGTTATACGTATGTAGATTTGAATGTTGATTTAGATGAAGGTCTAAGCATACCGGAAAAACTGTATTTAGAATTCAGTGGATATTCATGGCGTCCTCTCTATGCTATGGATGGAAACAAAAATCTATTGGAAGTTCTCGATCCGTCAAACGACGCGTCTTTAGGAAATGACAAAAATAGCTTTAATTCTTTAGTAAACGATAAGAACCCTAATGTGGTTTTCGGTGTTAAGACAAACGGAGCTTCCAAGATTACCATTCGTGTAATTGTTAGAGAACCGGGTGTTGATCAAATTAAGGAAACGAATATCGTAGCCGGTGCAGGTAAGACTGTCACCGAAACAATACTCAGCAATATGACTCTAAAGGCTCTATCTAAGGCGGAACTTGGCAAGCTACGTCCTGAGCTTAAGGATGATGAACTTAAATCAAGGATTATAAGAGTTTCGGATGAAAAAGCCGCAGAACTAGCAAAGACAAATGGAGAGAAGACACTTTCAGTAGGCGGAAATGTCAAAGGACATATGTTTGCCGATGCCGGAAGTGTAACCTATATGTTTACTCTTCAGCTTAAATCAGACACCGCAATAAAAGAAGTCGCAGCAAATGTGCTAAAACTTGGTTATCTTGGAAATAATGTTGCGTATACATTTGTCAGCGGTACGGATGGTAAAGATCTTCCGGAAGATGTTATTTCTAAACAACCTGAAGATATGGCCAATGCTTTGGACGGCGATAAAGTGACACTGCCTACATATGATGAGATAAAAGTCGCTGACGGAATCTGGACATTCGATTCATGGTATACTCCTGATAATTCAAACCCTGCAAATGCCGTTTCAGGTGAACTTGCAGTCGAAGCGGGTAAGGATATGTCACTTGTAGGTGTTTGGAAATTTAAGGCACACTATGATGTAAACTTTGACTTTATAAGCGACACAAAGGATAAGGAACTTCCGGATGAAGTTAAAGCGTTGAAGCCTGAGAATAAAACATTTGAACCTGACGGTAAAATTATTGACCTGAAGTCATTCGATGATGTTAAAGTCGATGGAGGAGTTTGGAAGTTCGTGTCATGGTATACTGTTGATAAAAACGGTGAAAGAGTTGCAGTTAAAGATTCTGTTGCGATTTCCGGAGCATCACTTGACTTGACAGGAACATGGGTCTTTGAAGCTGACAAAAAAGCCGAAGAAAAACCTGAAGCAAAGTCTGACAGCAAAAAAGACGGCGGAAACACAAAAATAGAAAAGAAAACTGTCAACACAGGAGATGACAATACTTTTGCACTACCATTTATAATAATGATAACATCAGCAGCAGGAATTCTTCTTCTTGCGATGACAAAGAAACATTTTGCAAAATAATAAAATGAATAATTGAACAAATTTAGCACCCCTCAACGGATTTATCTGTTGTGGGGTGTAATAGTTTTGAAACTGTGATAAAATGCTTATATTAGAAATATCGGGGAGAGGAAACAGAACTTGAATAAACAGAAAAAAGCAGATTTGTTGTTACTGCTTGTTACCGCCTTTTGGGGATTTTCATACTATCTTACAGATTTATGTTTAGAGGAAATGCCGCCTATGGCGCTTAATGCGTTTCGGTTTATTTTGGCATTTATAGTGCTTGGAATACTGTTTTTCAAAAGAATAAGAAAGCTCAATTTAATTACCCTGAAATACAGCTTTTACATAGGTATAGCTCTTACAGGCACATACATTTTTTACGCATATGGTATTTCAAGAACAACTCTTTCAAATGCAGCTTTTATATGTGCATTAACCGTTATATTTACGCCTTTGTTGGAATTTATTTTCAAAAGGGTAAAACCTACGCCTAAGTTGTTTGTCTGCCTTGTTATTTGCGTATTAGGCTTGGCTTTGCTTACATTGAACGATACATTAATTCCTAAAGCAGGCGATATAATATGCCTTGGCGTACCGTTTTGCTATGCTATAGATTTGATTCTGACAGAGAAAGCGGTCAATACTAAAGGGGTGGATGCACTTAATTTAGGTGTATTCCAATTGGCGGTAGTAGGAATTATAACTTTATTAATTTCATTTATGATAGAAGAACCTAGGCTTCCTAAAACCGGAGCGATATGGACTGCGGCGCTTTTCTTAGGGCTGGTATGTACGGGGGCAGCATTTGTAATGCAGGCAGTACAACAAAAATATACGACGGCAAATCATGTAGGCTTGATATTTACATTAGAGCCTGTTTTTGCGTCGATTATAGCATATATATTCGCCGGAGAAGTCTTGAGGGGAAGAAGTTACATGGGCATGCTGCTTATGATGTTCAGCCTTGTTTTGATGGAAGTGGAACTTCCGTTTATTAAATCATTTTCAAGAAAAAAATAATATTGTGAGGGAGACATAATGAATCAAAATTTGTTTAGAAAATATGCAGAAACCATAGTGCGCGTGGGAATCAACTTAAAAGAAGGAGAAAGAGTTTTTATCAAAGGAAGTACAGAATGTCTTTCTTTGATGAGAGAACTTACAGAAATCTGCTGGGCAATGGGGGCGCAGGATGTAATTACAAAGATTACGGACAGGTACATAGAACGTTCATTTTACGATTTTGCAAGAGATGAAGCTCTAGATGAATATATGGACTTTAAGGTCAGCTACACAGAGAGCATGTATAAGGAAAAGTATCACATCATTTCTATAACCTGTCCTAATTTGGATTTCATGTCAAATGTTGACAGTGACAAAATGCATCGTGCAAATATGGCAGCTAATGAAAAAACCAAGCATCTTGATAAATATATGGATAAAGGTGACATAAAATGGGTTGTTGCCGCTTGTGCTACGCAAAGATGGGCGGATTTGCTCTTTCCCGACATGGATGAAGATAAGGCGATAGATGAACTTTGGAACCATATTTTTAAGGCTGCCAGAATAGACGAAAACGATGAGAGCAATCTATGTTGGAAAAAACATGATGCGATTCTGAAAGAAAAAGAAGCGTGGCTGGACAGTCAAGATTTTGAATTTCTTCATTATGAAGGACCGGGAACGGATCTTAAGGTGTATCTGGCTGAGAAATCAAAATGGGTGGGTGGTTCATCCATAACGCCTGAAGGCGTTTCATATATGGCCAATATTCCTACAGAAGAAATATTTACAGCACCGCATATGTATAAAGTTGACGGTAGGCTTAAAGCAACAAAACCGCTTGCGCTTGCAGGAAAAATAGTTGAAGATTTCAGTTTTGTTTTTAAGGATGGAAAAGTCATCGAATTTGAAGCCAAAGAAAATGGAGATATTTTAGAAAAATATATGGAAAGCGATGAGAATGCCGTGCGTCTTGGAGAGATTGCATTGGTTCCGGATGCTTCTCCAATTTCAGATATGAATATTTTGTTTAGAAATACTTTATTTGATGAGAACGCTTCTTGCCACTTTGCACTCGGGGCTTCGTATGCGGAAAATATCATAGGCGGGGAATTAATGAGCGCTGAGGAAAGGACGAAACTCGGGGCAAACGATTCTGTAATACACATAGATTTTATGGTTGGCGGACCTGAACTTAAGGTCACGGGTTATAAAAAAGACGGAACCGCTGTACCTGTTTTGATAAATGGCAATTGGTGCAAATAGTGCGTGAAGCATGTGTTAGCGGAAATTGAGGAAAATGTATGAGGATTTTAGTTCAACTTTTCTTTTCGTTTATGCGTATCGGCGGTTTTACCTTTGGCGGCGGATATGCCATGCTCCCCCTGATTCAGAGGGAAATAGTAGATAGGCAGCAATGGGCAACGGAAGAAGAAGTGATAGATTATTTTACCATAAGCCAGATAACGCCGGGAGTAATCGCTGTAAACACCGCAACTTTTATAGGATATAAAAAGGCGGGAATAATAGGCGGGATAGCTGCAACACTGGGAGTTATATTTCCGTCTGTGGTGATAATAAGCATAATTGCAGCATTTCTTTCGAATTTTGCGGATTTACCTATGGTTATTCATGCTTTCAACGGGATAAGAGCCTGCGTATGTGTTTTGATTCTTATAGCAGTATATAATATGGCTAAAAAATCCGTTGTAGATATTTTTTCTGCAATTATCTTTGTCGGAATCGCCATACTTGCATTCTTAAAGTTGACTTCGCCGGTTATACTTGTCTTGGGGGCAGGTTTATTCGGAATTATAATTCAGCTCATAAAAGCAAAGAGGCAGGTGAAATAGATGAATCAGATATATCTTTTGATTTACTATTTCTTTACGACAGGACTTTTTGCAATAGGTGGAGGCTTGGCCACATTGCCGTTTTTATATAATATAGGGCAAAAAACGGGGTGGTTTTCAGAAATCGATGTAGCTAATATGGTAGCTGTTGCCCAAAGCACACCCGGACCTACAGGGATAAATATGGCTACATATGTCGGATTTAATCAATTCGGCGTGTACGGAGCGGTTTTGAGCTCTCTTGCTATCGTTGCGCCCTCTGTGATAATAATCATAATAGTTTCTAATTTACTGAATAAATTCAAAGAATCAAAGCTCGTGCAAAATGCTTTTTACGGACTCAGAGCTGCATCTACAGGGCTAATTCTTGCGGCTGCATTCAGTGTCATACAAATATCAATATTCAACTTAGAAAACTTTGATGGTAAAATCGGGCTTTATAATTGTGTTGAGTGCATCAGATGGCAAGCGCTTGTACTTGCTGCATTTATTTTTATATTATATAAGTGGAAAAATCCTCATCCGATATTACTCATAATTTTATCAGGTGTTCTGGGTATGGTTTTTGAAGTTTAATATTTACTGCGGATTAAATAACATTCGAGAATAGAGAGGAAAAAATGAAGAAAATATATTTTGCCGGCGGGTGTTTTTGGGGAACGGAAATGATTTTCAAAGCTGTTCCCGGAGTTTCAAATACAGTTGTAGGATATGCAAACGGAATAACTGAAAATCCGAGTTACAGTGAGGTTTGTAAAGATAACACAGGTCATAGAGAAACCGTTTTGGTCGAATATGATGAGAACATGGTATCGCTTGAGCTTCTTACAGAGGTATTTTTTATGATAATTGATCCTTCTCAAAAAAATAGACAGGGAGGAGATATAGGTTCTCAATACCAGACAGGTGTATATTTTTGTGATGATGTGGACAGAAAAATTCTAGAGGAAGTTTTTACCAAAAAAAGACAGGGTGCTGATGAGTTTTATGTAGAACTTGAAAAGCTTATGTCATTTTGGAATGCTGAGGAATATCATCAGGACTACCTTGATAAAAATCCTAACGGATACTGTCACATATCCTTGCAGCAAAAAAAGGCTGTAATTGAATATCTAAAGGGCATTTATAAAAATATGCAAATATAAGAAAACTTTATAATGTCTTATTACAGCAAAACATGTGTCCGGGATTATACGATGACAACAAGAATTTGAACAGGAGAGTTATATGATATTAAAAGTTTTAGATGCCATTGATTATTATATGTATTATCCCGTATTGATAATCGTTTTGGCTTTTGCGGGAATATATTTCAGCATCAGAACGGGTTTTATCCAGCTAAGATTGTTGCCGGAAGCATTTAAGGCGGTTTTGGAAAAACCTAGTGATAAAAAGGGGGTTTCCTCATTTCAAGCCTTGATGGTATCTACAGCATCAAGGGTAGGTACCGGCAATATAGTAGGCGTGTCAAGCGCTATTGTTTTAGGTGGTCCGGGTGCTGCGTTTTGGATGTGGATTCTGGCGATTTTAGGCTCGGCAACCGCATTTATTGAAAGTACTCTGGCACAGATTTATAAACGTAAAGACAAGTTGAACGGCGGTTGTTATGGCGGACCTGCATATTATATAGAAACCGTACTTAAGAATAAAAAGATAGCATCGCTGTTTGTTGTTTTCCTGATTTCAACATACGGATTCGGCTTTAACATGCTTTGTTCGTATAACTTACAATCAACTTTTGAAACATATTCATTCTATAATAAATCTACAACTCCAATTTTTATAGGTGCTGTAATTACAATACTAGTGGCGGCTTGTATAATGGGTGGCGGTAATCGAATACTGCGAATTACGGAATTTATTGTACCTTTTATGGGTCTTACATATGTGACTATATCACTGGTTGTAATATTTTTTAATATCAAATCATTGCCCAATGTATTTGCAATGATTTTTTCAGATGCATTCAGCGGAAGATCCTTTGCGGGCGGACTTGCAGGCTCGTGTTTAATATATGGTATAAAAAGAGGTTTATATTCCAATGAAGCAGGTGTCGGCTCGGCACCTAACGCAGCCGCTTCAGCAGATGTTTCTCATCCGGTAAAACAAGGGCTTGTACAATTTCTGTCGGTTTACATCGATACGCTTTTGATTTGTTCGGCTACTGCCATAATGTGCTTGGCAAGCGGTGTTGAGAGAAAGGCTGAGTGGGCGGGAGCACAGTATATTCAGGAAGCCTTAAAAAGCATATTCGGCTCTTTCGGCTCCGGCTTTATAACCTTTGCCATGATACTTTTCGCATTCACAACACTAATCGGTAATTTATACTACTGTGAAACAGGATTAAAATATCTAAATAATAATAGACTTCCAAGTAAAGGCTTTATGTTTGTTTTTAATATAGCTTGTGCGGCAGCGGTGTTTGTTGGAGCTGTTATTCCTATGAATGCAGCTTGGGATATAGCTGATATTACAATGGGGGCTATGGCTTTGATAAATATTCCTTGTTGTTTAATCATGGGCAAGGTCGCTATCGCTGCGGCTAAAGACTATACAAGACAACTCAAGGCAGGAACAAATCCTGTATTTATAGCTAAATCGATTGGACTTGATTCACAGAATCTTGATTACTGGAAATAGGAAATCTCAGCAGGGATTACAATGCAAAGTTTTCAAGCTATGCGATTAACCGTTTTTAATTACGAAGGGATAAAAATATGTATGAAATATTAAATAGAATAGATTCTCCACATGATGTAAAAAAATTGAGCTTAAGTGAATTGAATTTACTCGCCGATGATATAAGAGAAGCGCTTTTTAACAGATTGACAAAGATAGGAGGTCATTTAGGATCCAATTTCGGCATGGTTGAATCTGAAATCGCTTTGCACTATGTTTTTGATTCTCCAAGGGATAAGATAGTATTTGATGTATCGCACCAATCATACCCTCATAAGATGCTCACAGGAAGAAAGGACGGATACATCTTGGATGAGCATTTCAAAGATGATTCGGGATATACAAATCCGGATGAAAGTGAGCATGATTTATTTAATATCGGGCACACTTCGACTTCCGTTTCTCTGGCTACAGGGCTTGCCAAGGCTCGAGATCTGCTTAATAGGAAAGAAAATGTGATAGCGATAATAGGCGACGGCTCTTTGTCAGGCGGAGAGGCTCTTGAAGGTCTTAATGTCGCAGGTTCGGAGATTAAATCAAATTTGATAATAGTGGTAAACGATAACCAGCAGTCCATTTCCGAAACTCATGGCGGCATATATAAAAACTTACAAATTCTGAGAGAATCAAACGGCAAATCCGATAACAATATTTTCAGGGCGTTCGGACTGGATTATATGTATGTGGATGAAGGAAATGATATTAAGCGCATGATAGAGGTTTTCGAAAGCGTTAAGGATATTGATCATCCCATAGTAATACATATGAATACAATCAAGGGCAAAGATTATAAGTTTGCCGAGCTTAATCGCGAGCAGTGGCACTGGACAAGTCCTTTCGATAGAGAAAGCGGCATGGCTATAAATAACTCAGACTCCATAAGTTATACCGAAATCGCAAAAGAATACATAATGAATAAGGCAAGTCAGGATAAGTCATTTATGGTAATCACACCTAATATGCCGGGAAGTTTGGGGCTTGATAAAGAGGATAGGGATAAGCTCGGCGAACAGTTCATAGATGTGGGAATTGCTGAAGAACAAGCGATAGCTATGGCAGGCGGAGCTGCCACAGCAGGTGCAAAACCGCTTGTTTTTACAAATGTGACCTTCATGCAAAGGGCATATGACCAAATTTCACATGATGTTTGCTTAAACAACAGTCCTGTGACAATTTTACTTAATCACTCTTCATTCCTCGGTCTGAGAGACGCAACGCACCTGGGAATATTCGGCATTGCAGAGTTTTCTAATATTCCCAATCTGATTGTTCTTTCGCCGTCATCAAAAGAAGAGCTTTTGGCTATGCTCGATTGGTCGGTTGAGCAAAGAGAACATCCTGTAATGATATTGATGCCCGGAAATAAAGTCAGCAGCAGACCGTTAGTTGCTGAATTTGATAAGATTGACAGCTTTGTGGTGGAGGAAAAAGGGGAAAATCTTGCAATTATAGCTCTGGGTGATTTTTTTCAAAAGGGTGAAGAACTTACAAAGGCGGTAAAAGATAACTTGGGATTTACACCGACTTTAATTAATCCAAGATTCGCCTCGGGCATTGATGAGGAACTTTTGGACAAAATAAAAGCTGATCACAAGCTTGTAATTACTCTCGAAGATGGTATTATCTCAGGTGGATTCGGGCAGAAAATTGCTTCATATCTCGGCAGCAGCTCTGTAAAAGTTAAGAATTATGGTCTTGAAAAGAAATTTTATGACAGATACAATGCTAAGAAGTTAATTAGGCTGTTAGGTATGGATATTGACCAAATATTGGATGATATATCAGAGCTTTTGGAAAGTGTTTGATAAAACTTTAATGAATTATTTGAAAGAGAAGGTAAGATGATTAATATAAATGAAAAGAATAAAAAAATACTGTTAACCTTTGCATTTATTCTAATTGCAGTAATTTCTTTTGTATTTATCGCAAATTCCGAAAGTGTAAAGTCATTAAACGAGGAAAGTATAAAATCCTTGGACGAAAAGAAAGCTACAGTAATGAAGCTAACTGCTTTGGCTGCCGGTACATCTACAGCAATTACGGCAGTTCCGGGAGATGTGGGAACTCCGGTAGCTGAAAAAATTGCAGATATGTCCGATCATCTTCTTATCGTTTTAGCAGCCATCTGGCTACAGAAATATCTAGTTACGATAACGGCAGTCATTGCGTTTAAGATATTGATTCCTCTTGCTTGCATTTTGTTTGCGATAAATGTATTCAAAAATAACGAGAGAATCAAAAGGTTTGCAGCTAAACTTTTGATTTTTGCTATGCTGGTATTTGCCATAATACCTTCAAGTATTGCTATTTCGTCACATATAGAAAAAAACCATAAATTATCTATTGAGAAGAATATTGATGAGACAGAGAAACTTAACGACAAAATTCAAAATGATAATAATGACGGTTTAATTGAAAATATAAAGAACTCTCTGGCAGGGACAGCTAATTCCGTTTTGAAGAAATTTGAAAAAACGCTAAGTGAACTGGTGGATTCCATTGCAGTACTGATCGTAACCAGTTGTTTAATTCCTATATTAGTATTTGTGTTTTTTATATGGATGAGTAATCTAATCTTTGGAAAGAGTTTTAATAGCAGATTACCGAAAGTAAGCATTACCAAAAAACTTAATCGAGCAATAAAAAAATAATATGATAAACAAAATAATAATAGTTATTTTAGCACATATGGGGTATACTTATATGGTATATAACAATATATGCGATATTGTTTGATATATCCAATATTTCAAGGAGAATTTAATTAATGAAAACTATAATTAAAAGGAGTATGGCTGAGGAGAGTTATTCAGGTGATAAAATTGTAAAAGCCATGGAAAAGGCATTCATATCTGTGGGGGAAGTCTATGATGCTAACATGATAAACGGCTTGTTATCTCAAGTTGAAGCGAGATTTTCAAATAGGGACAAAGCCGGAGTAGAAGAAATTCAGGATGTAGTTGAGCAGGTTATGATGAGCAATGGATGTTATAATGCTGCAAAAAGCTATATTTTATACAGAGAAAAAAGAGCTGAGATGCGTAAAATCAGAGAAACTCTAGTAAACGAAATAGGTGATGCAGCTCTTCTTCCTGTACTTGCATCTATCCAAGATAGTTATGAAGCTTATGATATTACACGTCTGGAAGCAAAATACATATCTATGCAAAAACCTGATATGAATATTGATGCGAGGCTTGAACTTTTGACAAAATCAGCTGCGGAACTAACAACTCAAGAAGAACCGGACTGGGAAAAGATAGCAGGCAGACTGCTGTACTACACATTCAGCAAAGAACTGAAAAAAGCTGAAGAAACATTCGGACTGAGCAATTTCTATGAAAAACTGCGCTATCTTACAGCAGAGGGACTATACGGTAAATATATTCTCGAAAACTATACAAAAAAAGAAGTTGATGAAATCGCAAAGATGTTAGATGAAGAGCGTAATAACCTATATACATACGCCGGTCTTGATTTACTCATCAACAGATATTTGATTCATAATCACTCTCATGTTGTGCTTGAGTCACCGCAGGAAATGTACATGGGTATAGCCATGCACCTGGCAATGAAAGAACCTGTCGACAGAATGGGATGGATAAAAAAATTCTACGATATTATGAGTCTTCACAAGGTTACTATGGCTACTCCTACACAGTCAAACGCAAGGAAGCCTTATCACCAGTTATCAAGTTGTTTTATCGACACAGTAGCGGATTCGCTTGATGGTATTTACAGCAGCATCTCAAAGTTTGCCGATGTATCAAAATTTGGAGGCGGCATGGGAATGTACTTTGGTAAAGTTCGCTCAAGAGGCGGAAGCATAAGAGGCTTTGAAGGTGCAAGCGGAGGAGTCATAAGATGGATAAGAGTAGTGAATGATACCGCGGTTGCAGTAGACCAGCTTGGTATGAGACAGGGCGCGGTTGCAGTTTATCTGGATGTGTGGCACAAGGATTTACCTGAATTTTTACAGCTTAGAACCAACAACGGTGATGACAGGATGAAGGCTCATGATGTATTCCCGGCTGTATGCTATCCTGACTTATTCTGGAAGATGGCAAAGGAAAATCTTGACCAGGATTGGTATTTGATGGATCCTCACGACATAATGAAGGTAAAAGGGTACTGTCTTGAAGATTCGTTCGGAGAAGAATGGGAAGAGCGTTATTGGGAATGTGTAAAAGACATAAGAATATCAAAGCGTGTAATCGTTCTGAAGGAAATTGTAAGATTAATTCTAAAGTCTGCGGTAGAAACCGGAACTCCATTTGCCTTTTATCGAGATACTGTAAACAGGATGAATCCTAATAAACATAAGGGCATGATATATTGTTCCAATCTTTGTACAGAAATTGCACAAA
Source organism: Eubacterium sp. (assembly GCA_034180045.1). Lineage (GTDB taxonomy): Bacteria > Bacillota > Clostridia > Peptostreptococcales > Anaerovoracaceae > Eubacterium_B. The sequence goes on from JAXFOY010000015.1 coordinate 34,841, forward strand.
ATATGAGTGAGGCTGAGATTTTAAGCACTACGGTGGAAACCGAAGACGGCGATGAAGTAATCGTAACTAAGACAAAGCCGGGTGATTTTGTAGTTTGCAATCTGGCATCATTATGTCTTGGAAATATAAACGTTCATGATAACGAAGAGCTTGAAAGCGTTACCGGCACGGTTGTAAGGGCACTTGACAATGTTATAGATTTGAATTTTTATCCTATTAACGATGCAAAGCTTACTAATCAGAGATATAGGGCAATAGGTCTTGGTGTGTCGGGGTATCACCATATGCTTGCCAAGAACAAAATCAAGTGGGAATCTGATGAGCATTTGTCATTTGCAGACAAGGTGTTTGAGGATATAGGATATGCAGCAGTTAAGGCAAGTAATGAACTTGCTAAAGAAAGAGGTTCTTACAGTCTGTTTGAGGGAAGTGAATGGCAAGACGGTCAGTATTTTGATCGCAGAAACTACAATTCATCCAGATGGCAGGAACTAAAAAAGAGCGTTGCAAAATACGGAATCCGAAATGCATGGATAATGGCTACTGCTCCAACAAGTTCGACATCTATTTTAATAGGTACTACTGCGGGGCTTGATCCTGTTATGAACCGATTCTTCCTCGAGGAGAAAAAGGGAGCTATTCTTCCGAGAGTCGCACCTGAGCTTTCGATGGCAACATACTGGTACTATAAGCAGGCTCATTATATTGACCAAACATGGTCTGTCAGAGCTGCGGGCATTCGCCAAAGGCATATAGACCAGGCACAAAGCTTTAATTTCTGGATAACTAACGACTATAAGATGAGTCAGTTGCTTAATCTATATATTCTCGCATGGGAAGAGGGGGTCAAAACAGTGTACTATGTCAGGTCAAAAGCTCTTGATCCTGAAGATTGCGACAGCTGTTCAGCATAGTTTTGTATAAGATTACTATAGACAAGATAAAATATGGAGATAACTAAATGAGTGAAAAAATAATGCGTAAGCCTCTGTTTAATCCGGAGGGGGATATCGATGTAAGAAATAGAAGTTTGATAAACTTCAATACAACAAATATCAACGACTTCAACAATATGAAATACGAATGGGTGTCCGACTGGTACAGGCAAGCTATGAATAACTTTTGGATTCCTGAAGAAATAAACATGAATCAAGATAAAAGCGATTATCCGAACCTCTTGCCTGCGGAGCGAACTGCATACGACAAAATACTTAGCTTTTTGGTATATCTGGATTCGGTTCAATCAGCGAATTTGCCTAATATAGCACAGTATGTAACTGCAAATGAAATAAATCTCTGCTTGTCCATCCAGACTTTCCAGGAGTGTATTCACAGCCAAAGTTATAGCTATATGCTTGATACAATTTGCAACCCTACAGAGAGAAACGATATTTTATATCAATGGAAGACAGATGAACATTTACTAAACAGGAACCGTTTTATCGGTGATCTATACAACGAGTTTGTAGAAAATCAGGATAAAGACAGTTTCCTCAGGGTTTGTATAGCAAATTTCATACTTGAAGGTATATATTTCTATTCAGGATTTATGTTCTTCTATAATCTGGGAAGAAACGGTAAGATGCCCGGAAGCGTACAGGAAATCAGATATATTAATAGGGATGAGAATACACATCTTTGGCTTTTCCGCAATATGCTTATGGAACTTCGCAAAGAAGAACCGGATATTTTCAATGAAAAAAATATGAACGTTTTGCGTGAAATGATAATAGAAGGTGTTAATCAGGAAATCGCATGGGGCAAGTATGTTATAGGTAACGACATTCCCGGGCTTAACGAAAGCATGGTAGAAGATTATATCAAGTATCTGGGTAACCAAAGGTATGCATCACTTGGGCTTGGCACACTTTTTGAAGGTTATGATGATGAACCTGAAAGTATGAGATGGGTTTCTCAGTACGCTGATGCAAACATGGTAAAAACAGACTTCTTTGAAGCAAAATCAACTGCTTATGCAAAGAGCAGTGCAATAGAAGATGACCTGTAAATAGATATAAAATATAATATTAATCTAAAATGCGTGGCTTTTTTGGCCATGCTTTTTAGTGGAGACAACTGAGTTTTAGCAAACGGGAGGTAAGGAATAAGATGAGAAATGCCGTTTTCTCACAGGAAGAGTTTGAAGGAAGTATAACCAGGGTTTTGGAAGCATCAAAAAAACAGCCGAACAGAATGAATGCAAATTTGGGTCTTATATTTGCAAGCTGTTCTTTAGAACCTGATATAAAAGCTGAATACATATATAGCGTGAAAGAACTCCATAAAAATCCGTATGATTGGGTGCATGGCGGCATAATTGCAGCGGTGATGGATTATGCCATGGGGGTAGCCGTTGTAGCTTATACAGGGCATTTGGTGGCAACAACCGATATGTCCGTAAGTTATACAAAAGCGATGAAAACAGATGATTTTAGGGTGATTGCCGAGTTTACACATATAGGTAAAAATCGTGTAAACGGATGTGTTAGAATTATAGAGCCAAACAGCAATCAAATATGTGCAACTGCACAGCTTGGTTTTTCTTTGCTCAAAGAAACCGCAGAAAGCATTTTAGCTTAATGATTTATTTTGCAAAACACCGGGACTATAAAGTGAACCCCTTTTGTCAAACAAAGTCTGACGAAAGGGGTTTTGTTCTATTTTATTACTTTGTCAAAATCTGAAGCAGGATGCTTGCAAAGCGGGCAGATATAATCATCAGGAATGGTTTCGCCTTCGTATTCATATCCGCAAATTCTGCAAACCCATACGGTTTTACCGTCGGAATCAGCAGATGTTTTAGGCTGAGGTTTTATATTTTGATGATAGAATTCATAGGTGGCAGATGCCGATTCAGAGAGTATTTCAGCTTCGCTGATTGCAGCTATAAACAAGGTGTGAGAACCAAGATCTACAGTTTGCTTTACATCTGCACTGATAAATGAATTTGTCCCTTTTGTAATATATGTAAGTCCATTTTCACTGATTTTATAATCATCAAAGTCTGCAAATTTATCGATATTTCGTCCGGATTGAAATCCAAAGTGCTTAAATAAATCGAAATCAGAGTCTTCACTTAAAATAGAAAGGTTAAATTTACCGGTTTTCAAAACTATATCGTGAGTGTAATTTGATTTATTTACAGATATACAAATCTTTGACGGGTTGTCACTTACCTGCATAGCGGTATTTATTATGCAAGCGTTGTGTTTTTCTTCGATTTTTCCGCTCAGAATAAATAAGCCGTATGAAAGTTTGAATAATGCGTTTTTATCCATTTGAAATCCTTTCTTAATTTACAATTCTAATACACAGTTTATAGATACCACTAAATTATACTTTTAATGAGGACTTTATAAAAAAATTGCTTAAATGAGGAACTTTATATATAATATATTTACATAACATTGACTCTACAGAAGGAGAAGCCGCCGAGGGCTCCTCCTTTATTAGGTTTGAAAGGTACATATGTATTTTAGTAAAAAACTTGGAAAAAATATTATTTTGCGAATTGTATTGATGCTCGTTATAAGTATAGTCGCTTGCACACTTGTTTATAATGATTTCACCATATATAAACGTCCTATAGCAAGAGTAGAGCATCTAACCGAGAAACAGCAAGAACCGAAAAACATACAAAGTATTGAAGTTAAATTGATGAATACTAACTCAAAGGATAAAACTCTCACGTTAATTAACAAATATGATGTCTCGGAAGTTTATGACGAAAAATATCATGTGGGAGACTTCGTTTTTCTCAACGGTAAAATGAATGAGATAGTAGGTGTTAAAAGAGACTATCTTATTATGACAGCGGTTATGCTTCTTATCAGTATGCTCGTTATTTTAGGCGGGAAAAAAGGCATGCTGGCTGCAATTTGTCTTTTGATAAACGCAATATTATTTTACTTAATTATTTTAGCGTATATACAGGGAATAAACATTCTTTTGTTGACAATACTCGGAAGTACACTCTTTGCATTCATCGTGCTTGCTTTAATAAACGGTATTAACAAAAATATGTTTGCATCCTTTGTTGCTACGATAATTGTAACTTCGTTTGTATGCCTTATAGCTCTTATTTCTATTTGGAGTTCGAATATAGATTATGATTTTTTGGATTTCATACCTGAACCGTATACAAGAAATCAAGCAAATCAATTTTTCATGTCTCAAATAATAATAGGATGTTTAGGCGCCGCCATAGATGTGGCGGTGACGATAACTGCGGCCACAAGTGAAATAATAAATAAGAATCCTAAAATACATATAAAGGAATTGATGCATTCAGCAAGAGCGGTAGCGGATGATATAACGGGGACGATGATAAATGTGATTTTGTTTACCAATATAGCGGCAATAATACCGACATTTATAATCTCGCTGGCAAACGGTATTGAATACAGGACGGTATTTCGCTTTGATGCATATTTTGACCTTGTCAGATTTTTGATGGGCGCTATTGCTATATTGGTTGCAATTCCTGTTTCAGTTTTGATTTCTGCATTTTTACTAAGAAAAGGTAGGGAATTAAGATGATGATAGTGATGCTGTTATTTATTTTTGTGATTTTATCTCTTTTTTCGGGTGGAGACAGAACTGCAAAGTCGCTAATAACGATAGGACTTAATATCACCGTATTATTTGCAGCAATAAAATTAATATATATTGACATTAATCCCTTGGCTATATCTTCTTTGCTCATAGTTTTGGTTTCGCTTATCACAATATATTATCAGAATGAAGTCAACTTAAAGACACATGCTGCGTTTTTATCGGTTATACTGACCGTAATATTGATGATAGGGATGATTATTTTCTTTGTATATAAGGCTCACTTACAAGGTCTTACAGCTATCGGAGACGTTCATATAAACGAAACTAACGGATATAAAGGCAACATAGATAAGAATATGCTATTGATACAGATTTCGGTAATTATGACAGCTCTTGTCGGAGCGATTATAGATACCGCAGTTGCAGTAAGTTCAGGTTTATTTGAGGTATATAAGCATAACAAGACACTTAGCTTTAAGGAACTGTTTGAATCAGGATTAAATATAGGAAAGCAAATCTTAAATTCCACCGTAAATACATTGAGCTTTATATTTCTTGGTGAATACATGATTATGTTTATAAATTATCTAATGTATTATTCATTTGCCACTATGATAAACTCCAAGGACTTTGCACAAGGCATTATCAGCATTACTGTCAGCGCTATAGCCTGCATTCTAATTATACCTATAGTCTCTGCTATCTCAGCGTGGATATACATCAAAATATCACGAGAAAACTTAAATTTGTGATTGAATTCGCTCAAAAAGTGAATAAATTTATATATAAAAATGGGTAATTTAGTATATAAAGTTGAGATGATTCACTTTAGGAGAATGAAATGCAAAGAAATATCACAAATAAAATAAAGGGATTTAGAACTAAAGACGGAGCAGGTGTAAGCTTAATCAGAGTTTTGAGCAATCAGACTGTTAAAGAATTTGACCCGATTTTGATGCTTGATTCATTTGACAGCGTCAATCCTGATGACTACACGGCAGGATTTCCAATGCATCCTCATAGAGGTATTGAGACCATAAGCTACATATATAGCGGTAAAATGATGCACAAAGACTCGCTTGGAAATGAAGATACCATATGCGACGGTGAGGTTCAGTGGATGACGGCAGGCTCGGGGATTTTACATGAAGAACTTTTGCCTGCCGCAGGTAGGATGCTGGGAGTTCAACTTTGGCTTAATTTACCGGCAAAGGATAAGATGTGCAAACCCGAATATCTTAGTATAAAGAACAATGAAATTAAAGAAATCGACTTTGATGGAGGTGTCCTGAGGCTGCTTGCAGGTGAATACAAAGAATATAAAGGATATAAGAGCAAGTACTTGCCGATTGACTACTACGATATTCATCTAAAAGCCGGAGAGTCAATCACAATAGATACCGAAAAGAACAGTTCTGTAATGCTTTTCACCATGCTTGGAGAAGCGTTTGTCTCAGATGAACATGTAAGTGAAAAGACTGCTGTAAAATTATCTGAAGGGGATTATGTAAAGATAAAGGCGGCAGAGCAAGATGCACAAATTCTGTTTATAAGTTCACAAAAACTTGATGAACCTGTGGTCTGGGGCGGTCCAATCGTCATGAACACAAGAGATGAACTTATAAATGCTTTTGACGAGTTAGATGAAGGAAGCTTTCTAAAAGAAAAAATTTATTATTAATTGCAATTTTAGCTGCTTTAATGCATAATAAAAATATATTGTATATGAATATGCTTGGAGGTTAATATGAAGTATCACAAGTTTTTTGCATGGGCAGCAGTGGGATGCTTTGCTTTGGCAATGTACACGGGATATAAGAAGAAGTAAAAGTTTATAGAGGAATATAAATGGCAAGAAGTTACGCAATAGAGCAAATTTCAATTGAAGAAGTCCAAGACGAAACTTTAAGAGAAGAAATAAGAAAAAATATTATAATAAACAAAATACAAACGGTCTGTCTTGCCTTCTTTGGTATTTCATTTATGATAGTAGCTATTCTCTCAATTTTTACAAGAAATAGAGAAATACGGTTCATTGAAACAACTATAGGTAAGATGTGCGGGCTTGTACTGGCTATAAGCATCATCTCTTATATAGTGATACATTTTTTGGCAGGAGCCATACCGAAAAAGACATGGAGATGCCCAGGTTGCGGGCAGAGCTTATCATACTTCGTGCCAAGCGGAACCAAGGCGTCTGCCGGAAACAGAAGAACACAAATTCTTGCAGAACGAAAAGGTTTGCGTATGGGCAGAGTGGATAAGAGTTTCCTGATAATATCGGAAAAATGCCCATATTGCGAAAAACGATTGCTTAAAGAAAAGGAATAGTTTTTTCGAGGATTTCCTTTGGTGTAAGTCCATCAGTGTCAATCGTTACATCTGCGATTTTTTCGTAGTAAAGTTCACGTTGACTAAGCATATCAGATATTTCCGATATGCTTTTTTTATTTTGCAAAAGTGGTCGTAAATTGTCGTTTTTCAGTCGGTTAAAGATTACCGGAGCGGATGCTTTCAGGTATATGACTTTGCCCGAGCGCTTTATCAGCTCTGCATTTTCTTTGCATAGTGGGATTCCGCCGCCGCAATCTACAATAAGGTTATCCGATTTTGAAACTTTATCAAGAACTTCTTGTTCAAGTTTTCTGAAGTAATCCTCGCCATATTTAGAAAAAATATTTGAAATGCTGATACCGGCTTTCTCTTCAATGAGTGTATCTGTGCTGAGCGCTTTTTTATCAGTTGTTTTTTTTATATTTAAGGTCAGAGTGCTTTTTCCACTTCCCATAAAGCCTATGATATATATATTATTCATTCTTTTGTCTTTTTTTATATCTATTCTAAAATTAATTACTTTCGATTATAATGGTAAATATCAGGATATTCAATAGTAGGAGAAACATAAATGAAAACCACTGACGGAAAAACCGGATTATACGCTTTATTTGCAGATCCTGTTGAACATTCATTATCGCCGCTAATGCATAATACAGCATTTAATATCAAAAGTATAAATGCAGTATATATGGCGTTTAGGGTGACTAAGGATAATATGGCAGATGCTGTGAAAGCTATGAAAGTATTAAATATTGCAGGCGCCAATATCTCTATGCCAAATAAAAAAGAAGTGATGAATTATCTGGATGTTGTTACAGATGAGGCCTTATTTTGTAATGCGGTAAATACCGTTGTAAACAGAGACGGAAAGCTATACGGCTATAATACGGATATTTACGGTGCCCAAAAAGCAATAGAATCACTTGATATAGAAATTTACGATAAGGAATTTACCTTGCTTGGTTTAGGCGGAGCCGGGCAAGCTGTATTATATGCTCTTGCCAAAAATAAGGCACGGAAGGTAAATGTTTTTATTAGAAATGAAAGCTTTGACAAAAGAAGAGATTTTATAAAAAAGATAAATGATAAATTTTCCACAGATTGCAGCATATATCCTTTTAATTCATGCGAGCAAATAAAGAAATCGCTGGAAAACAGCATTCTTTTGATAAATGCCACTTGCGTCGGTATGGGAAAATATGAGGGGCAGTCTCCCTTAGCTGAAGATATTAACTTACCTAAAAAAATTTCGGTTTTTGATTTAATTTATGCTCCATCTGAAACGAGACTTACGGCTAAGGCGAAAAATGAAAAATGCCGAGCGGTTATAAACGGCTTGCCCATGCTTGTAAATCAGGGAGCAATGGCATTTAAGCTTTTTACAGGCGAAGAAATGCCGACCGAATATATAGCCGAGCACCTAAAAAGATTTGACAAAATGTGATATAATTTTATATTATTATTAGCAACAAACTGAATATCACGAAACGAGGTAAATATGCTAAAGATTGAAAATTTAACTAAAAGTTACGGAGATAAAAAAGCGGTAGATAATCTTAATCTACATATTCAAAAAGGTGAAATATACGGTTTTATAGGGCATAACGGCGCAGGAAAGACGACAACTATCAAAGCCTGCTGTGCTATACTCGATTTTGATGAAGGTGAAATATTTATAGATGGAGTTTCCATTAAGGAAAATCCTTTTTTGTGCAAGGAAAAGTTGGCATACATACCTGATAATCCGGATTTATATGAATTTCTATCAGGCATAAAGTATATAAACCTCATCGCAGATATTTTTAATGTTCCGGCTGATATAAGAGCGGAAAAAACTCGTAAATTTGCCGACATGTTCGGTCTGACAGAGGATTTGGCTCAGCCTATAAGCGCATATTCACATGGTATGAAACAGAAATTGGCACTTATTGCAGCTTTCGTGCACAGTCCTCAGCTGATAATTATGGATGAGCCGTTCGTAGGACTTGATCCTAAGGCTTCATTTTTGTTAAAAAATGAAATGAGAGCGCATTGTGATAACGGAGGGGCAATTTTCTTCTCAACACATGTTCTCGAAGTGGCAGAGAAGCTGTGTGATAAAGTGGCTATCATCAAAGAAGGCAAGCTGGTCGCATCAGGCACCATGGATGAGGTAAAAGGAAATACCTCTTTGGAAAATGTATTTCTTGGTCTGGAGGGAAGCGATGCTTAAAATTTTGATAAAGCTTCGTATCTTGGAGATATTGAACCAGCTTCAAGGTAAAAAATCAAAGAAGGTTAGTATTTTAGGTTTAGTTGCTATTTATTTAATTTCGTTTGCAGCGCTTGCTTTTCTCTTTTCAATGATATTCTTAACGATAAGTTTGCCATATCATTTGATGGGACTTGACTGGCTGTATTTCGCATTTTGCGGTGTTGTGGCTTTTTCTCTATGTTTTATAGGCAGTGTATTTTTGACACAAACACAGATATATGCAGCAAATGATAATGAGACTCTTTTGGCCATGCCTATTAAGCCCGGGGATATATTACTTTCACGTATATTGTCGCTGCTGGGGCTAAACTATATATATACTCTTATAATAGCAGTCCCTGCTATAGGTGTGCATTTTTACAACGCAGGCTTTAACTTTGCATTATTGTTGACTTTTGCTGTAGGATTTACATTCTTACCGATTCTGTCAATGGCGCTTTCGATGTTGTTCGGATGGATTATCGCTTGGCTGGCAAGTAAGGTATCAAGACCTAAGTTGATAATAACCGGAGTTTCTTTGTTCTTGATGCTGGGATATTTTTATCTTTGTTTCGCATGGCAAAGTCTAATGCAAAAAATGGCTCAATCGGGAGAATCGGTCGCCGAAATTTTCAAAAGATATCTGACTTTATTTTATGTTTTGGGTAAGAGTATAGCTGATGTAAATATAATTTTCACGCTTTTATTCATCGTAATGAGTATTGTGCCGTTCGCGATAATTTCGTATCTGATAAGCAGGAGTTTTATCAAGATTGCAACAAGCAAAAAAAGCGCAAAGAAAATCGTATATCGTGAAGGAAAAGTATCCGTAAGAGGTGTAAGAAAAGCTCTATTGATAAAAGAATTCAGCATGTTTATGAATTCTCCCACATACATACTTAATGCAGGAGTAGGCTTGTTGTTTTTACCTTTGATAAGCATATACTTTTTGTTTGGCGGTGAAAGCTTGACTGCGATACAGCAATACCTAAGCAAAGAAGCATTCGGATTGTTGGTTTGCATGGGATTCGGATTAAGTACGGGTATGGTAACCATTTCAAGCCCAAGCTTTTCTCTTGAGGCAAAGACACTTTGGATTCTAAAGTCTCTTCCTATCAGGGTAAAGGACATTATACATGCAAAGCTGGCACCGCACATATTATTCAGTCTGCCGTTTATACTTTTCAGCACAGTATTAGTACAATTTGTTTTGGATTTAACTACGGTAGATAGGGTTATGGTAATTGCAATCCCGATTTTCTCAACAACTCTCAATGCACTTATAGGTCTGCTGCTTGGAATGCGCTTTCCTAAGTTTAACTGGGTTAATGAGGCGACGGCAATCAAACAGTCAAGTGCACCTTTACTTGCGATGCTTCTTGGAACTGCTGTAAATGCCGTTATAATAGGCTCAATGATATTGTTTTACAAGTTTGATATTTTGGGATTTGATTACTATACACAATTCATATGTGCTGTATATATAATATTGTCTTTGATTTGCCTATTCATTATAAATCGCAAGGGTGAATCACTGGTAAGAAGGATGCAGAACTAATATTTTTTCAAAATAAAAAGGTATCGAATTTTTGCTTCGGTACCTTTTATTTTATTTAGTTTCAGTTTGCATCAACTATAAGCTGACATATTGATTTACTGAATTCAATAGGATCATCAATTTGTATTCCGGAAATCAATAGAGCTTGATTGTATAGAAGATAAGCATATGTAGCTAATTTGTAACTGTCTTCTTTTTCTGTGTTCTTTATTTTATTAAGCGTCTCAAATACTTTATGTTCAGGATTGATTTCCAAAATTCGTTCCGCTTTAACTTGCTGTTCCACAGGCATGGCATTGATAAGCTTCTCCATTTCAAGGGATATGTTCCCTTTAGTTGTAAGACAAACTGCGGATGATTTAAGGCGAGGGGAGAGTTTTACTTCGCTTACTTTATCGCCAAGTGCATCTTTGAGTGCTGTGAGTAAAGCTTGATTATCTTCTTCAAGTTTTTTTATCTTTTCCTTTGCCTCATCGCTGTCATCCTCTGCAATATCCTCTGCGGAAACTGATTTGAAAGCTTTGTCTTTATATTGCGTGAGCACATTAAAGACGAATTCATCTATGTCATCTGTAAGATAAAGTATTTCATAACCTTTTGATTTTATGAACTCCGTTTGCGGCAGCAAATCTATCTTTTTAACGGATTCACCGACTGCATAGTAAATGAAGTTTTGATCTTCACGCATTCTTTCAATGTATTCTGATAAGGTGACATTTTTTTGTTCCGTGGAAGAATAAAAGAGTACAAGGTCTTCGAGAGTTTCTCTATTCATTCCATAATTGTCGTAAAGACCGAATTTTAATTGCTTTCCAAAGTTATCAAAGAATTTTTCATAAGCTTCTCTATCATTCTTTAGGAAGTCTACTAAATCTCTTTTTATTTTTTTCTCTATGTTTTTGGCTATATTTTTAAGCTGACGATCTTGCTGGAGCAATTCTCTGGAAATATTTAGGGATAAATCCTGGCTATCTACAAGTCCTTTGACAAAATTGAAATAATCAGGCAAGAGTTCCTTACACTTATCCATAATCATTACGCCGCTGGAATACAGCTGTAGACCTTTTTCGTATTCTTTTGTATAGTAATCAAAAGGGGCGTGTCCGGGAATGAACATAAGTGCGGTAAAGCTCGAAACTCCTTCTACATTTGTACGTATCACCCTTGCAGGATCTATAAAATCCATGTATTTACTCTTATAGTAATCGTTATATTCTTCAGGCTTAACCTTACTCTTTTGGCGCTTCCAAATAGGTTCCATGGAGTTGAGTGTTTCAAGTTCACTATATTTTTCGTATTCGGAAGCATTTCCGCCTTCCTTGTCATTGATTTCTACAGGTCTTGATTTTTCAACCATCATGCGAATAGGATACCTGATATAGTCGGAATATTTTTTGATGAGATTTCGTATTGTATATTCCTCTAAATAGATGGAGTAATTTTCGCTTTCGCTATCTTCTTTGATGTTAAGAATAATCTCCGTACCATGTCCGTCCATGTATGCTTCTTCTATAGTGTATCCGTCTGCACCTTTGGAGACCCATCTATATGCGCAATCACTGCCATATGCTTTAGATGTAACGCTGACGATGTCTGAAACCATAAATGCTGAATAAAAACCTACACCGAACTGACCTATGATATCAAAGTTTTTGGATTTCGAATCACCATCGGCTTCTTTCATCTGAGCCTCCTTGAAGCTTAGGGAACCGCTCTTAGCGATAGTTCCAAGGTTAGTTTCCAATTCCTCCGGACTCATGCCTATACCGTTGTCTCTGATTGAAAGGGTGCGAAGCGCTTTGTCCGCAGTAATTTCTATGTAGAAATCGCTGCGTTTGATACCGAGTTCGCCTGAACTTAAACTTTTGTAATATAGTTTATCTAAGGCATCGCTGGAATTGCTGATAAGTTCACGCATAAAAATTTCTTTGTTAGTATAAATAGAATGAATCATCATATCAAGCAAGCGCTTAGATTCTGCTTTGAATTGTTTCTTTGCCATAAGTACCTCCACAAATTTATTAGCACTCTAATAACAAGAGTGCTAAATATAATTTAACACTTGTAATATGATTTGTAAAGATATAATTAAATCTTTATTTTTGAGGTAATTTTATTCTAAAAATGATATAATTCAAATATGATGAAGATAAGAAAAAAATATAAGATAAAAAATGCTAAGGTTTTCATTGTTTTCTTTGCACTGGTGATTTTGCTTGCAATTATCGTTTGGGTAAAAATCTATAATCATATGAATACTTATGACGGGCTTGGTGAAGAGGGGGAGTATCCTAAAATGAGTTATAAAAGCGAAGGATTTTACCGAGATAAATACAATTTTTTGAACTATAAATTCGGGAATGTTTCTGCAAAGCGCGGTATAGACGTTTCTTCTCACCAAGGATACATAGACTGGAAAAAGGTGAAAAACTCCGGTGTGGAATTTGCAATTATCAGGCTGGGGTTCAGTTCGTACGTAGATGGTAGCATCCATATGGACGAGTATTTTCAAAGGAATATTGAAGAAGCCCACAAAAATGGTATCGAAGTAGGTGTTTATTTTTTCTCACAGGCAACAAATACTGACGAAGCGATTAGAGAAGCGAAATATGTACTTGATAACATTAAGAGTCAACATATAAGCATTCCCATAGGGTTTGATATGGAGCCGGTAACTGAAGAAGACAGAATCAAGTCACTTACAGTTAAACAAAAAACGGAAATTGCAGATGCATTTTGCCAAATAATCCGAAAACACAGAATGGATGTTAGCATATACGGTAATCCTACTTGGATTTCAAACAATATTGACTTGAAGTTACTATGTGATTATGAAATTTGGCTAGCTCATTATACTGATTTGAGTGATTTCAAATATGATTATAAGATTTGGCAGTATACATCAGAAGGCATTATAGACGGTATAGACACTCATGTAGACTTAAACATTATGTTTATAAAATAAAATTTGAAACGCCCTTGAAAAAGGGCGTTATGTTTATTGGTTTTCTTTTTTAATTTCTTTATGCTTTTGATTTTTTAAGATAGTGATAATGGAACCGGTGTAATGTTCTAACTTTTCTTCGTTTATTACTATGTTTACGAGTTTTAAGTTTGCATTTTTTTCTTTCATAAATATTGCGGACGTTGTTTGTACACAGTTCTTAAATTCCAGTTCACTTCCGGTGTATTCTTCAAATGCAGTTTTAAGTTCGGTTTGAAATTTACTTTCCTTTTCCGGAGTATACTTGATGGAAAGTGGAAGGGCGGAATTTACTTTGCTAAAATTAATTCCCGCAAGTGAGCATATAGTCGCATACTGTTCGTCAAGTTCAGTTAAATTTGTCTTATCGAGACTGTACCCATGCGCCAAAATAGTGAAAGCTTCTGTTGAAGTGGACAACATTCCCAAATTTGCAATGGTGATTATTTCGTCTTCCGTATCCCTGTAATAAACTCCGTCTACAAGCGTGTAAATTGAGCTTATCAGCGTATTTAGACTTTCTTTTGTGTACACTGCCTCGGGAAGAGTGACCTGTTCATATTTGTATACCGCATTACTGTAGTCGGAACTGTATTTTTTGTTAAATCTTTCGATAGATTTATCTATTTTGGACGTAAATTTGTCTATATCATCTTCGCTTATGACAATTGTCATTTCGGCTGAACCGGGATATGTGCTTGAACTTGTACCTCCTGATATATTGGCAAGTTCAAATATAAGCGCATTAGTCTTAAACGATGCCAAAAGGTCGCCGAACATTTTGATAGGATTTGGGAAGGAGCTTATTCTTGCATCCGGTTGACTGCTCGGCAAGCCGGAGAGAGAAATTTTATATGCGATTTTTCCACCGGGTTCAGTGGTAGAAAGTGTTCCTGTAAATGTGTAATTGCTATATCCTCCCGAATTAACGGACCATAAAGCCTTACTTGCGCCGGAAAGGCTGATTACCTTGGCATCATCACTGAAGTATTCGCTGCTGAGATTCTGAACGGCGGTAAAGTTGCCGTTTGATACCGGAGAAAAAATAACTGTAAGCTCTCCGGTTTCCTCGTTATTTTTTATGGCATATAGAGCTGATGATATGGCATCAACACAATTAACAAAACTGGCAGCATCATAGCTACATACGATAACCACAGGATCGGCATCTATATAAGCTTCAGAGGCGGGAACGTACATAATCACATTCCCGTAATCGTCTTTGTTGTGTTTTATATTTTTGGATTTTGCCCAGTTACTTAGATAATCTTCAACACTTTTATTTGTAGTTAAAGTTTCGGATGAATCTATCAAATCAGTCCTATATGCAAATGCTTTTGACTGGATTTTTTCGTTTAGTTTTATTTCTTTATCTAAATTTTCTTTGCCACAGGATGTCAGGGCGAGAGAAAGAACCAACAAGGCTGAAATCAGGGATATATATATTTTTTTGTTCAATTTATATGCCTCCGTTAAACAATATTAAAATCTTTGTAAAATATGCTTTAATTTAATGAAAAAATACCTTATAATAATAGCATATCAAAGGAGATACCGCAATGGAAACAAAAAACCTGATTATTAGAGAAAGTGTGTTTGATGATTGTTCATATTTCGCTGATTGGGAGACTAATCCAGAGGTGACGGAATTTTTCTCAATTGATGAAGACAGGAATTACGAGGAGATTGTAACGGAGTTTATAGAGAACAAGCTTGATGACAGCAAGAAGCAGTTTACAATCATGAAGAAGCCGAATGATATTCCGATAGGAAGAATTTATCTTTCAAGAGTCGACAGACACTGTGATTCCCTTGATATTACCAGAATATATATAGCCGATTCAAACCTTAGAAATCAGGGATACGGAAAAGAAGCTCTCCTTGCAATTCTTGAATATGCATTTATTAACTTACATATGGAACGAGTTACTATCGACTTTTTTGTAAAAAATAAGGCAGCGGAACATCTATACGACAAGTTGGGCTTCAGAACGGAAGGCATATTGAGAAATGCTATCAAAAAAAACGGTAGATACTTTGATTTACACTTGAAATCAATGATTAGAGCAGAATACCTTGGACTTGATCGCACGCTTGTCTGAATCGCGGAATTCAAGCAAAAAAGTACTTGTATTATACTTATAATCTATGCTATAATGCTATTTGCGGTTATTCAATAGGTGGCCGACAGATAAGAATTTTATACAAATAGTCAAGAACCCGATTTTCGGGATATACATTTATTAGCAAGGAGGTGCGGCAAATGTCAAGAAAATGTGAGATTTGCGGAAAAGGTCAGGTTTCCGGAAATAATGTTTCCCATTCAATGAGACATACAAGAAGAAAGTGGAACGCTAACATTCAGACCGTAAGAATTAACGATAACGGCACAGTTAGAAGAGCGAATGTATGCACAAGATGCATGAGATCAAATAAGATCGACCGCGCCCTCTAATTAAAAGGGAATAAAACCGCGAAGGCTTTGCTTTCGTGGTTTTTTAGTTGTTGGAGCAGAATATGTCATTATATAAAGATACAAAACTCGGCAAAATTACAATTTCAGATAAGATTATTACAAACGCTGTAATGCGCATAAGTAAAAAAGAAAAGTACAATGAAATAATATGGTTATCAACGCCTAAGGGAAAACTCTTATCTGACGATGATTGGTTTCAATCCAATGATAGTGTAAAAAATATAGAGATAGATTACAACGGGCACGATGACTTTAGACTTAAATATTACGTGATAGTAAAGTTTGGAGAAAGCATTAAAACGGTCTTAAATCATCTAAATCAAGAGATACTTCAGTTCATATACGAAAAGACATCTGTAATTCCTAACGAGATATGTACAGTAGTAACCGGTGTAAAATCAGAAAATATTTCGCACAGGTACATGGAGTTCAAATTCAGTTATGAAACTAAATGATAATATAAAAACATTAAATGGCATTGGTCCTAAAAAAGCCGCGATATTCAGCGAAATGGGCATAGAAACTCTTGAAGACCTTGCTTACTATTTCCCCGGAACGTATGAAGACAGGCGTACTGTAACCAAAATCTGCGATTTAACCGCAGGTGATGACTGCCTGATTGAAGCAAAAATTGTCAGCAAGAGAGTGAGCGGTAACAGATATAGCAAAAAAGCACCTTTGGTATTAAATATAAACGACGGGAGCGGCATCGCCGAGGTGATTTTTTTTAACGGTAAATTTTTAGATAAGCTGTTTGATATAGGTGAAATCTATGTATTTTACGGGCGAGTAAGTGAAAATTTTGATAGAAAACAACTAAGCCATCCTCAATTTGCATTAGCAGGAAGCGATGATGATATAAGAGATGTAATTCCCGTTTATTCGCTAAAGCAAGGTATTTCCCAAAAAGAAATGCGCAGACTGCAAAAAGAAATAAGGAATATTTACAGCGAAATCAAAGAATGGTTGCCGGAAGATGTGGTTTCGAAAAATCGTTTGGCATCGCCAGGTTTTGCAATTTCCAATATGCACTTTCCAAGCGACGGAAAAAAGGTTTTGCAAAGTAAATATAGAATGATATTCGAAGAACTTATCGTTCTTGAAACCGGGCTTTTGTATATCAGAAACGGATTTGCCAGTGAAGAAGGAATACGGATAGATTCCGCCATGGGAGACACTTTTATTTCACGACTTGAGTTTGAACTTACAGAGGGGCAAATTGAGGCATGGAATGAAATCAAATCTGATTTGAAAAATAATAAAAAAATGAATAGACTGTTGCAGGGCGATGTAGGGTCGGGCAAGACTGTAATAGCGGAAGCTTCGATGATTTCTGCTGCATTTTCTGGATATCAAAGCGTAATAATGGCTCCGACTGAACTTCTTGCAAGACAGCATTTCGAAACATTTCATAAAGATTTCAATAAATATGGAATAGAGCCAAGACTTTTGATAAGTTCAATGAGTGCGGCTGATAAAAGGAATACCGTAGCAGATATATCCTCAGGTGAAGCTAAGGTAATTATAGCTACTCATTCAGTGCTGGAAGAAAACGTGATTTTTCAAAATCTCGCTCTTGTAATAACTGACGAACAGCACAGG
This sequence comes from Eubacterium sp., assembly GCA_034180045.1. GTDB lineage: Bacteria > Bacillota > Clostridia > Peptostreptococcales > Anaerovoracaceae > Eubacterium_B. Next base: position 52,587 of record JAXFOY010000015.1, read on the forward strand.
TTTGGAGTAAACCAGCGAAAATTGCTTTCCAATAAAGGTAAAGGTGTAAATGTTTTGGTTATGACAGCTACCCCTATACCGAGAACAATTGCGGTAATTTTATACGGTGATTTAGATATATCTCAAATAAAAACGCTGCCGAAGGGTAGAAAGCGAATTCATACTTATAAATGCAAGGACAAAGACAGGAGCAAAGTATTAGAATTTCTTAGAAAGGAAGTTGCATCCGGAAGACAAGCCTATGTAGTAGCTCCTCTTATAGAGGAATCAGATAATTTAGATGCAAAATCGGCAAAGGAAATCTATGAAGAATTAAGTTTGAGATTTGATGATTTTCATGTGAGCCTTGTGCACGGAGGAATGAAAAGCGCAGAAAAAGATGAGATAATGCGTAAATTTGCAGATGGTGAAATAGATATTTTGGTTTCTACAGTTGTAATTGAAGTAGGAATAAATGTTCCAAATGCAAGCGTCATGCTTATAGAAAGCGCTGAAAGGTTCGGACTTGCACAGCTGCATCAGCTCAGAGGCAGAGTAGGAAGAGGTAAAGATGAGGCATATTGCTTCTTGATGTTGTATAATAACAGTGAAGTTTCAAATGCGCGTGCTGAAATTTTGACAAGGTCAATGAGTGGCTTTGAAATTGCGGAAGAAGATCTTAAGTTGAGAGGTCCCGGAGAAATATTCGGTACAAAGCAGCATGGACTGCCGGAGCTTAAGTTAAGTGATTTACTGAGACATAAAGATGTTTTGGAGGCGGCACTCAAATCGGCAAAGCAAATAGTTAAAGACGATAGCGCTTTGGTGAAACCGCAGAACGCTTTGCTGAAAAATCGTATTAAAAAGATGTTCGGTGAGAGCATAAGCATCGAATTATGATAGATAACAGGAGATATAATGAGAATAATTACAGGCAAGTACAGGGGTAGAAAGTTGGAAACACCGGTAGGTTTTGAGGTAAGACCTACAAGCGACAAAGTAAAGGAATCGATTTTTAATATTTTAATGTATGATGTTGAAGAATCGATTTGTGTGGATTTGTTTGCCGGCACGGGAAATCTGGGTCTTGAAGCGCTTTCAAGAGGTGCAAAAAAATGCTGGTTTTGCGATAATGAAAGAGAAAATATTTCATTAATAAGGCGAAATATTGAATATTGCCGTGCAGAAGATTCAGCAATTTTAATAGCGGGCGACTACATGAAAGCACTAAAAAAAATAGACGAAAAAGTAGATATTTTTTTTATAGACCCGCCTTATCATGCGGGACTGTATGATAAGGCTTTATCAGAGATAGATTCGCTTGATTTATTAGCAGATGAAGGTATAATAGTAGCTGAACATGAAAAAATGACGGACTTGCCTGAACATATAGGTGGTTTGGAATTATTCAAAAGAAAAAAGTATGGCAAAATATGTTTATCACTGTATCGTAGGGCAAGATGTGATGAATCCTGTATTGAGGAGGACTAAGTGAGTAAAGCTCTATATTCGGGGTCATTCGACCCGATGACAAATGGACATTTGGATGTTATTGAACGCGCTTCTAAAATGTTTGATGAAATTGTTGTAGGCGTAGTTTCAAACCCTAATAAAGTTCCGCTTTTTGAACTGAAAGAACGTAAAGAATTAATTAAGACTGCGACTGCTCACCTGAAGAATGTCATAGTAGATGATTTTGAAGGTTTGCTTGCAAACTATGTAAATGCTAATGGCTTTAACGCTGTTATCAGAGGACTTAGAGCCACATCTGATTTTGAATATGAGATACAGATGGCACAGATGAACGCAAGACTTTTCAACGAAGGCATTGAATCTATTTTCTTGATGACAAGTCCTGAGTTTTCATTTATCAGCTCAAGTATGATTAAAGAAGTTGTTTCATTAAATGGAGATATTGACGGTCTTGTACCGGAAAATATCCTTAAAGAGATTAAGAAGAAATACTCGTTATAGACATAGGAGGATAATATGACAATTTACGAACTGTTGGAAGAATTAGAAGAGATTATCAATGTGGCACCAAAGCTGCCGCTAACCGGAAAAATCATGGTTGATGCTAATGAAATTTTGGATATAGCTAAGGATATCAGGCTAAGTTTTCCTGATGATGTTCAACAGGCTGAATGGATTAGACGAGAAAAAAATAACATTTTGGACAGCGCAAAAAAAGAGTATGAAAAAATCATCATCGAAGCTAAAAAACAAGCTGATATGATGGTTGAAAAAGATGTGATTACTGAGCGTGCTGTTGATGTATCAGGAGAGATTTACCGCAGAGCCGATGAATATTCAAAAAACATGAGATTGAGAACTTACGCTTACATGGATGACGTTCTTGCTAATTTCCGTATCAAAATGGATGAACTTAACAATAAATATTTTGATGCGATGTATAATGATATGAATGCTCATTTTAATGAAATTTCCCAAAAGCTGGAATCTGACATTAAAGACATCAGGATCATTGCAGAAGAAACGCAAAATGCTGAGATAGAAAAACACAAGATTGATATTCCAATAGGTGAATCGCGCAGTGAGGAAGAATAATCCGTGGCTATGAAAACCATAGGTATAATAAGTGAATTCAATCCATTTCATGATGGGCACAAATATCTGATAGATAAGGCATTATCCGATACGGGCTCAGATTTTGTTGTGGCAATAATGAGTGGGAACTTTGTGCAGCGGGGAAATCCCGCTCTTTTTGATAAGTGGCAAAGAGCCAAAAAAGCTATAGACGCAGGAGTGAACCTTGTTTTAGAGCTGCCGACGGTCTTTTCGTGTGCGAGCGCCGGACAGTTTGCATTTGGCGGTGTAAGTATACTTGAAAAACTGGGGATAATCGACTTTTTAGCTTTCGGAAGCGAGAGCGGAAAAATTGAAGAATTGGTAAAAGCCGTGAACCTTTCTAATAAAATTGACTTGGACTATACGGCGGAGCTTAGAAGACTGCTTGGTGAAGGATGGTCATACCCAGCGGCGAGAAGTAAGCTTATTTCATCTTTAGATTCTAATTTTGATGAAAAAATTTTATCCGAGCCTAATAATATCTTAGCTATAGAATACCTTAGGCATATTGAGACGCTAAAACCTTTTACAACAAAAAGGATAGGTCAGGGACATGTTGAAACGGCAAGTGATATGCGCAGGATATGGAAGCAGGCAAATCCTGCTGAATCAGAGGCGATAGAAAAAAGATACTTCGATATTGTCAGAAGCAGAGTGCTTCAGCTTACCGCTGATGAGATAGATAATATAGCTTCTGCGGGAGAAGGCCTCGGAAATAAAATCAAGTCTGAAATAAGATATGCCAAGAACCTGGATAACCTCATCACACGCGTGAAATCAAAGCGATATACTTTTTCAAGAATAAGCCGCCTATTTATTCAAATGATTTTGAACATCAGTAATGAAGATATAAACAATGCGGATATTTATGCCAGACCTCTTGCATTTGACAAAAATGGAGCAAAACTTATCAGGAAGATAAAAGAGACAGAGGGGATTTTATTTGTTGATAATGTGCCTAAAACTTTAGATGGTCAAGCCGTTTCAAAGACTCTGAAGTTTGATATATTAGCAAGTGATATATATAATATAATATATGATAACGATTTATATAAAAACAGTGATTTTGTTTTGAAACCGGCGGTTATGATATAAATGTATATGTAACTTGATTTTTAGGGTTTGATATAGTATGATTTTTTATGATTTAATTAAATATATGTTTGAGACATGGAGGAATATATGAAAGTATTAGTTATCAATTGCGGTAGTTCTTCACTAAAGTATCAGGTTCTCGATATGACAGATGAAAAGCTTCTGGCTAAAGGTCTTGTTGAGAGAATAGGAATGGAAGGTTCGGTAATCAACCATACTAAAACAGGAATGGATAAGATTGTAACGGAAGTTCCGATGAACGACCATAAAGATGCAATTGCTCAGGTTCTTGCAGCGGTTCAGGACAGTGAGCACGGTGTGGTAAAGAGCATGGATGAAATCGGAGCAGTGGGACACAGAGTTGTGCATGCAGGTGAAATGTATGCCGATTCAGTTCTTATCACTGATTCTGTTATCCAGGCACTCGAAGACTGTATTGATCTTGCACCGCTTCACAATCCGCCAAATCTGCTGGGTATTGCCGCATGCAAAGAACTTATGCCTTGCACACCTATGATTGCGGTATTTGACACGGCGTTCCATCAGACCATGCCGCCGCAGTCATATCTATATGCTCTTCCATATGAATATTATGAGAAATATCGTGTAAGAAGATACGGTTTCCACGGAACTTCACATAAATATGTAGCACAGAAGGCTGCACAGATGATGAGTGTTAACATCAATGATCTAAAGCTTATAACTTGTCACCTTGGAAACGGTGCATCCGTTACAGCTATCAAGCACGGTAGAGTAGTTGACACATCTATGGGCTTTACTCCTCTTGAGGGGCTTGTAATGGGAACAAGATGCGGTGACCTTGATCCTGCGATTGTAAACTATGTTAAAGAAAAAGAAGGTCTAACAGACTCAGAAATCAACGATGTTCTTAACAAGAAATCAGGTGTGCTTGGTATATCAGGCGTTTCAAGCGATTTCAGAGACTTGGAAACTGCTGTAAATGAAGGAAATGAAAGAGCAGCTCTTGCACTTAGAATTTTTGCCCAAAAAGTTAGATTCTATATCGGGGCATATATAGCAGAGATGAACGGTGTAGACGCAATTGTGTTTACCGCAGGTGTCGGCGAAAACGATATTTCAATGAGAGAAATTATTTGTACAGATTTAGGTAATCTGGGAATCAAACTTGATCCTATAAAAAATAAGGTGAGAGGTCACGAGACAAAGATTTCAACTGAAGATTCCAAGGTTCAGCTACTTCTAATACCTACCAACGAAGAACTGATGATTGCAAGAGATACGTACAATATTGCAAGAAAAATTAGTAGATAATAGTTGACAATATAGCTATATATAGATATAATTTAATAGTTATTGCGTAATGTTATATATTTTATATATAATTAGACTTCGAACGAGGAGGTGTAGAAATGGCAGTTCCAAAGAGGAAAACATCAAAGGCCAAAAGAGATATGAGAAGATCACCAAATATGAAAAAATCATTGCCGGGAATTTCGATCTGTCCTCAGTGTCATCAGCCAAAACTTCCGCACAGAGTTTGCCCGACTTGCAACTATTATGACGGCAAAGAAATAGTGGCATCGGAAGAAGCTTAAGAATCTAATACATGAATTCAAGAGAGTAGTTTCGGCTACTCTTTTGTTATTTATAATTATTTCTTGTTTGAAAATATTAGGCAAACAGGATATAATCTATAGATTAGTATAATTTAATATGTATAGGAGAATATGAAATGAATAGTAAACAGCTAACCGTAAGGGGTATGGTGATTGGTGCTATAGGTTCTGTGATTATTACTTGCAGCTCGATGTTTATAGCACTGAAACTAAGCTCGCTTCCTTGGCCGATTATGTTTGTAGCTCTGTTTTCGATGGTATGTCTTAAGGCATTAGGTAACACGAATCTAAATGAAATAAATGTTACTCATACCGCAATGTCAGCAGGAGCTATGGTTGCAGGAGGCGTGGCGTTTACGATACCGGGTATATTTATACTTAATCCGAATGCCGAAATATCTATAGTACAGCTACTTGTTATCTCACTTGGAGGCACAGCTTTAGGCCTTATATTTACCGCCTTGATGCGTAAATATTTCGTTGAAACACAAGAACTTCCGTATGCAATGGGACAAGCCGCAGCGGAACTTCTGGAAGTGGGCGACAAAGGCGGAAAAAGAGCGGGACTCATGTTTGCATCCTTTACAGCAGCCGGAATATTTGCCGTTTTGAGAGATTGGTTTATGAAGATTCCTGCTACATGGATAAGCAAATCGATGATGAATTTCGGGTCGATGGGCGGATTTTATATTTCACCTATGCTCGTCGCAATAGGATATATAGTAGGTCCGTTATTCATAGGTGTGTGGTTTTTCGGGGCACTTGTTGGTGATGTAGGTATACTGATTTTTGGGCAAAAATTTGGTTTCTTTGATTTGCAACAGGCTACGGACATAAAGCAATCGCTTGGACTTGGAATGATGGTAGGAACGGGAGTGGGCATTCTTCTTAAAGGAATATTGCCTAATGCAAAGCAGATATTCGGCGCTATGTTCAGCAAAAAAAATATTGGAGATTCTATAGTTCCTATGCGTTGGGCGCCTATTTTTATGCTGATACTGGTCTATATTTTGACCTCCGTTTGTAATTTTGGAGTAATAACATCGATAATAGCAATACTTGGAGTGTGGCTAACTACATCTATGTCATCTCAATGTGTAGGTCAGTCCGGAATCAATCCCATGGAAATTTTCGGAATTATAGTCTTGCTCTTTGCTAAGACTATAAGCAGCCTTGGCGATACTGAAGCGCTATTGGTTGCAGCTATTGTAGCGATAGCTTGTGGTCTTGCCGGCGATGTGATGAATGATTTTAGAGCAGGACACATATTAAAGACAGATGCAAAGGCACAGTGGATAGCTGAGGTCATAGGCGGAATTATAGGTGCTGTGGTTTCGGTCTTTGTTTTTTATTTTCTAATAAAAGCTTATGGTGGTGATGCGTTTAGCAACGGCACCTTTGTTGCAGCTCAGTCACATGCAGTTGCAGCAATGATTACGGGTATTTCTAACCTGCCTGTATTTTGGGCAGGACTTATTATAGCTGCAATTATGTATTGCTTTAATTTGCCGGTCATGACGTTTGGACTTGGTGTATATTTACCGTTTTATCTATCTGCTACTGCATTTTTAGGCGGTGCGCTTAGGTTTGTTGTCGACAAATTTTTTCCGGGCTTTGAGAAAAAGAGCAACGGACAGATTATCGCCTCCGGCATTTTGGGAGGAGAAGGAGTTGTCGGCGTAGTTATTGCAATAATTGTTGCGATAAAAGTTATTAGCTGACGAAGTTCTTTTGTTGATAGAGGATAAGAAAGTGATGCATATGGTAACAAAAAGTATTGATGTAACGGATATGAGCGATTTTAATATAGGCTCAGCAGAAAATTTATCTAAGGCAACAGGTGTCACTGTCATTATTTCAAGAAATGGAGCTGTTGCATCTGTAGATGTACGAGGAGGCGGACCTGCCACCAGAGAGACGGATTTGCTTATGCCTGAGAACATGGTTCAAAAAATCCATGCGGTAGTTTTGTCGGGTGGAAGTGCCTATGGATTGGAAGCATCAAGCGGAGTTATGAACTACCTTTCATCAAAGGATATTGGCTTTGATGTAGGAGTCGGCAAGGTGCCTATAGTTTGCGGAGCATCTTTATTTGATCTTCAAATAGGTGAAAAGGGTGCTTACCCGGATAAGGAGATGGGTTTTGTGGCTGCAAAAAATGCGCTGGAATCAGAAAACAAATCTTTTATGCAAGGAAATTACGGAGCCGGGACAGGTGCAACGGTAGGCAAATACAAAGGTATGGAAGGCATGATGAAAAGTGGTATAGGTGCATCGGCTTTAGATATGAACGGCTTACAAATAGGTGCGATTTCCGCAGTAAATGCACTTGGTGATGTTTTTGATTTTGATGGAACCCGGATAGCAGGGTTGTTGGATGAACATGGTGCCCTAAGCTCCACAGTTGAAGAAATGAAAAAAGATATTTCAAATCTTGGGAATGTCTTTACCGGAAATACGACAATAAGCTGTATTTTGACTAATGCAAAGCTGACTAAAGCTGAATGCAAAAAACTTGCTTCGATTTGCCATGATGCATATGCCAGACGCATAAAACCTGTGCATACGACAGTTGATGGCGATACTATTTTTGTAATGGCTTCGGGAAGCTTAGAAAAAGAGATAAATTTCGATGCACTTGCGACTATAGCCACAGATGAACTTGAAAAAGCGATAGTTTCAGGTGTTAACTCTGCAAAATCCTTATTTGGAATAAAAGCAAGCTCCGATTTATAATTGAAAGAGAGATATGATATGGCTGAAAGACATTTTTTGTTACCAAGTGAAGTGGCAAGTGAATTTGTGACGATTTCAGAAAGTAAATCTAATTTGAGCCTTGCCGGAAAATTTATTCTTGGTATTATGGCGGGTGTCTACATTTCGTTTGCAGCCGTTGCATCAAATGCAGCAACTTTTCAGTTGTTAAATTTACCGGGTATGCTGGGAATTTCAAAGCTTATAAGCGCCTGCGTATTCACCGGAGGTTTGATTATTGTGGTAAGTTGCGGCTCGGAACTGTTCACCGGCAACTCGCTGATGATTATCGGTGTTCTCGATAATAAAATCAGCATTTTCAAAATGCTTTCGAGTTGGGGAATTGTGTATATTGCAAACTTTTTAGGTGCCGTTTTAATAGCGAGTTTAGTCTTCTTGTCCGGACAATGGGATTTTGATAAAGGAGAGCTCGGAGCTGTGACTATCAAGATTGCCTTAGCAAAGGTTTCATTACCGCCGTTAAAAGTTGTCGTTTTAGGCATTCTCTGCAATTGGCTTGTCTGCTTGGCTGTCTGGGGTTCGACCGCTGCAAGAAGTATAGGTGATAAAATTTTGGCTATCTTTTTTCCTATTATGATGTTTGTAGTATCCGGATTCGAACACTGTGTAGCCAATATGTATTATATTCCGGCGGGAATATTTGCAAAGGCAAATCCTTTGTATGTAGATGCGGCTATAGGTCTGGGAGTTTCGGAGAATGCGCTGGATAAATTAAATTTTTCGACATTTTTGACGAATAATCTTCTCCCTGCAACCCTAGGAAATGTCATCGGAGGAGTAATATTTGTAGGGACAGCATACTGGGCAGTTTACTTACTAAAAAAACGATGAATATAAATTAAGAGAATCATGTAATGATGTAAAACACATAAAGGAATCGAAAGGAACCCCTTTTATCAGACAAAATCTGACGAAAGGGGTTGTTAACATGGTAAGATATGCAAAATGCAAATACTAAAGCTTATAACCTTGAAATAACAACAAAAAAATGGTAAAATAATATATTAAATTTAACAGAATATCGAGGTGAAAGCATATGAAAAAATTAAGTAAAAAGCTAAAAGTAGGTATACTCGGCGGCACAGGGATGGTAGGTCAGAGATTCATTACCTTACTTGACGGACATCCTTGGTTTGAAGTTACTACAATCGCTGCAAGCGAAAGAAGCGCAGGCAGGACATATAGAGAAGCTATGGAGGGAAGATGGAAGCTGGAAGCCGAAATGCCTGAATCTGTAAAGAACATAGTTGTTATGGATGTTAAAGATGTAGAAAAAGTGTCTTCATCGGTTGACTTTGTTTTTAGTGCCGTAGATATGACAAAGGAAGAAATAAAAGCTATTGAAGAAGCGTATGCGAAAAATGAAACGCCTGTAGTATCAAATAACAGTGCACATAGATGGACAGAGGATGTACCTATGGTAGTACCTGAGATTAACATAGGACATTTTGATATAATAGATGTTCAAAAACAGAGATTGGGAACGCAAAGAGGCTTTGTTGCAGTTAAACCTAACTGTTCTATTCAAGGTTATGTTCCGGCTCTTGCCGCATGGGCGCAATACGAGCCTTATGAAGTGGCGGTTACCACATACCAGGCTATTTCGGGAGCCGGCAAGAACTTTTCCGATTGGCCGCAAATGCTTGGAAACATAATACCGTTCATCTCAGGCGAAGAAGAAAAGAGTGAATTAGAGCCGCTTAAAATTTTAGGCTCAATAAAAGACGGTAAATTTTCAAATGCAGAAGATCTATTGATAACGGCACAGTGCGTTAGAGTACCTGTTCTGGAAGGACATACTGCGGCTGTTTTCGTTAAATTCCGCAAGAAACCTACGAAGGAAGAGTTGATTAATAAGCTTAAGAATTTCAGCGGATATCCTCAAGAAGAAGATTTACCAAGTGCACCTAGTCCTTTTATAAACTATTTAGAAGAGGATAATCGCCCACAGGTGCTGAAGGATGTATATTACGAAAACGGTTTCGGTGTTTCTATTGGAAGATTGCGTGAAGACAGCGTCTTTGATTTCAAATTCATAGGTCTTGCACATAATACAGTCAGAGGTGCAGCCGGAGGGGCAATCTTATGTGCAGAAAGTCTTGTAGCAAAGGGATATATAAGTCATAAATAAATTCAAGCGGAAGGGTAAGAGAATTGGCAGGTAAAACTCAAAAAAAATCCAGTAAGAACAATAAAAAAAAGCAAAATACAGCGATTGCCGAAAGAGGTGTAATAGATAATATTTGGGGAATAATCTTTGTTATCATAGGGATTTTTCTCGTTGCGGCAGTTTCTTTTCATGCAGCAGGGGAATTCGGGAATATGCTGGGGGATTTTCTAAAAGGTGTATTTGGACATGTAGGCGTTATTTTGCCGTTTTACCTTATATTATTCGGGATTTTGCTTATTGCAAATGTAACTGTACACATTTCTAAACTAAGCATAAGCATGTGTTTCGTTATTTTAATTATGATGTGTATGTTTAATGCAGGGCGTTTTATACCGGAAAATGGAATGGTCTTTGACGTTTCGCAGTTTTATCACGACGGCGTAACGCTAAAAGGCGGCGGTTTTTTCGGCATGAGCATAGGCATGTTTTTGGTCAAATATATAGGTAAAGTAGGTCTTTACGGTATTTCTACGGCGATAATTCTGATATGCTTGCTGCTGGTAATAAACACACCTATTGCAAAGACATTCTCCAATTATAAGCAAAAGAAGCTTGATAAAGAAGCTGAAAAACAAGCAAAACGAGCTGAGGAAATAGCGCTGCATCAAATGGAACTTGAGACCAGAGAAAAGGAGAGAGCGAAGTATCTAAAGGAGCAAGAAAAACTTCAAAAAGAAAGGTTAAGGTATGAAAAGGCAAAGTATAAAGAAGAACTTTATGCAACGCCCGAGCTTTTATTTGAAACAGACAAACTTAAAATAGATAGAAATTCTACAGATATAAAACCTGCTGATTCTAACAAAACAAAGCATTTTGTAGCAATGATGGAAGACGATTCCATGTTTGAACAAAGAGAGCAAAAAGGACTAACATTTACACCTAAAATACGAGGCTTCGGTATTGAAGAGAGCAGGGAAATAAAAGAAGGATTCGGTCTTGACGGTAATGAAGAAGAAAATAATTCTTCAGACCGGACAAAATCTGCAAATACGGAGAAAATATCAGATTCATCAGTTCGAAGCAGTACCATAAAATCAGCACCGGCACTTGAGGATGTACCTAAAGAAGACTATAAACAAACTGTAGTTAGCGGATATAAAACTACACAGGAAAGTGATTTGTCCCAAAACGAAGAAAAAGGAAGCAGCGAATCGGATTTTGTTAAGATAAGTAACAAAGAGGCAAGAGAAGCTAAACTCGAATTGACGGACTTTACAAATACATCAAAAGTACATGTATATAAAAAACCTGGTCTTTCACTGCTAAAATCAATAAAGAAAACTGCTGACCCTGCCAGAGCAAATGCCGAACTTGAAGCAAAAGCGGCGCTTTTAGAAAATACATTGCAGAATTTCAGGGTGGATGCCAAAGTGGTTCAAGTGACTCAGGGTCCCGCAGTTACGCGCTACGAAATACAACCTAATACAGGCGTAAAAGTTAACAGCATCAAAGCCCTATCCGACGATATTGCGCTTAACTTGAGAGCAAAAAGCATCAGGATAGAGGCTCCTATTCCCGGAAAAGCTGCTGTAGGAATAGAAGTCGAAAATGAAAAAATAAATATGGTAACATTGCGTGAAATAATAGATAGCAGCGAATTTAGGCAAGCTGATTCGAAAATCTCATTTGCCGTGGGTAGAGATATTTCAGGAAAGAGTATAGTTGCAGATCTAAAAAGCATGCCACATCTTTTGATTGCAGGTTCAACCGGTTCCGGTAAGAGTGTATGCATAAACAGCATAATCACAAGCATACTATATAAGGCTAATCCTGATGAAGTTAAGTTTGTGCTGATAGATCCTAAAGTAGTTGAGCTGGGTAACTATAACGGTATTCCGCATTTGCTCATACCTGTTGTTACAGAGCCTACTAAGGCGGCTGCTGCTCTCAACTGGGCAGTTGCTGAAATGACCGACAGGTATAAAAAGTTTGCTGAAACAGGCGTCAGGGACCTAGCAGGTTACAATAATTATATTATGGCAAATATGGAAGGTGCGGAAGCTATGCCTCAGATTGTTATAATTATTGACGAACTTGCCGATTTAATGATGGCTGCACCGTCGCAGGTGGAAGAATCAATTTGTCGTCTTGCGCAGATGGCAAGAGCTGCCGGAATGCATTTGATCGTTGCAACGCAAAGACCGTCGGTAGATATTATAACAGGTGTAATCAAAGCTAATATTCCTTCAAGAATCGCTTTTGCGGTTTCGTCTCAATTCGATTCAAGAACTATTCTTGATATGGCGGGAGCGGAAAAACTCGTAGGAAAGGGAGACATGCTGTTTAATCCTTTAGGTCTTGGCAAGCCTGTCAGAGTTCAAGGCTGTTTTGTGTCCGACGAGGAAGTGCATAACATCATAGAATATGTAAAATCGCAAACTGAAGATGTCGAATACGCCGGGGATGTTATAGAAACTATTGAGAAAGGAAATGTAACAGCAGGCAAGGATGATGATGCCGATGAATTATTACAGGAGGCCATAGAATGTGTTGTTTCGGCAGGACAGGCATCGGTTTCTATGCTGCAAAGACGCTTCAGAATCGGGTATAATCGTGCAGCCAGAATAGTCGATGAAATGGAGGCAAGAGGAATTGTAAGTGCGCAGGACGGTGCAAGGCCAAGACAAGTTTTGCTGACAGAAGACGAGCTTAATGAAATGAAAGAGAATGTTGATGAATAAAAAAACAGTATTTATAGATACACTGGGATGTCCCAAGAATTTTAACGACAGCGAATATGCTGCCGGAATTCTGGAAAAAAATGGATATAAAGTCATAGATACACCGGAAAATGCAGATATTATAATAGTCAATACATGCGGTTTTATTGGCGATGCCAAGGTGGAATCAATAGAGCATATTTTCGAGATGAACGAGGCAAGAAAAGACGGCTGTAAGCTTGTAGTTTCAGGATGTCTTTCACAAAGATACGCCGATGAACTTAAAGAAGAAATCCCTGAGGCGGACTATTTTATAGGTGTTAATCAATATGATAAATTACCTGATATTCTTGAAGATATGAGTGAAAGAAAAGTCATGACCGATGCTTGCGACCTTGACTATCTTGAAAAAAGCGTTAGAAAGTTTGCAGATAATCCATATACAGCTACGATAAAAATAGCCGAAGGCTGTGATAACAAATGCACATATTGTATTATTCCTAAAATACGCGGTAAATATCGAAGCAAGAGAATGGAAGACATTCTCAGTGAAGCACAGGAATTAGCAAATGCAGGCTGTAAGGAGCTTATTTTGATAGCTCAAGATGTAACTTACTACGGCAAGGATTTATATGGTAAATTTTTTCTGCCTGAACTTCTAAAAAAACTGTGCAATATCGATGGAATTAAATGGATAAGGCTGATGTATTGCTATGACGAGAGAATAAGTGATGAACTTATAGAAGTGATGGCTTCAGAGGAAAAAATTTGTAAATATATAGATATTCCGCTTCAGCACGCTTCAGACCGTGTGCTGAAAGCGATGAGAAGACAAAGCAACAGAGATTCGATTAGAAATACTATTTCAAAGCTTAAATCGGCAATGCCGGATATTCATATAAGAACGACTCTAATCGTCGGATTCCCGGGAGAAACGGAAGATGACTATAATGAGCTTTTAGATATGGTTGAAAGCGAGAAATTTGCCAGACTCGGCGTCTTTTCATACTCTCAGGAAGAAGATACCGTAGCAGGTGAAATGGAAATGCAAATTGATGAAGAAACCAAAAAGGAAAGACTGGACGGAGTAATGAGAAGACAGATGTATATATCATCTGAGTCCAATAGAGAAAAAATCGGTAAGGTCTTCGAAGTTATCGTAGATGGAATTGATGAAGATGGTGCATATATTGGACGAACCAGATACGACGCTCCTGAAATAGATAATTCCGTTATATTCACATCAAAAAATCGACTATTTGCAGGTGATATCGTAAATGTAAATATTACAGATTCCTTTGATTATGATATTGTAGGTGAAGAAATTTAGATTATTTCAGAAAGGTATATAAATGGCGGACAGAATAATAATAATAGACGGCAATAGCTTGATAAACAGAGCATATTATGCTATGCAGCGTCCGATGATAACATCAAGCGGAATTTATACACAAGGTATATATGGTTTTATAAATATGCTGAATAAACTTTTAGATGATTATGCGCCTGAATATATATCGGTTTGTTGGGATAGAAAATCACCTACATTTAGACATCTCGAGTACAAAGAATATAAAGCGGGAAGACGCAAAATGCCTCCGGAACTTGCCATGCAGCTTCCTCTTATGAAAGAGATACTTGAAGCACAGAACATAGCAAATTTTGAAATAGACGGCTATGAAGCTGACGATATAATAGGGACTATTTCAAGACTTGCAGAAGAAAAAGGTATAGAATCTTTAATAATCACAGGAGACAAAGATGCGCTTCAACTTGCTTCTGAGCAAACGCATGTTTTAATTACAAAAAAAGGCATCTCGGATTTTGATTTATATGATAGAGCAAAGATGCTTGAAAGATACGAGCTTAGCCCTGAACAGTTTGTTGAATTGAAAGGGCTTATGGGAGATCAGTCAGACAATATTCCGGGAATTGCAGGTGTAGGAGAAAAAACCGGAATTAAACTGCTTAAACAATTTGGAAGCATAGCCGAAATGGCAGACAATCTGGATAAAATTTCAAACGAAAAACTAAGAGAAAAAGTTTCCGAAAATATAAATTTAGCTTTTATGAGTAAAAAGCTTGCGGAGATAAATCGCTATGTTCCTTTAGATATAAATTTTGATGATTTGAAATTCACAGAAGCAGATGATGAGAAATTAATCGATTTATATGTGAAACTTGAATTTAATTCTTTTTTGAAAAAGCTTAACGTCAACCTTAAAAATGAGTCGGCGGGAGGCAAAGCTCTTTTTCAAGCAAAAAATATTTACGAAATCTCAGAGATGGAGCAGCTTCATATGCTGGAGAAATTTGAAGAAAACGGAACTTTAGCAATAAAAGTTTTCTCTGATTTTTCACATATGACAAAGCCGTATATTTCCGCTGTCGCCTTGATACACAAAGATGATTATTATTTTATAAGCGGCTCAGATGAATTGATAAAAAAATCTTTTTCTGCACTAAAGGCTAAAAATTGTAAGCTTATAGGGCATGATTTAATTAAAGATATTTATGCAATTTTATATAACTGTGAATATGCTTTTGATGTAAAATTTGATACTGCGGTAGCCGAGTATGTAATAGACCCATCACGTTCAAATTATGATTTGAAAACTCAGGTGCTTGAGAATTTTCACGTTCAAATAGAAAGCGAAGAAGAATTTTACAAAAGAACTGCACAAGGTGATTTGCTCGGAGATAAGCTGAATAAAGAAAAAGAATTTGGTCTTACAGTATGTAAGTACATTTTAGAACTGTATAAAATTCAGAGTCAAAAAATAAAAGAAAATAAACTGGAATATGTGTTATATGAAATAGAACTACCTCTTGTTGAAGTGCTTGCATCTATGGAAAGATATGGCTTTCGAGTTGACAAATCGAATTTGAAAGAATTCGGCAAGGAACTTTCTCAGGAAATAGACAGGCTGACTTCTGCTATTTATGATGATGCAGGAGAGGTATTTAATATAAATTCTCCAATCCAGTTAGGAGAGATTTTATTTGAACGACTTGCACTTCCCGCAGGCAAAAAAACAAAACGCGGATACAGCACCAGCGCGGATGTCTTGGAAAAGCTTAAAGATAAGCATACAATTGTTGCCAATGTATTAAAATATAGAATGCTGACAAAGCTCAGAAGCACATATGTCGAAGGCCTAAGCGCATTGGTGGCTTCAGATGGAAGAATAAGACCGCATTTTCAACAGACGGTAACTGCAACGGGACGAATTTCGTGTACTGAGCCTAACTTACAGAACATTCCTATAAGAAATGAATATGGCAGGCTTCTGAGAAAAGCATTTTTGCCTACAGCTGAAAATGTATTAATAGGCGCAGATTATTCACAAATAGAGCTTAGAATCCTCGCACATCTTTCCGGAGATTCATCTTTGATTGAAGCTTTTAATAATAACAATGACGTGCATAAAGCCACAGCCTCTAAAGTTTTCGATATTGAATATGACAAGGTGAGCTCCCTGGACAGAAGCCGGGCAAAGGCGGTTAACTTCGGTGTTATTTACGGTATGAGCGGATTCGGATTGTCCGAAGAATTACACATAACACGAAAAGAAGCGGAAAATTACATAGCTGAATACTTTGATAAACATAAATCCGTAAAAGAATATATGGAAAGTCAGGTAGAATACTGCAAAAATAATGGGTATACGGAAACAATAACAGGCAGAAGACGATATATCAAAGAGGTTAACTCATCTAACTTCATGACAAGAAAACTGGGAGAAAGACTTGCTATGAATAGTCCAATACAGGGAAGTGCTGCTGACATAATAAAAATAGCCATGATTTCGGTATACAACAAATTAAAAGAACTAAATCTTAAATCAAAGCTCATCTTACAAATTCATGATGAACTTATTATTGATACAGCAAAAGGGGAAGAAAGCAGGGTAAGTGAACTTTTAACAGAATGTATGCAAAATGCGATGAAATTAAAAGTAGAACTTTTGAGTGAACTTAATATCGGTAAAAATTGGTATGAGCTCAAGTAGGTAAAAATGAAGATAATCGGTATCACAGGCGGCATAGGAAGCGGTAAATCAACGGTTTCAAATATTATTAAATCAAAAGGTTTCCCACTTATCGACTGCGACGAAATTTCAAGAAATATTACTAAAAACGACAGTTTGGTGTTACGGGAAATACGTAACTGCTTTGGGGAAGATATTTTTGATGAAAGAAACAATTTGCGCAGAAAGGCTCTGGCAGACATTGTTTTTGCTAATAAAGAAAAAAAGAAACAACTGGAGAAAATAGTTACAGAGCGAGTTATCAATATTGTAAAAACTGAAATAAAAAAATACTCGGATGAGGGGAAAACTACCGTTTTTATTGATGCGCCGCTCTTATTTGAAACAAATTTGGATGAGTTGTGCGATCTCTGTTTTGTAATAACGGCAGATGTTGATATTAGAATTAAAAGAGTTATGAAAAGAGACCTTATGTCACGGGAAGAAATTCTTGAACGTATGAAAAACCAAATGCCTGACGAAGATAAAATTGAAAAGGCCGACGGGGTAATAGATAATAGTCGCACAGTAGAAGAATTGAAAAAAAATGTCGAAAGGTTAATTATTGAGTATGTCTGACACTAATAAAAACCGTAAAATAAGAATGAATAAATTGGTCTATCTTATACAAAATAATTTTTTGCTCTCAATAATTATCGCCGCAGTTGTCGTTGCCATGATAGTTTCAGGATTAATTATAGCATTAAAGTCACAAAGCGACAAAGAAAAAGAGGAGACAAAGACTACATTAGAAAAATCGGACAGCATTAATCTGGCTATGTATGAGCCTCGAAATTTTAATGTATATGAATCAAATGACGAGGATGTTTTTTATATAAACGAAATTGTTTACAGCAGTCTTTTTAAGCTTGATAAGAATCTGAACATCATTAACGATGCAGTTGCAGATTACAGTGCAGACAGTGAAAACGGACAGGTATATATTACTCTCAGAGATGATATTAAGTTCTCAGACGGCTCTGAATTCGAATCGGCCGATGTAAAAGCATCTATTGAAAAAATCAAGTCGGTAGGGGAAAAATCGCCTTATTTTGCGTATACAAATAAAATTGATTCCATCGATGTTGTTGACAGCAAGCACTTTACTTTGTTTTTCAAAATTCCAAGTGATGCAGCACTGGATAACCTTACTTTTCCTATAGTTTCCGCAGGAGAGTATAAGGCAGGGCAGCAGCACGCTATCGGTAGCGGACCGTATGCCTATTCAACGTTTGATAGCGGAAAGACGCTAATACTTTCGCCTAACAAGTATTTTTTCGGGAAAAAAGCAAAGGGACCGATAGTTTTTTCGCTTGTAAAGGATCAATCAAAGATACCTGGGCTTATGACAATGGATGCAGTAACTGCTTTTTTAGATAAAAGACCGGATGCAGATTCCGAAGCACAGGACAAAAAGCTAAGTTATAAAAAGATAGCAAGCGGTGAGCTTGAATACTTGGGATTTAACCTGGAAAGACCGTACTGCAAGGAAAACATTTTTAGAATTGCTATAGCAAAGGCCATAGATAACAAGCAAATAATAAAATATAACTATGCGGGTGCAGCAATATCATCTGATTCGATATTTTATCCTGAACTTTTCGGAACATCAAAAGACGACACGCTTAAATTTGAGCCGCAAAATGCAACAAAACTTCTAAAACGCATTAAATTGAAAGATATGGATGAGGATGGCAAGATTGAAAACGAAAACGGCGAAAATGTACGCCTGCAAATACTGGTCCTAAATACAAACAAGCAAAGATTGGAAGCTGCGAAAACAATAGTAAGCAATCTTGAAAAAATCGGTATAGAATCGGAGCTTATAAGCGCTGACAGCAATGAGTTTTCGAGGAGAATAAAATCAAAAGAATTTGATATTTATTTTGCAGGCATAAAGATTGACAGACAGTTTAATCTGGTTGATTTGTATACCACATATAACAATATCGGCTTCAATAACGCCGGTTTACTTTCGGAAATATATGGGCTCGAAAAATGTTTATCGGGATCTGAGCAAAAAAAATACTTTTCAAAGATAAAGAAAAATGTAAATGAAGATGCGAGCTACATACCTGTATGTTATAAGGCATATTGGTTTTTATCGGTAGAAACCTTAGAAAATGCAAATAAAATAAATTTCTTCAGCCCTTACGCTTATTGCCAGGAATGGGATTGGGCTAAAAGGAAAACGGAGCAAACCAAATAACTTTTTCGATTTGCCTTAAAATAAAAAAGGCTTGCATTTTGATGATTTTATGATAAGATATTGAGATGTAGCCGAAAGGCTAACGATATTTGCGGCCGTGGCGGAATGGCAGACGCGCACGTTTGAGGGGCGTGTGGGCAACCGTGCTGGTTCAAGTCCAGTCGGCCGCACCACTTACAGCTTACAGATGTTGTAAGCTCTTTTTTATAGTGGTAGCTTGACGATATAAAACGTCTATGATAGAATTAGTTCGTTACTTATGCCGGCGTGATGGAATTGGCAGACGTGCGGGATTCAAAATCCCGTGGTGGCAACACCGTATGGGTTCGACCCCCATCGCCGGCACCAAAAATTGTATGATCCAGGAGGTCCAAATGAACCAGTTTAGCATCCAGATTCTCATGCTAGTTGTATTCATAGGTTTAATGTATTTCTTATTGATTAGACCGCAGAAGAAAAAAGAAAAAGAAATAAACAACATGAGAAATAGTATCAGCGTAGGTGACGAAATCGTTACTATCGGCGGAATTTGTGGAAAAGTTGTTAAGACAAAGGATGACACCATCGTTATTCAGGTGGGTGCAGATAAGATTAAATTCGAAATGAAGCGTTGGGCTGTTTCAACAGTTGAAAACAGGGTGGAAAAGAAAGCGGCAGATGTTCCGGCGGCTGAAACACCTAAGAAACCTAAGCGCCTTGTAAAAAAGGTTGATGAAGCTGATGAGTCACCTGATTCTGTTAACGAAGGTGACGAAAACTAGTTTATATCTAATATTTTTTAGAAAAATATCAATTTAGATTATAAAAACTCATGATAATCATTAAAGACTCTGTTAAAAACGGAGTCTTTTTTTATTAATTCTTGAATTTGGCTAAAAATCGGGCTTTATATGTGTTTTATGTGTTGAAGAAATTGACAAAAAGTAGTAAAATAATACAGTACAATGCCATTTTTGTACGCATTTATTTAAGTTATAACCACGGAGGAAAATATGAGCTCAAAGATTAGAAAACTTTTATCCTGTATAATTATTTTAATTGTACTTGTGGGATGGTATGTCACCGTCTTTGGTGTAGGAAAGATTCACTCGATTAAAGATTTAATGAAGTTTGGATTAGACATCAACGGTGGTGTATATGTAGTTATGGAAGCAGACACCAAGATGAAAGGTGACGAACTTGCAACGACTATGGATCAGACAAGACAAGTTCTTAATAAGCGTGTAAACGAAATGGGAACATCCGAAGCTACGGTTTCACTCGAAGGAGAGAAGAGAATTCGTGTAGAATTGCCGGGTGTCGATGATGCGGATGAAGCAATTAAGAAGATTGGACAAACTGCACAGCTTAGCTTCCTGCTTTCAGACGGAACTAAGGTCTTGGACGGTAAGGATGTAAAGAATGCAGGTATTGATACGGATAAAGAAAATGGTGGATATAAGATAACTTTGGAATTCACTTCTGACGGAACTAAGAAATTCGCTGATGCCACAAGCAAAGCTGCTTCAGGTTCTGTTCAATCATCAAATAAGGACGTGCAAAACAATGCTATTATGATTGTTCTTGATAAAGAAGTGATTTCAGCTCCAACGGTAAAAAATGCTATTACAACAAGCACATGTGAAATTACAAGGGCCGGTGGATTTGAAAGAGAAGAGGCCTCAAGCCTGGCTGCACTTATCAGAGGCGGAGCGCTTCCTGTCGAACTTAAGGAAGTGACATCTTCCGTGCAAACTGCAACAATCGGTGAAAATGCATTAAATATGAGTATCATTGCTGGAGCTATAGGTCTTCTGTTAGTCTTTGTTCTCATGATCCTAATGTATAATATCTTGGGACTTATGGCCGATATAGCACTGCTTTTATATGTTCTGATAGAACTTTGGATAATGGCTGCAATGGGTATAGTTTTGACACTGCCGGGCATTGCCGCAATCATATTATCGATAGGTATGGCAGTTGATGCCAATGTGATAATTTTCTCACGTATCAAAGAAGAAATTGCAAACGGTAAGACGATTAGAGTTGCGGTTTCAGAGGGCTTCAGACATGCTGTAGTAACTGTACTTGACGCACAGATTACAACTTTGATAGCATCAATAGTTTTATACCAGATAGGTTCGACTACAGTTAAAGGCTTTGCAATTACATTGATGCTTGGTATTATTACAAGTATATTTACTGCGGTTGTCATCTCTCAAATTTTGATAGGTATGGTTGCGAACAGCAAAAAGTTTGCAAAGAATAAGTACTTCGGGGTTAATGAAGACGGCACTCCAAAGAGTTTCATTAAGAAGCAGTTCGGCTTTGTTAAGAATCGCAAGAAATTCTATGCTGTCAGTATTTGTGTAATAGTTATAGGTTTATCGGCAGGTTTAATAAGAGGTTACAATTACGGAATCGATTTTACCGGCGGAACCATGCTTCAAATAGATATGGGTAAGACTGTAGATACAGCTGAGGTGGCAGACTCCATCAAAGAATATAAGTTAAACCCGTCGATTATTCTTGCCGGAAAAAATAAAGATCAAGTAATAATAAAAACAATTAAGGCTTTAGATAATGAGAAGCGTGAAGAAGTAATCAATACGATAAGCAAGAAGTATAAACTCAGCGAGAAGAGTGTACTTGCATCTGAGCAGTTTGGACCTACAGTAGGCAGAGAGCTTAAAAGCAATGCCGTTAAGTCTATAGTAATTGCATCTATAGGAATGCTTATTTACATAATTTTCAGATTCAAATCGTGGAAATACGGTATATCTTCTGTAGCGGGGCTATTGCATGATGTGCTGGTAATATTGGCAATATACGGTCTATTTAATATAACTATCAACAATCCGTTTATCGCCGGTATATTGACGGTAGTAGGATATTCAATTAACGATACTATAGTTATATTTGATAGAATCAGAGAAAATAGAGTTTTGTATAAGAGAGAAGACATCGGTACGACAATAGATAAGAGTATAAATCAAACTCTAAATCGTTCGTTAATGACTTCGTTGACAACTCTCATCTGTATGATTCCTCTCACAATTATGGTTTCTACATCGATTAGAGAGTTCATAATACCGCTTATGGTTGGTGTGCTGGTTGGAACATATTCGTCAATTTTCCTTTGCAGTCCGGTTCTATATGAATTCAGCAAGAATGAAAATAAATCCAAATACCAGCTTAAAAAAGAACAAAATGAGAAAAGAAAGGAATCGAAGTAAATACTTTGATTTTACGGATTAATGGAAACTAAAGCGCAGTTCCTGCAAGAGCTAAAACAATATAACGAAAATTACGATCTTAATGTGATAGGCTTGGCCTTTGATAAGGCAAAAGAACTTCATGCCGGTCAGCTGCGTAAAAGTGGAGAACCGTATTTAATTCATCCTATGGCTGTGTCAATAATTTTGGCACAGCTTGGTATGGATGAAGAAACTATAGTCGGAGGTTTGCTGCACGATGTAGTAGAGGATACCGAATATACTCGTGAAATGCTCGTTAAGGATTTTGGCGAGGAAGTAGCAATCCTGGTAGACGGCGTTACTAAATTAGGTGCTATAAAATTTGATACAAAAGAACAGGCTCAAGCCGAAAATTTGCGGAAAATGTTCTTTGCTATGTCTAAAGACATACGTGTTCTGATAATCAAGTTGGCAGATAGACTGCATAATATGAGAACCGCAAGCTTTTGGAGCGAAAGCAAACAAAAGGAGAAATCCCGTGAAACCTTAGACATATATGCACCTTTAGCAAGCCGTCTGGGAATATTTACAGTTAAGTTTGAACTTGAGGATATAGCCATGAAATACTTACATCCTCAGGAATACGAAACACTTAAACGAGAAGTAAGTGAAAAAAGAGAACAACGTGAAGAAGTAATCAATAATGTAATCAATAAAATACAAGGTTCCTTGGAGCAGCTTGATTTTCATTTCGATATTTCGGGACGTTCCAAACACTTATATAGCATCTATAAGAAAATGGTTCTACAGAACAAGCAATTAGATGAAATTTTCGATTTGACGGCTGTCAGAGTGATAGTTGATACTGTTAAGGATTGTTATGCAGTGCTCGGACTTGTTCATACCATGTGGAAACCGATTCCAAGGCGTTTCAAAGACTATGTTGCCATGCCTAAGCCTAATATGTATCAATCTCTTCATACTACTGTAATAGGAGATAACGGGGAGCCGTTTGAAATTCAAATTAGAACATTTGAGATGCACAAAGTCGCTGAATACGGAATTGCTGCTCACTGGAAGTACAAGGAAGGCAAAAGCGAAAGAAAACAAACCAACGAAGACCTTAAGCTTGCATGGCTGAGACAGACGCTGGAGTGGCAACAGGAACTAAAAGATCCTAAAGAGTTTATGGAAACTCTTAAAATGGATTTGTTTTCCAGTCAGGTATTTGTATTTACACCAAAAGGAGAGGTAATAGATTTGCCTGCCGAATCAACACCTCTTGATTTTGCATTCAAAATCCATACCGATGTTGGTTGTAAATGCGTCGGTGCCAAAGTGAACGGCAAGATGGTTACGATTGATCATAAACTCCATAACGGAGATATTGTCGAAATTGTGACTTCATCAAATTCCGGAGGTCCAAGTGTAGACTGGCTTAAAATAGCAAAGAGTTCTACCGCAAGGACGAAAATAAGGCAATTTTTACGTAAAGCGAATAAGCCGGATGACATAATTAAAGGAAAAGAATCTCTTGACAGGTATGTGAGAAAAAAGGGATACGACCCGCAACTTGTGTGTCGCATGGCAAATTTGAACAGAGCGCTGAAGGATTCAAATATTGCAGGCAATCTTGATGAAATGTATGTGCAAATAAGTAACAGTAATCAGGTTCTAAGCAAATTTTCGGGTCTTCTGTTCAAATATTATGATGAAGAACAAAAGCTGGCGGCACAAAAAGAAGAAGAAAAGTACAAGGCAATTATAGCGGATGAAAATAAAAAAGCTAGAGAAAATCAGCTTAAAAGAGATAATCCTGGAATTGTTGTAAAGGGCTCAGACAATCTGATGATCAGGATAGCGAGATGTTGTAATCCTGTTCCGGGAGACGAAATCATTGGATTTATAACAAAGGGAAGAGGTATTTCAGTTCACAGAAAAGACTGCTCAAATATGACCTCATTACCCGAGCAGGAGCATGCGAGATTTATCGATGTTGAGTGGGAGGATCTTAAAGCCGGAAAATCCTACGACGCGGATATCTGCATAGTTACTGCTGATAGAAAACATATGTTTTCTGACATATCTAAGACATGTGAAGATATGGATGCCCATATTTCAGGGGTTAATGCAAAGAGCGGCAAGAACGGCGATGTATATATAATTTTAACACTTTCTATTTCCAGTACTCAACAGATGCAAAAAGTACAAAGAATGCTAAGAAATATTGAAGGCGTAAAGAATGTATATAGAGCAAGGTCGTAAATACATTATAAAACATATATTTATCATAATTAATTTGAATAGGAAGAAAAACATTGAATATAAAACACTATTATACCGGTTCTCTCGGAGTGAATACTTACCTTGTATTTGACGAAACAAAATCCGCTTTTGTTGTTGATCCGGGCGGATACAGCAAAGATATGGAGAATTTTATTAAAAACAATAATTTGAATTTGGAATATATTGTTTTAACACACGGACATGCAGATCACATCGGTGGAGTGAAGCAGCTAAAAGAAGCATATCCTAAAGTTAATATAGTTGCTCACAGACAAGAGAAGGAACTTTTAGAAAACCCATATCAAAATGCATCATATGAGATTTGCGGCATGCCGGTTATTATTGAAGCTGATATTTTTGTTACAGAAAACCAAAGCTTAACTTGCGGTGATATGGAGCTGAATTTTATACACACGCCGGGGCATACTAAGGGTGGTATGTGTATAAAGTGCGGAGATGTTTTATTTAGCGGTGACACATTATTCCAAATGTCAATCGGCAGAACGGATTTTTACGGGGGAAATTTTGAGGAACTGATTGATTCAATAAAAACTAAGTTATTTGTACTTCCTGATGAAACCGTGGTATATCCGGGACATATGGGAGAGACTACAATACTGAATGAAAAGAGGTACAATCCATTTGTACAAGATTAAAGCATACGATTATCCCAAGCCTGATTTATTGTATGAACTAATAGATGAATTTATAATGCCTAATCAGTATAAATTATATGAAAAAGGCATTGATATAGACGAAGATATAATTGATTTGACAAGCGCAAGACACGGCAAATCAAAAGACTGTATCAAAAGAGAAATTTACAAAAAGCTCTCGGGCATTACGGGCATTTATCCTGACTGGGGAATCCTGACAGGTGTTAGGCCTGTAAAATTATGCGGCGAACTCATAGAAAAATACGATAGTGACGCATTTGTTAAACGCGTTTTGACAGATGAATACCTGATTTCAGACGATAAAGCGAATATGATTATAGATATGTACAAGTATCAGGTTTCACTTTTTTCTAAAGCCAAGCCCGATTCTCTAGGTCTATATATAGGAATTCCCTTTTGCCCAACAAGATGCCTATATTGCTCATTTGCCTCAAATCAGTCAGAATATGATGTGATTGAAAGATATTTAGATGCTTTGATTCAAGAAATTGAATCTATAGGTATTATGCTGAAAAAATCCGATTACGGGATTGAATCATTATATATAGGTGGCGGTACACCCACAAGCTTGGATGAAAGGCAGCTCAATAGGCTGTTAACTGCTATAGAAAATAATTTCAATGTGGATGGGCTTAAAGAATACACTATAGAAGCAGGACGGCCGGACACTATAAATAAAGAAAAATTAAGTATAATCAGAGCTTTCGGATGTGACAGAATAAGCATCAATCCTCAGTCTATGAAAGCGAAAACGCTTGAACTTATAGGTCGTTCACATACACCAGGCGAGATAGAAACTGCATTTGAAACAGCCTGTAAACTGGGGTTTAACAGCATAAACGCGGATTTAATCGCAGGTCTTCCAAACGAAAATTTGGATGACTTTATTTTATCCCTGGATAAAATTTTGAAACTCGGTGCAGACAATATAACTGTTCATTCTTTAGCTATAAAGCGCGCATCAAGGCTCAGGGAGCAAGACCCCGAATTTCATTACAAACAGTCAAAAGTAACCAACGAAATGACGGAAAAAGGTTACAATATTTTGATAGAACAGGGATTTAGAACTTATTATCTATATAGACAGAAACATATGGCGGGAGCCGGAGAAAATATAGGCTATTGTAAAGATGATAAGGCAGCTCTATATAATATTCGCATTATGGATGAGCACCAAAGCATCTTAGCTCTCGGCGCAGGAGCCATAAGTAAAAGATATTTTTCAAAAGAAAATAGACTTGAGAGAATTCCGAATGTAACAAATGTAGAACATTATATTAAAAGAATAGATGAAATGATTAAAAGAAAGGCTAATCTTTTCTTTGATCAGGAGGGAGAATATATATGCTGACAAAAGCGCCAAGAGGAACGAAGGATATACTGCCAAATCAAGCATATAAGTGGCATTTTGTTGAAAATAAATTCACGGCAATATGTGAAAGATACGGATTTGAAGAAATCAGAACGCCTATGTTTGAACATACTGAGCTTTTTCTTCGCGGTGTGGGTGATACTACAGACATAGTTCAAAAAGAGATGTATACTTTTGAAGATCACGGAAACAGAAGTATAACACTTAAGCCTGAGGGAACCTCACCGGCAGCCAGAGCGTTTTTAGAGAGCAAACAGTATGCTGAATCACAGCCGACAAAATACTATTATGAAACTCCCTGCTTTAGATATGAAAAACCGCAATCCGGAAGACTTAGAGAATTTCATCAATTCGGAGTGGAAATTTTCGGCAGCAATAGTATGCTGGCAGATGCGGAAGTAATCGCCATGGCTAATGATTTTCTAAGGGATTTGGGAATACAAAATATTGAACTTAATATAAACAGTGTTGGATGTCCAAGTTGCAGAGAAGTATACAGAAAAGCGCTGCAAGAATTTTTGAAACCGAATTACGATAATTTATGTGATACATGTAAGGATCGTTATGAGAGGAATCCTATGAGAATCCTTGATTGCAAGTCACCAAGCTGTCGTGAAATTACTAAAGATGCACCTATGATGATTGAATACCTGTGTGATGATTGTAAAAACTCATTTGAAGAAGTAAAAAAATATCTCAAGGCATCGGAAATTGAGTATAAGGTGGATCCTAAAATTGTCAGGGGACTTGATTATTATACTAAGACCGCGTTTGAATTCGTTTCAAATGATATAGGAGCCCAAGGCACTATATGTGGCGGAGGAAGATATGACAATTTGATAAGTGAAGTCGGAGATATAGATATGCCGGGCGTAGGGTTCGGGCTTGGAGTAGAGCGTCTTTTATTGCTGATGGACTCGCTCAAAATCGAAATTCCTAAACCTCAAAAAAACACCGTTTTAGTTGCCGTAATGGGTGAAAAAGCTAAGCTTTACGGGCTGAAACTTATGCATGATTTAAGACGAAACGGTGTAAATGCACAGATTGATTTGATGGAAAGAAACATAAAAGGTCAATTCAAATATGCCAATAAAATTGATGCCAAGTACACTGTTGTGATCGGCGATAACGAACTCGAGGAATTACAGGCATCTGTGAAAAACATGAACGATTCAAGTCAAAGACAGGTTAAATTTGAAGATTTGATTTCAGAACTTAGCCGTTAGGAGGAATAATGTCAGAATTAATTAAAAGAACGCATTTTTGTGGCGTGCTAAATAAAAATAATATCGGAGAAGAAGTTTCGCTAAATGGATGGGTAGCGAAGCAAAGAAGCCTTGGAAGCTTGATATTCATAGATTTAAGAGATAAAACCGGGCTTGTACAAATTGTCTTTGATGACACTATTTCGGAAGAAATTTTTGCTAAAGCCTCTTCACTGAAAAGTGAGTTTGTTATCGGAGTCAAAGGTACCGTAAGAGAAAGAAGCTCAAAAAACACTGAAATACCAACAGGTGAAATAGAAATTGCAGCCAAGGAGCTCGTTCTTTATTCAGAGTCGGAAACGCCGCCTATCTATGTTAAAGATGATGATAATGTTGATTATAATCTTCGTATGAAATATAGATATCTTGAACTCAGAAAAGCTAAGATGCAGAGAATACTGAAAATGCGTCACGACATAATGAATGTGACAAGGCAGTATTTCTATGAAAACGGTTTTACGGAGATTGAAACCCCTAATCTGATAAAATCAACACCTGAAGGTGCAAGAGACTATCTTGTTCCAAGTCGTGTTAACCCGGGGATGTTTTATGCGCTTCCACAGTCACCGCAGCTTTTCAAACAATTGTTGATGGTAAGCGGACTCGACAGATATATCCAGATTGCAAAATGTTTTAGAGATGAGGATTTGCGTTCTGACAGACAGCCTGAGTTTACACAAGTCGATATTGAAATGTCATTTGTTGATATGGATGATGTTTTGGCAATGCAAGAAGGCTATCTCAAAAAGTTATTTAAGGAAATTAAGGGTATTGACCTTCAACTTCCGTTAAGGAGAATGAGTTTTGAAGAAGCTATGAACAGGTTTGGCTCCGATAAGCCTGATTTAAGATTCGGATTTGAACTTAAAGACCTTAGCGATAACGATGTCGTTTCAGGAAGTGATTTTCAGGTATTTGCCAATGCACTGTCAAGCGGCGGAAGCGTTAGAGGTATTTGTATAGACGATGCCGGCGACAAATTCAGCCGAAAGGATATAGATAAACTTACGGATAATGCTAAACACTATGGAGCAAAGGGACTTGTTTGGATTCGAATCGAAGAAAATGAAATTAAATCATCTGTGAATAAATTTTTCTCACAGGATGAGCTTGCTCAGATAGCGAGTGTATTTGAAGCAAAAGTAAATGACCTTATTTTGATAGTATCCGACAAAAATAAAGTCGTATTTGATACGCTGGGTTTCTTAAGAAGGCATATTGCCGGTATCCTAGGTTTGCTTGACGACAGTAAATACGAACTTCTTTGGGTTACCGACTTTCCTATGTTTGAAAAGGATGAGGAAAACGGGGCATTAAAACCTATGCATCATCCGTTTACACATCCGAAGACAGATGAAATACCGATGCTTGATGAGGATCCGTCAAAGGTAAATGCCTATGCCTATGATATTGTTATAAACGGATATGAAGCAGGCGGAGGAAGCATTAGAATACATGAATCGGAGCTGCAAAGCAAAATGTTCGAAATTCTCGGTCTCACAGATGATGAGTGCCAGGAAAAATTTGGTTTCTTGTTAAATGCGTTTAAGTACGGTGCACCACCTCACGGCGGAATAGCATACGGACTGGACAGACTGGTAATGCTTTTAACGGAAAATCTTGACATCCGAGATGTAGTTGCTTTCCCTAAAAATCAAAAAGCACAGTGCTTGCTTAGCGGCGCACCTGCTGAAGTAGACAGCATTCAGCTAAAGGAATTAAGCATAGCAAAAGACACTAAAGAAAACAAATGAAATCAATAGGAATACTGGGTGGTACATTTGATCCCGTACATCTGGGACACATAAGTCTTGCAGAGTCTGCACTTAAGCAAATAAAGCTCGAAAGAGTTTTGTTTATGCCTGCAAATAAACAGCCTTTTAAGGCGGATAAGTTTACTGAAGACCCAAGTGACAGACTTAAGATGATAGAGCTTTCCATAAGAAACAATAAAAATCTTGGAATTACGGATATAGAGTTAAAATCAAAAGGTATCTCCTACACATACGATACCTTATTAAAGCTAATGCCGTTATACGGCGAAGTAAATATGTATTTTATATTAGGAAGCGATTCTCTGTTAAAAATAGAGTCTTGGTATAAAGGAAAGGAATTACTGAGACTTTGTTCATTTGCAGTAGGCTTAAGGCCTGAAGATGATAGGGGTATACTAAGAAAAGAGGCGGATAGATTATCATCAAACTATAATTGCAACATAATTCTTTTGGATGATATTATGAAGCCTATAAGTTCAACTGTTATCAGAGAACACATTCAAGACAATAAAAGTATCAGCGGACTGGTAGATGCGGAGGTAGAAAAATATATATATGAACATAGATTATATATTTGATTTTGCCGCTCAGACATTGTCAGAAAATAGAAAGATACATACCGAAGGGGTGAAGAATATGGCTGTCCGCCTCTGTAAAACTTACGGTTGTGATATATTGAAAGCTGAAATCGCATCCATATGTCACGATTTATACAGAGGAAAAGAAATTCATGTGCTTAATTTCCTTGTATGTAAATATGATTTAGATAGGAAATATCTTGATAATCCTAATTTAGCTCATGGAAAAATAGCGGAAGCCGTCATGAAATATGAGTTAAAAATAGATGATGAGGACATTCTAAATGCAGTGAGTTATCATACTACGGGAAGAGCGGGCATGTCCATGCTTGAAAAAATAATCTTTATATCTGATGCTATAGAAATAAATAGAAAACCGTATCCTCGTTTAGAGGAAATAAGAACACTTGCATTTGAAGATATAAATAAAGCATGCAAAATATCACTGGGAAACACCATAGAATTTCTAAATAAATCAAAAAAATCAATTGATGAAGATACCATTAAGGCATATGAGTATTTTCAGGGAATGGAGAAAAAATGAATAGTAAAGATATTGCTATGAATATAGCAAACCTGTTAAACAGTAAAAAAGCAGAAGAAATTGCAGTTATTAATATAGCTGAAAAATCATCCTTTGCAGATTTTCTTGTAGTTGCAAGCGGCAATTCAGAAAGACATCTTGAATCTCTAATCGATGATGTTGAAGACAATGCTGCAAAGCTGGAGATTCCGACAAAGGGAATAGAAGGAAAAAACGGTAGCGGTTGGATATTACTTGACCTTGGTGATGTTATTGTAAATATTTTCAGTCGTGAAATGAGAGTTAAATATAATATAGAAAAAGTCTGGGCAGACTGTGAAATGACCAAGGTGGAGGATTAATATGGATCAAAGATATGATTTCAAAAAAATAGAAACCAAATGGCAAAAATATTGGTATGAGAATAAATCGTTCAAAGTAGATGAAGATAAAAGCAAAGAAAAATATTATGTGCTTGAAATGTTTCCTTATCCGTCAGGGAAGCTTCATATGGGGCATGTAAGAAACTATGCGATAGGTGATGTAATAGCCAGAACAAAAAAGATGCAGGGATATAATGTTCTACATCCGATCGGATTCGATTCTTTTGGTCTACCTGCGGAAAATGCGGCTATTCAGCGCGGTGTTGCGCCGGATAAATGGACATGGGCAAATATCCATGAAATGGAAGAAAATCTAAGAACACTTGGTCTTTCATATGATTGGGACAGAGAAATACAAACGTGCAGTCCTGAATATTATAAATGGATGCAGTGGATTTTTATTCAATTTTATAAAAAAGGATTGGCATATAAAAAAGATAATCCGGTAAACTGGTGCCCTAGCTGTCAGACTGTTTTGGCAAACGAACAGGTTGTTGATGGCTGCTGTGAAAGATGCGGAACGCAAGTAGGTAAAAAAAATTTGTCACAGTGGTATCTGAAAATAACAGATTATGCTGATAAGCTTCTGGAAAACATCGAGCAGCTTGAAGGTTGGCCTGAAAAAGTTAAAGTTATGCAAAAAAACTGGATAGGCAAATCTGTAGGCGCTCAAATCAGCTTTGAAATTAAGGATTCTGATAAGGTACTTGATGTCTTTACGACCAGGGCGGATACGGTTTTCGGTGTAAGTGCCATGGTAATGGCGCCTGAACACCCGTATCTAAATGAACTTGTATCAGATACGGAATATGAGAAAAATGTAAATGACTACATAGAGGAGGTATCTCATAAGAACGATATAGAGAGAACCTCTACAGTAAATGAAAAAACCGGTGTATTTACAGGAAGATATGCGATAAACCCGGTTAACGGAAAAGAAGTGCCTATCTTTATTTCCGATTATGTTTTGATGGGCTACGGTACCGGTGCTATAATGGTTGTTCCGGCGCATGACCAGAGAGATTTCGACTTTGCAAAAAAATTTGGTTTGGAAATCATACCCGTAGTTGAACCTAAGGATGATAAAATTGATGTAAACAATCTAAAAGAAGCTTTTGCAGCTGAAGGCAAGATGATTAACTCGGGCAAATTCAACGGTATGAATAATAGAGAAGCCATAACAGCTACAATAGATTGGCTTGAGTCTGAGAAAAAAGGATATAAGTCAGTTAATTTCAGACTAAGAGATTGGCTGATTTCCCGTCAACGTTATTGGGGTACACCTATTCCTATGGTTTACTGCGAAAAATGCGGATGGGTACCGGAAAAAGAAGAAAATCTTCCTATTTTGCTGCCAGAAGATGTTGAGTTTACAGGAAAAGGTGAATCGCCTCTGGCTACATCAAAATCATTTGGAAATTGCAAATGTCCAAAATGCGGTAATGCGGCAAAGCGTGAGCTTGACACCATGGATACGTTTTTGGATTCATCCTGGTATTTCCTGAGATACTGTGATTCCAACAACGCAGAGGCTGCATTCAGCAAGGAAAAAACAGACTATTGGATGAATGTGGATCAGTATATCGGCGGTGTTGAACATGCGATACTGCATTTGATGTACGCTCGTTTCTTCCAAATGGCGCTGCACGATTTGGGACTTGTTAAAGATGAAGAACCGTTCAAGAATCTGTTGACACAGGGTATGGTAAATAAAGACGGCAAAAAGATGAGTAAATCTAAAGGCAATGTTGTCAGCCCTGAAGATATAATTAACAAATACGGTGCAGATACAGCAAGACTTTTCGTTTTGTTTGCGGCACCTCCGGAAAAAGAACTTGAGTGGTCAGATCAAGGCGTTGAAGGAAGCTATAGATTTCTAAATAGAGTTTACAGGCTTGTAAGTGAATTTATTAGCAAATACGGAAAAAATGTAAATACAGATTGCGTAACAGCGGAAAATGATGATGACAGACAGTTAAATTTTGTTTTGAACACTGCAATAAGCAAGGTTACAGAAGATACTAACGGTCGTTTTAATTTTAATACTGACATTAGTGCTATAATGGAACTTGTGAATGAGTTATATAAGTATAAAGAACTTAACTCTATCAATGAAAACTTATTTGCTTGTGCAATTGAAAAAATGATAATCATTCTTTCACCGTTTGCGCCGCATCTGTGTGAAGAGCTTTGGGAATCACTTGGGCATGATGATTCAATATCTGAAGTCACATGGCCGGACTTTGACGAATCGGCGCTAGTTAAATCAACAGTTGAGATTGTAGTACAGATAAACGGTAAACTAAAAGCGAAGATGAATATTTCCGGAGATTTGGATAAGGCCGCTATGGAAAAACTGGTTACAGAATCAGATGAAATCAAGGCACTTATAGCTGATAAGAGCGTTGTTAAAATAATCGCTGTACCTGGAAGACTTATCAACATCGTTGTTAGGTAGAGGTATGGATATGAAAGAAACAAATATACAAAATACTGATAAACGCTTAAAGCCTAAGGCTAAAGCAGCGCCGCAAAAAAAGCACGGTGAGGTAAAGGCGGCAAAGAGCAAGAAGCCGCATTCTACTGCTGCGACAAAGTCAAGGAAACCACAGTCGCCTTCAAAGCCGGAAAAATCTAAGAAAAAAAATATGGTTTCAGGTTCGGAAAAACCTAAGAAAAATACAAAAACAGCAACGACATCCGTACAGAAAAAAGCACCAAAACGCAAGATTGATGCTCTAAAAATAATTCCTATCGGCGGGCTGAATGAAATCGGTAAAAATATGACGGTTCTTGAGTACAACAATCAGATTTTGATAGTTGACTGCGGAATGTCGTTTCCGGAAGATGATATGTACGGAATTGATGTTGTAATTCCTGACTTTAATTACCTTGAAAAAAATGCAAATAAGATAGTCGGACTTGTAATAACTCACGGACACGAAGATCATATAGGGGCAATTCCGTATCTGTTAAAAAAGCTGAATGTGCCTATTTATGCTACACGCATAACTTTAGGGCTAATCGAAAACAAGCTAAAGGAGAGAGGAATTTCCGGAAATCTGAATGTTATAACGGCAGGAGATATCTTCAAACTTGGGAATTTTTCTATTCAGACCATAAGAACGACACACTCTGTAGCTGATGCTATTTGCCTGAACATTTCAACACCGGCAGCAACGCTGTTTCACACAGGTGATTTCAAAATTGACTATACGCCTATAGATGGAGAACCTATAGATTTGCAAAAATTTGCGGAAATCGGTCTGAAAGGCGTAGATATTATGTTGGCAGACAGCACTAATGCGGTTAGGAAGGGCTTTACAAAATCAGAAAAGTTTGTAGGAGAAACCTTAGACAAGATATTTAACCGTGCAAAAGGACGTATTATAATCGCCACTTTTTCATCAAATGTTCACAGGGTTCAGAAAATCATAGAACTTGCTATAAAGTATGGCAGAAAGTTTACTGTTTCAGGAAGAAGCATGGATAATGTTGTAAACCTTGCTCAAGAGCTGGGATATATCAAATTTCCAAAAGGCAGCTATATAGAACTCAACAAAGCAAATAATATTCCTGATAATGAAATGGTCATAATTACGACAGGCAGTCAAGGCGAACCTATGTCCGCATTGACAAGAATGGCAAATGATGAGCACAAAAATGTAAAAATAAAGAAAGGTGACATGGTTATCCTTTCATCTTCGCCTGTACCGGGAAATGAAAAGAGTGTCTCAAATGTAGTGAACAGGCTGTATGATAAAGAGGTTGATGTTATTTATAATGACATCGCAGACATTCATGTTTCAGGACACGCATATCAAGAAGAATTGAAATTGATTCACTCGCTTATAAAGCCGAAGTTTTTTATGCCCGTACATGGTGAATCGAGACATTTGATAGAACATGCTAGACTTGCGGAAAGTTTAGGACAAAAAAAAGAAAATATATTTATTTTATCAAATGGCGATCAGCTTAACATAAATAAGCGTAATGCCATAAAATTCAACAATGTAGTGAGCGCCGATGATATATTGGTAGACGGCCTTGGCGTAGGCGATGTAGGAAACATCGTGTTAAAGGACAGAAAGCAGCTGTCAGAGTCAGGACTTATCATAATTGTCGCGGCAGTCGATATAAAATCGGGTATTTTGATTTCAGGTCCTGACATAGTTTCAAGAGGTTTTGTTTATGTCAAAGAAAATGAAGATTTGATTAACAGAGCTAAAGAAATTGCGGAAAGATGTATAAGTGACAGCTTAAGCTACCGAAGTGTTGATTGGAATGAAATGAAAACCTCGGTGATAGATGAACTGCGAAAATTTATATATAAAAATACGCACAGAAGTCCGATTATACTACCGATTTTTATGGACGTATAAAAATATTGTTTATTTATGATTTATTTGCTATAATATACGGGTAAAACCAGTATAAGAAAGAGAGAATGACATGATTACAGCAGGAGATTTTAGAAAAGGTATAACTTTTGAGATCAATGGTGAACCATATGTAATACTTGACTTTCAGCATGTAAAACCTGGTAAGGGTGCAGCATTTGTAAGAACAAAGTATAAGAATATAATCACAGGTGCAACTAGAGAAGAAGCTTTTAACCCAAGTGACAAGTTTGAAAACGCACGTATAGATACGAAGACAATGCAATATCTATACAATGACGGAGATCTTTATTATTTCATGGATATGGATTCATATGAACAAATTCCAATCGGAAAAGATCAAGTTGAAGAAGCGATGAAATATCTCAGAGAAAATGATGAAGCAACAATTAAATTCTACAAAGATAAGCCTTTCTTGGTAGAAGCTCCAAACTTTGTAAACCTGGCTGTAATAGAGACAGAACCGGGTGTCAAAGGGGATACGGCTACCAATGTAACAAAGGCTGCAACAGTAGAAACAGGCGCTGTAATTCAAGTTCCGATTTTTATAAACGAAGGTGAAAAAATCCAGATTGACACAAGAAGCGGTGAATATCTGGGAAGAGCAAAATAATAATCTGAAGTAAAGGGGGAACGCATTAGCGTTCCCCTGTATGTATATAAAGGTACAATATGAAAAAAAAATTTATTAAATTTCTACTGGTAATATTAATAATTGTTTTAGGATTTATAGCATTTGCCTCCTACTATATTTTTTCTGCGGGAAAGCCTTTTAAGCCGAATTCCAAAGAAAATATCAGTATAGAAGTTATGCAGGGTGCTACGATAAGAAGTATTTCAGACGAGCTTGAAAAGCAAGGGGTAATTAAATCCGCTTTTGCTTTTAGAATATATTGTAAAATCCACGGACATGACAGAGATTTTAAGGCAGGCAGCTATATATTTTCACCATCTATGGATGCGGAAAAAATAGCCACGGAGCTGAAAACAGGAGAAGTAAATAATATCAGCTTTACAATTCCCGAAGGCTATACGGTAAAGCAAATAGCAGAGAAGCTTTCTAAGGAAGGAATCGCTGATTACAATAAATTTATGGATGTTGCCGCTAATGGTGATTTTGATTTTTCTTTCTTGAAAGATGCGGTAAAGGGTGAAGACCGTCTGGAAGGATTTTTGTTTCCTGATACTTACTTGCTGTC
The DNA here is from genome assembly GCA_034180045.1 of Eubacterium sp. Taxonomy (GTDB): domain Bacteria; phylum Bacillota; class Clostridia; order Peptostreptococcales; family Anaerovoracaceae; genus Eubacterium_B. Next base: position 89,327 of record JAXFOY010000015.1, read on the forward strand.
AGCAAATTCAAGCGAAAAGGAAATAATCGCCAAAATGCTTAGTCGTTTTGATGAGGTGTATTCAAAGGAATATAGAAAAAAAGCCAAAGCTATGGGCTATAGCGACAAACAAATTATTACTATCGCATCAATCATAGAAAGAGAAACGGTGCTTGATGACGAAAGAGCTAAGGTTTCCAGCGTTATATATAACAGACTTAAGGAAGAGAAAAAACTGGAAATGTGTTCTACGGTTCAATTTGTGCTGGGAATACATAAGCAATTCTTAAGCTATGAAGATACTTCGATAGAATCTCCATACAATACATACATTAACAAAGGTCTTCCTCCGGGACCTATAGCTTGTCCGGGAGAAGCATCTATTAAAGCGGCGCTAAATCCGGCGAAGACCGACTATCTTTATTTCGTCGTAAGCAGCAAAGGAGACGGTTCTATGGAGTTTTCAAAGGACTACGACGAGTTTCTTGCAAATAAAGAAAAGTATTATGCATCTGTCGAGGGGAAAAAATAATGACAAATCTCAGAGATGACATAAGAGAATACATAAATGCATTTTATGAAGCAAGCTGTGATGAGCTTATGGCTCTAAGACTTATGGCAGAAGAGAAATATATACCGGTAATAAGAAGAGATACCGAAATGTTTCTCACAAGTTTGCTTTGCGTAAGGAAACCGAAAAAAATACTGGAAATAGGAACATCGATAGGATATTCCGCCATGTATTTTTCGCGAATCTGTGAAGATGCACAAATTTATACAATAGAAAAAGAAGAAGATATTCTTCAAATAGCAAAGGCTAACATTGAAAAATTCGGAATATCCGATAGAGTTCACTTCTTGTTAGGTGACGGTCAAGAACAATGTCATAAGCTTGCGGATAAAGGCATAGACGGCTTTGATTTTGTATTAATAGATGCAGCAAAGAGTCATTATAAGCGTTTTATAGATGCAGCCATCGAAATTTGCGCAGATGATGCGATAATTATATCTGATGATATCTGGCAGAGGGGCGTTACCGTATCGGAAGAATATGATAAAAAAGCCAAACACCGGACTAATGGCAGAAGAATGAATGAATATTTAGAGTTTATAACGCATGTTCCATATCTTGATACATCATTACTTGATATAGGTGACGGGCTTGCGTTTAGTGTATACAAGGGGAAAAGATGCAGAAAATAGAATTGCTGGCGCCTGCCGGCGACTTGGAAAAATTAAAAATAGCTTTCAAATATGGAGCCGATGCTGTCTACTTTGGCGGACAGATGTTCAGCCTAAGAGCCGGAGCCGGCGGATTCAGTATTGAAGATATAGTTGAGGGCTTAAATTTTGCTCACAGCATAGGTAAAAAATGCTATATGACTATAAATATCTTCGCCCACAATGAAGATATAGAACCTTTAACAAAATATCTGCATGATATTAAAAATTTGCCTATAGATGCATTTCTCGTATCCGATCCGGGCATAATGGCATTGATAAAGAGTATTATACCTAACGCAGAAATACATCTTTCGACTCAGGCAAATATGACGAATTATGCCACTGCAAATTTTTGGCATAGCATGGGACTTAAGAGACTTGTGCTTGCAAGAGAGTTATCTCTTGTGGAAATCAACGAATTGATGAAAAACATACCTGATGATTTGGAAATAGAGGCATTTGTTCACGGAGCAATGTGTATTTCGTATTCAGGAAGATGTCTTCTCAGTAATTTTATGGCTGATCGCGACTCAAACAGAGGTAGATGCGCACATCCTTGCCGTTGGAAATATACCATTCAGGAAGAAAAAAGACCGGGTGAATTCTATCCCGTAGAGGAAGATGAACGCGGCACATATATAATGAATTCTAAGGATTTATGCATGATAGAGCATATTGATGACCTTGTAAATTCCGGAATTGCCTCTGCAAAAATAGAAGGACGAAATAAGAGTATTTTCTATCTGGCAATCATAGTTGGAGCATATAGAAAGGCGATAGATGCATATTATGCAGGTGAGTATGATTCCGAAAAAAAAGAATTTTGTTTAAGCGAACTGAGCAAGGCAAGTCATAGAGAATTTACTACAGGTTTCTACTATGACAAAGCAGATGAGCATTCGCAGAACTATAAATCTTCATCATATGTAAGGGAATATTCATTTGTCGGTATGATTAACGGATATGATGAGGAAAGCTCCATGGCTATTGTTGAGCAAAGGAACAAGATGATAATAGGTGACAAGGTCGAAATATTTGGACCTGATTGTGATGCATTTGAGCAGACCGTTACCGAGATGTATGACTATGAAACAGGTGAGGCGTTAAAAAGCGCTCCTCATCCGCAACAAATGTTGAAAATAAAAGTTGACAGACCGGTAAAAGCAGACTATATGATGCGCAAAGAAATTAAATAAAGGAGATATTTATGTCCGGTGACCCCATTAATTTAAGCTTAGGTATATTTTTAGTATTAATATTATTTTTTGTAAATGCATTGATAGTTTTATGCAATACAGCATATAGCAATGTAAATCTTAACAGACTTTTTTTGCTGAATATGGACAGTAAGGATAAAAAGAACATTCTTGCCGAAAAAATTCTGCGCAAACCTTTTAGATTTAGATATGCTAATAGAATTGTCAGCTACAGTTGTGTTTCCATAGGTCTTGTAGTTGCGGCAAAGCTTCCGTACAACGAGTATATCAGCATGTTGATTTACTTTGTTTCACTTCTTATTCTGGCTGAGCTGTTTCCGCGAAAACTTGCTATACAACACAGTGAAAAAATAGTATATAAGTTCGCAGTTTTTCAATATGCAGTAATGAGCGTTTTATATCCTTTGATATTTCTTTTGACCTTTGTGACAGATATACTTTTGAAAGTGTTTAGACAAAATACAAAGATAGAGATAAACAGGTTCTCAGAAGAAGATGTCATGTCAATGCTTGAGGCGGGACAACAAAGCGGAGAGATAAAAGAAGAAGGCAAGAAGATGATAAACAGCATCTTTGAATTTGACGATGAACTTGCTTATGAAATTATGACGCCTAGAACGGATGTATTTCTAATTGATATCAACGATCCGGCAGAAGAATATATCGATCAGTTGATGGAACTCAGATATTCAAGAATACCGGTATGCGAAGATGAATCGGATAACATAATAGGTATTTTGCATATAAAGGATTATCTGATAAAAGCAAGGGAAGACGGATTTGATAACGTGGATATTAAGTCGATTTTGCGTAAGCCGTATCTCGTGCCGGAAACAAAGAATATCGACTCCCTTTTCTTTGAGTTGCAAAAAGAGAAACAGCACATTGCGATTTTGATAGATGAATATGGTGGATTCAGTGGAATTGTAACATTAGAAGACATTATAGAAGAAGTCATGGGTGAAATTGATGATGAATATGATGAAGAGGAGTTTTCACTCCACAAAATAGATGATTCAACGTATATGGTTAGCGGGAAGACCAATTTGGATGAACTCAGCGAGGAACTTGGAATCAATCTTGAGTCGGACAACAGTGAAACTTTAGGCGGATTTATCATCGATTTGTTAGGTGAAATACCTACAGATGAGAAAAAAGACAAAACAGTAAAATTCAAAAATTATATATTCACGATACTTTCCGTTAAAGATAGGCGAATTGAGAATATCAAGATGCAAATCTTACCGGAGCAAGAGGAACTTACGGAGAATGAAGAGCAATAAATTAAGCCTTGGAATTCTAGCTTCTGTAGATGCAGGTAAAACTACATTATCAGAAAGTATATTGTATAGATGTGGCATCATCAGGCGTCGAGGCAAGGTCGATAGCGGTGATGCCTTTCTTGATAATGACGCTATTGAAAAGAAGCGAGGAATAACCATTTTTTCTAAGGAAGCAAGAATTAAAATTAAAGATATGGACGTATGCCTAATAGATACTCCCGGACACATTGAATTTTCCGCCGAAATGGAAAGAACTCTCAATGTACTTGACGCGGCGGTTTTAGTTGTATCATCGGAGGGGATAAATATACGCACTCGTCAAATTTGGAGTAAGCTCGAAAAGTACGGTATTCCAAGGATTGTATTTGTAAACAAATGTGATTTGGATAATTTTGATGAGGAAAAAATCCGTTGCGGCTTAGCCGGGATTTCTCCTGCAATAATTGATTATATGTCTTTATTATCCATTGATAAAAAAGTTAATGAACAAATTGCCTTATCAAGTGAGACGGCACTGGAAATATTTGAAAAAAAGTCAAGATTTAACGAAGACGATGTTTTGAAGTTGGTAAACAAGGCGCAATTATATCCGTGCATATATGGTTCAGCCTTGCAAAATCAAGGTGTGGACGAACTTCTTGATGCACTTTTGTATTTGAATGTCGAAAGAGAATATCATGACGCGTTTAGCTGTTTTGTATATAAAATCAAAAGAGATAGCAAAGGTACTAAACTTTCACATGTAAAAATTACCGGAGGCAATATATCGGTTAAGCAAAGTATAAATGACGAAAAAATAAATGAAATAAGGCTATATAATGGCGAAAAATACGAGACCGTAAATGAAATATCAGCAGGTGAGGTTTGTGTATTAACAGGGCTTGAAAAAACATTTTCAGGTCAGCTTATAGGTCAAAGTAAAATAGCAAAATTACCTGAAGCAGATATGAATATTATCCGTCACAGGTTGATTCTTCCGGAGTATGCGGATTTTCACGGCGCTTGTGCTAAATTGAGAAAAATAGGTGAAGAACTCCCGGAGATAAATTTGCAGTTTATAAACAACGAACAGATAAGAGTATCTGTATCCGGTGAACTTCATATGCAGACAATATCTCAAATTATTGAAAGACAGTTAGGATACCCCGTATTATTTGGAGATGAAGAAGTAAACTACCTTGAGAGTATTGAGGGAAGTGTGAAAGGCTATGGACATTTTGAACCGCTTAGACACTACGCTGAAGTTCATGTTGAACTTAAATCTTTACCGCAAGGCTCGGGAATCAGAGTTAAATCGCTCTGTAGTGAAAATGAACTTGCAATAGGTAAACAAAATACCATACTGAATATATTACAGGAAGTAGAACATAAAGGAGTTTTGACAGGTGCAAGACTTACTGATGTGGAAATAACTTTGCTCCATGCAAGAGAACACATCAAACATACGGAAGGTGGAGATTTTAGAGAAGCTGCAAGACGTGCGGTAAGACAAGCTTTGATGAAGTCTAAATCCTTTATACTTGAACCTATCTACAATTTCACTATAACTGTAAAAAATGAATATTTCGGCAAGGTAAACGCATACTTGACAAAAATATCTGCAAGTATTGAAAACCACGAAATCATAAATGAATTCGTGAAAATTAAGGGTGAAGTATCGGTTTCAGAATTCCGTAAGTACCTAAAAGATATATCTGTTTTTTGTGACGACGGAGGAAATTTGGAATTGAGTTTAGGAGGATATTCCAAGTGCAAATATGCCTCTAAAATTATTGAAGCATCAAAATATGACCCGGATGCAGATGTTTACAATCCATCGTTTTCGATTTTTATGGAAAATGGTACCGGCGTGATAGTAAACTGGCAAGAATGCGAAGATATGATGCATATAAAAGAAAATTTACATGCAGAAGATAGTCGCGGAAACATATATGAAGATACGGTAGGTCGCGACTTCGAGAGCCTGGACGATATTTTTGAGCATACATATGGAAAAAAGACCAATACAAAAACGAAATATAAGAAGATAATAGACTCATCAAGAGATGACAGTAAGTATAAATCCAAGGATTTCAGAAAGAAAAAAAGAGAAGACAAAACTTTGCTAATCGACGGCTATAATGTAATTTATTCATCTCCCGAACTTGAGCAGTTGGCAAAGCTTGACTTTGGTGCAGCGCGTGAAAAACTTGTGGAAATCGTAGCAGAGTATACCGCAGTTAAAAATTTTACAGCAGTTTTAGTGTTTGACGCATACAAAAATAAAGATAAGTCCAGATGTGAAGAAGAAATTTACGGTGTTAATGTTGTTTTCACGGCTACAAACGAAACCGCAGACAGCTATATAGAAAAGTATGTTTTCAAGAATATAAACAATGAAAATATTACAGTTGTAACATCTGACCGAATGGAGCAGATGACAGTCTTTCAACTTGGCGCTGAAAGACTGTCCGCAAGAGATTTTTTTGATGATTTTGAGCTTATGAAAAAGCAGTTAGGTTCATTTTCCTATAAATAGATGCAAATTAAACTTCATATAATTCTCAGAAAAGTTGACGGGTAATATAAAATATGATAAGGTTATACACAGCTAACCATGCCTGATGGTTTATGCATATGATAAGCTATGCACCGGGCTGAAAAGCTTCAATAATAAAATGTAAGCTTAAGGAGAATTTTGATAATGAAAAAGCAGTATTGCAGACTTAAAACTGTAACAGCTTACTTTATTTTAACACTACTTATTTTGCAGTTAATTCTGTCTCAGTCCGTGCTTTCGCAAGCTGAAAGCACACCGGTGACGCCGGGGGATTATAAATGCAAAATCACGGTCGACAATGCCGAAAAAGCCGAACAAGGGTTTTTTGCAAGAGAAACCATAGATCTTTACAGTGCAATTGTCGTCTCCGGAGGTACAATAGAACTTGATGCGGGATCTTACACCTTAATCAAAATACCACAGGAATATTTTAGAAAGCCCGAGCAAAAGGATATCTCGACAGGTTATTCAGATATAGATCATGTTGAAATATTAAAGCAGGGAGATGAATACCAAATCAAAACCGTCTTTAAGCGCCTGGTTGCCGGTAAGATAGCTTCGATGCCGTTTAGAATCTTCTTTAATGATTCAAGTGTAGCCAATAATCATATTTATGAGGTCAAACAGGAATTTTACAGGAATGACGGCACTTTACTGGCAAATGACAGCATCAATATAAAGGCAAGAGCAAGAATTGAGAACATGCAAAACTGGGATTATCTTTTCCCGGGAAATGCCAAGGATTTTACTGACATTAACGGCATAGTTCACAACAAAACATTCAATATGCTGCCTTTGTGGTACGGTGCCCCTTATCCTTGGACAAATGATTCACGAGGCAGAAGAATATATGCAAAAATCCCTTCATATACAAAGTTGGTTGATACAAATTGGACTTATGATCAGGTTAAGGGCGAATATTACAAAGATTTCCCACCCAAAACAGCTTTAGAGTCATCGGAAATTTTTGTTACTTTGGATTTGGAAGGTGTGGATACTAAGGTTCACAAAGATATAAGAGTGGATTACAGGCTATGTATTATTGAAGACGGTGAGATAAAAAACGACATCCCGCCTGTTAATGCATATGCAAAATATAAATTCTTATTTGCAAATGACAATCCGGGTCCCGGTTCAAACTATCCTAATTGGTTTGACGGTACATATCAAGATAAATCTTATCTAATAGATAAAAATTATAAAAAAACGGGTTATGATCATGATAGAGGAAATTTACACAGCTTACCGTATGATAAAGATAAAATTACTAATACTAAGCTCAGAGTGCAATGTAATTTGGGCAAATTAACGTTTATCAAAGGTTCTACCGAGCTTGTAAAAAGTGACCCTCAAAAGCTTGCTGTAAAATACATGGAAGTATATTCCCTGCAAAAATATCTCGTAGCCTCGGAAGCAAGAATAAGTTTGATTGGCGTAGATGACAATTATGCGGGAATTTTGAAGCAAAGGCTGAAAGGCACTAAGCTTTATGGCATCAAAAAAGATGACTTCGGAAGTTGTAGTGAAAATGAAAAGAAGCTGCTGATTGACGATGTTTTTACGGCTTCATATGATAATCATGAAGCTTCATTTGATGCCGAGGCATGGAAAAAAATTAAGGATGCAGATGTCGGAGAATATAAAAAGTTTGTCTTTGTTTTCCCGGGAGAAGGACTTGTATTTAATGGAAAAACTGAGGCAAATGAACTGATAACGCGTGTAAAAGCAGAAGTCGCGTTTAACCTTAAAGAAAAAATATATACTGACATAGAAGCTAAAATCAATAAAAATGAAAAACCCGAAGTAGATACGGGGCTTGATTACGCAGCTATACAACGGGCGAGATATAATGTGACTTTTCATGAATATGATGATAAGCCTGCTGTAACTACATCGAAATATAACCAGTTAGTTTTACAAGAACGCTTTATGATACCGAGTATGACTCTTGGTGAATATAAAACTTTCAGTCTGCAAAACCATAATTCGGACAGTTACTATATAGAAAACATTGTGGAAGTAGAAAACTGTATATCGTTTAACAGAGTGGGCACTATCAAAGATATGCCGCTTAATAACTTGAATCTCTACTACCTTGTTCCGGAAGGACTTGAACCTGAAAATAATGAAAAGTTATACAAGGAAATAAAAGTTATTCGAAACTATAAGAACATCGACGGTAAGGTATATAACCTGGTAATTGCAAAATTTAATGAAGGCAAAATCAAGTTACCCTTAAATAACGCCGAGTTTTTTGAACAAAACTACAACTACGTTCAGATGAAATTTAAGATACAGGAATGGTGCAGACATGGAAGACACAAGCTTTATTCTTCAGTATTGATTGATAATAACAAGCAAAACTTCATTGAAGGCAATCCGGTCGGTATCATACAGCTGGAAAAGCCTAGAAATCCTTGGAGCACCATTGTATCAGATGGCGATAATACACCTGAAACACCTGATAAAATAACGATGTTTGATCCTATAGAGATAAATGTTCTGCCTCCTAAGGTGTTTACGGGTATCACAACTGTCAAACTTAAAGAAGAGGCAGATGGTGCCTATGCGCATACCACAGGTAAGAAGATTACAAAAAGCGGTGCGGACAGTTGTGAAATTGATTATAGATGGGAACTGCAAAATAACAGCGTAGTAGATATAGAAAAATTTACCGCTATTAATATTTTGCCGTATAAAGATGATAAATCAGTTGCCCCAAATAAGGACGGTGTATATTCTCCGCGAAATTCAAAATTCATGACACCGCTGATAAGCATAGAAAACAACGAAAAATTTGATATCTATGTATCCACGGATGAACCTAAGGCTACGATAGAAGAAAACTATGCAGCGACATGGACAAAACCTGAAGATGTAACGGATATTTCAAAAGTAAGAATGATAAAGGCAGTACTTAAGCCGGGAGAAATCATCGCAAGAGGCGAAATGCAATATATCGTTACGCATAATAGGGTAGATGATATAAATCGAATAAACGACGGAGATTTGGCATGTGATTCATTTGCTTTTTCGCTTACGGAGGGGCTTGCATCAGGAAACGCTGTAGAAGCACATGGTGCAAAGGTCTACATATTTACTCCGGAAAGAGATGTAGACATAGAAAAGGTAGATAAGTATGACCACAATCTCAAGCTTCCGAACGCCGTTTTCAACCTATATAACAAAGAAAACGAACTTATAGCGGATAACATAGAAACAAATAGTAAAGGAAGAGCTGTACTCAAAAAACTGAAGGTGGGAGGCGAATATTATCTAAAGGAAACCAAGGCGCCGCTTCACTATAAACCGTTAAATAACGAGATACATTTCAAAGTGCTTGAGAACAAGGTGTTAATTAACGGAGAAGAAGAGGAACTTATCCGTATAGAAAACCAAAGATATAACGTGAAAATGCCAGAATCGGGAAAAAATGACAGATTTTATCTTTTTATAATCGGAATAATGCTTATATTCATAGGTGTAGCTATGCTTGCAAGGAGCAGACTCCGAGATATTTACCGATAATTTGTCGATAAAAGTTAAAAATTAGAGTGATAAACAGAAAGGAATTTTTATGTTTAAGAAATTTATAAAAAATACTCTAAGCAGCTTGATAGCAATTATCATGGTTTTGATGAGCGCGCTTCCCGTAATGGCTGCGGATAAGACAGGTGTTCAGATAGGTGAAGGTGCGGGAAATAAGCTCGCAGATGCAAGTTTCAAGGCATATAAGGTGCTTGAAGCAACTAAGCTCACAGGAAAAGACAGTGACGGAAACTCACTTTATTCGTATAGTGTAACTCCTGAATGGAACGAATTTTTTAAGGATGGAGCAAACGGTTATATCTTTGAAGGCGGAGAAATAAAAACCGCAGATACCAAGCAAGCTATAACCGGAGATACACATAGCACAAATACAAATTCCACAGCGGCACATAAACTTGCCGTTATGATGGAGATTTATGCTGCAAAAAAGAATCTTGCAGGTGAAGAGATAAAAAACAAACCTGATGTAAAGGAACTTGAGCACGGTTACTATTTGATTGTTGAAACAAGCACAGGAGAAAACGAGTATACGGGTACAGACGGACTCAAGCATAAGCGTGTGGCTTCAAAGCCGATGCTTCTCAGTCTTACAGATAAGGACAATACAACGATAAGCATTACTCCTAAGGATTCTGATACAAAGCTCAAAAAGACGACAAACGGCAAGGCAAACGACTCTGCTATGATAGGCGAGGATGTTCCTTTCAAAATTGAAACAAGCTTCCCGGTGTACAGCTTTGAGGCGAATAAGCGGTTGGATTTGCAGTCGATAAAATTTGAACTCAGCGATGTTTTCTCCGCAGGTCTTGATTTCAAAAAAGATAGCGTAACGCTTAAGGTAGGCGGACAAAGCAAAACTCTCAGCGACTATGCAACAGTTTCCTATGATTCGAATGCAAGAACTGCAACGATTACATTCAAAACGGATAAAATAGTAGAAAGCCAAGGACTTCCGGTAGAACTTAACTATGTGGCAACTCTAAATGAAAATGCAGTGAGAAACAATATAGGCAACGATAACACTGTAACACTAACTTTCAATAATAATCCTAATGAGAAAAACTCATATAAAACTCTTACAGATAAAACCAAAACCTATACATATGATGTCATCATTCATAAATATGACGGAAAAGATGATCCGTCAAAGGTAAAAGCAGATGATCACAGCAAGGAGACAAAGCTTGAAGGAACCGAGTTCGGAATTTACACAGACGCAGGGTGTAATCATCCTGTGAATAAAAACGGTAAAACTCTTAAGATTATAATCGGCTCAGATAATTGCTTCAAGATTCAAGGTCTTAAGGCAGGTACATATTATCTGAAAGAAACCAAGACAAAGGCAGGATATGGAGAAATATCAGGACCGATAGAATTTACAATAGTTGAAGGTACGGACGGAGCGGCAAAGCTTACTTTAGGAACTACGCTTTCCGGTCTTGCTATAGAACATGGAGATGACTTTGTACCTGCAAAACCTTATAAACTTCAGTTTAAGATTCCTAACACAAAAGGGATTCGCGTACCTGAAACCGGTGCTACCACTAAAAAACTTTTGATGACTGTAGGCGCTGCCGCTATCATATTAGGACTTGTAATCCTGGTTGCAGGAATCAGTAAGGGACGCAATAAAAAGATAAACAGTAAATAGTTGCATATATAGTTTACATATAGTTTTCGGCACCACTCATTATTTGCGTATGGGTGGTGTCTTATGTTAATATAGAAGTCGTTGCAAATATTGTTTTGCAGAGAAAGATTGTAGAAAAAAATGCGAAAAATATGGACGCTAATCGGTTGTTTTATCATCTTAATAGGAGTAGGGGCAATGTGTTACCCCAGCTTCGCAAATTTCATTAATCAAAAATATGCAGTTCAGGTAATACAAAAATATCAGGAAAATGTTGACAATAGAGAACAAACGGAAATAGACGGACTTATCGGGCTTGCAAATCAGTATAATAAAACACTTCCTAACGGTTATCCTGCCGACCCTTTTACAGGAGATAACATCTCTGAAAAAGCAAAGACAGAATTTAAGGATTTTTTCATGCTTAAGCCTGAATCGATGATAGGATATCTAGAGATACCTAGCCAAAGACTTTACCTGCCCATTAAGTACGGAACTTCAGAATCAGCACTTTCAGAATCATGCGGACTTGTTGAAAATTCTTCTCTTCCGGTCGGAGGTAAGGGGACTCATGCAGTTATAGCAGGTCACAGCGGTATGGCAAGTACAAGAAACCTTTCCGATATAGACAAGTTAAAAAAAGGCGAGATGTTTTTTGTTCATGTTTTAGATAGACATTATGCATACAAAGTCGACAAAATAAGCGTCATTCTTCCGGATGAAACAGATGAGCTTCAGCTTGTTAACGACAAAGACTACGTAACTCTTGTGACATGTACACCATTTGGTGTCAACGATCACAGGCTGCTCGTCAGAGGAGAAAGAGTGGAATACGAATTTTCCGAAGATAAGCTCAAGCTGCCTGCACTTGGTCAACTCAAAGATACCGGACTTTGGATTTTCATTTTATCCTGTGCAGGAAGTGCAGCGCTTTTAATATGCATAATTGCTTTGATAGTTAAATTTTCATTTAGAAAAAAAATTAAATAAAATAGTACATATAAGGGTTATTATAAACCTTTACGCGCCGAGTTCGATTATTGCACTAAATATCTAAAAATGATATAATTTGCAATATCTATGGAGGTATAATGCATTGAGTAGCGATAATATACAGGGTAATATTAATATTTCAAACGATTTTTTGGCAATATGCATTGCAAACTGTGTAAAATCGATAGACGGCGTTATAGATGTAGATGACGGATTGCAAGCGAATTTGAGTCTTAATATGTTAAAGCGCGATGGCAAATCTAACAAAGGAGTGAAGCTATATAGAAAAAATGATTATATATCCGTCGATTTATATATCATAGTTTCTTACGGTACACAAATACCACAGCTCGCATGGCAAATTCAAAGAAGCGTCAGTGGCTATATTAAAAAAATTATAGGAATTAATACAGAAGAAATCAATGTACATGTACAAGGTGTGCGCATTTAAGGAGAATATTTATGACAAGACAACACGCTCGTGAAAGAATGATGCAAATCATATATCAATTAGATGTAAATAATGAATTTGATGTTGATTTTGAAGAGCAATATCTGGGTAGTTTAGATACCGGAAAACAAAATGAATATTGTCAGAACATATTTTCTTTAGTATGCAATAAAAAAAATGAAATAGATAAAGCCATTACGGAAAACTGTAGAAACTGGACAATAAAAAGAATGCCCAAGACCGATTTAGCGGTGTTAAGACTTGCCGTATGTGAGATTCTTTTTATGGATACAATGCCCGATTCCGTTTCAATCAACGAAGCTGTTGAGCTCGCAAAAAAATACGGAGAAGACAAATCATCATCATATATAAACGGAATTTTAGGAACAATCTCAAAATCAAAGGACAACGATGATTGATGAAATTCGCATTAGGAATAGATACCAGTAATTACAAAACATCAATAGCACTTACAGATGAAGACGGAAATATCATCTTTGATGATAGAATTCTTCTGACGGTCAAAAATGGAAAGCGCGGGCTTAGACAGCAAGAGGCGCTTTTTCAGCATATAAATAATTTGCCGATTTTATTTAACAAAATGCTTAAAAATATAGACGGCAGAAATATTGTCGTAGTTTCTGTGTCAGATAGGCCAAGGTCCGTAGAAGGTTCATATATGCCGACTTTTCTTGCAGGCGTCTCACAGGCAAAAATTATTTCTTCTATGCTGGCTTGTCCTCTATATACATTTTCACACCAAGAAGGTCATATACGGGCTGCATCAAAATATACAGCGCTATCAAATTCAGACAAATATATATGCTTTCATTTCTCAGGAGGAACAACTGAAGCCTTGCTTTATGACAAACACAAGCTCAAAATAATAGGAGGCAGTAAGGATATATCCTTCGGTCAACTTATCGATCGCATAGGAGTTGTTTTAGGCTTTGACTTTCCGTGCGGAGACAAACTGGACAGCCTGGCATATGAATACGTAAATACAAAAAAATTACCTGTTTCAATAGAATATCCAAAGGTAAAATCAATGCGCGGATATATCAATTTGTCAGGCATAGAAACTTCGATAATTAGACAAATAGAGGCAAGCAACTTGGAGTCTGAGGAAGTAAAGCTTTTGGCAATAAAACTTTTTATTCGCATCAAAGAAGCCATCACATCCATAATAAAAGATTTGAGCGACGAGTATAATATCTACGATTTTTTATTTGCCGGCGGTGTATCATCAAGTCGTACACTCAGAAATTTGATTGAAACAGATAAGGGAGAGCAAAAATACTTTTTTTGTGATGCTGATAAGGCTTCTGACAATGCAATAGGGATTTCTCTCCTGGGAGGTGAGAAAATATGGCAATAAAGCCCGTATCGGTTTCCATGTTGAACGAATATATCGGCAAGGTAATTGGAACGGATCCATTATTAAACAATGTTGTAGTAAAAGGTGAAATTACATCAATAAAATATCACAGCACAGGACATATATACTTTAGTATTTCCGACGATAGGAGCAAGATAAATTGTTTTTTGGCTAAAACGAGAGCTATAAGCCTAAACGAAATGCTTCAAGATGGCGATGAAGTCATTTTAACAGGCTCTGTTAATGTATATCAAAAGGGCGGATACTATTCACTAAATGTTACAAGTGTTGAAATTGAAGGCGCAGGAAAACTGGCGGCAGAATTTGCAAGAATAAAAGGAAAGCTCGAAAAGGAAGGTTTATTTGATTCTAAACATAAGAAAAAACTTCCGTTGCACCCAAAACACATCGGTGTAGTCACTGCCGAGACAGGAGCAGCTGTAAAAGATATTATCGCCATAATAAAGTCGAGGACACGGCTTACAGATGTAACTGTTTTCCCGGTTTCCGTGCAAGGTGACAGGGCTGCTGACGATATATCGAGTATGATTGATTTTATATCTGAAAATAAAGCTGAGGAAATAGATTTACTCATAGTGGGCAGAGGCGGCGGATCGCCGGAGGATTTGATGGCGTTTAATGACGAGCGCTTGGCAAGATCTATCTTTGCCTGCAAGATACCTATAATATCGGCAGTAGGACATGAAATAGATTTTTCAATTTCTGATTTTGTTGCTGATTTTAGAGCGGAAACCCCGACAGCGGCAGCACAAATTGCAGTTCCGGATATGAAAACTTTATATGATGATATCGAAAAATTAAACGATGATATAAGACTTAATCTGAGCAATAGGCTTATGTTTGAAGAAATAAATATAAAGAACATATTTGACAATATAAAACATATTACTTCATCCAAGCTCGAACTGTATGAAAACCGCTTAAGCCAAATAGGAATATTGCTCAGAGAAAACAATCCGTTTGGAATTTTAGAAAAGGGATACAGCATTTTGACAGATCAGGACAATATGCCCATATCAAGCGTAAAAAATTTAAGTGAAGATACGGAATATCGATTATATCTGTCTGACGGTAAAACGAGATGTAAGGTGTATGGCGTGGAGGAAAATGACGATGAAAAATAGTGATAATTTAGATATGAGTTTTGAGGAAGCTATGGATAAACTTAGCGATATTGCACAAAAGCTCAAGGCTAAGGATATTTCACTCGAAGACACCATAAGATATTATGAAGAAGGCAGAAAATGCTATGATATATGCAAAGAAATTCTAGACAACGCTAAACAGAAGATAAATGTATATTCAGGAGAATAGAGATGAGAGAAGATTATTACGAGTATAAATCACTTATAAACGACTATTTACTCGACTACTTACCACATGTTGACGCCATGAGCAACACTCTTTACGAATCAATAGAATATTCATTGACAGCCGGAGGAAAGCGTCTAAGACCTGTTCTTCTTTTGGCTGCTTGTGAATTTGCAGGGGGAAATTCAATTGAGGCACTTCCTTTTGCTTGTGCAATTGAGTATATACATACATATTCACTGATACACGATGATCTTCCGGCTATGGATGATGATGATTTAAGAAGGGGAAAACCGACAAATCATAAGGTTTTCGGTGATGGAATGGCGACTTTGGCAGGTGACGGTCTGCTTAATACAGCTTTCGAAGTAATGACAAAAAACCTGCTTATGTATTTTGATAAGCCTGAAGAAATGAAAAAGCGGATAAATGCTATGTATTGTATAACAAAAGCTGCCGGAATAGGCGGCATGGTTGCAGGACAAGCTTCCGACATCGAAAATGAAAACACTGACTGTACTAACGAGATGCTTGAATATATACATATAAACAAGACCGGCGCGCTCATCACGGCAGCTGTTAGAGCCGGCCTATATCTGGGAAATGCAGACGATGATATGATGCGAAATATGACTAAATACGCAGAATGTTTAGGGTTGGCATTCCAAATTGCAGATGATATTTTAGATGTCAAAGGCAATTCCGAGCAATTAGGCAAGAATACAGGTAAAGATGCGGAAAGAGCAAAGACTACATATATTTCCATTAACGGTCTCGACAATTCAATTAAACGTCTGAACGAACTTACAGATGAAGCGGTCGAGGCGATTTCACCATATTATGACAATGCCGAATTTTTCCGTAAACTAGTAAGACAGCTCGCTTCAAGAAACGACTAATTGAGGTTATAAAATGACAAATGAAAGCACAGGCTTTAATGTTCCTGCGGATTTAGGGTCAATGGATCAAAAGTCTTTAGAACATCTGGGAGCAGG
Source organism: Eubacterium sp. (assembly GCA_034180045.1). Classification (GTDB taxonomy): domain Bacteria; phylum Bacillota; class Clostridia; order Peptostreptococcales; family Anaerovoracaceae; genus Eubacterium_B. Next base: position 105,897 of record JAXFOY010000015.1, read on the forward strand.
CATCAGGGCATTTCTGATAGACAGCATTTCTAAAACAGGAGGACACCTTGCCTCCAATCTTGGTGTCGTAGAGATAACTCTCGGAATCCATAAGGTATTTGACTTGCCGAAAGATAAGGTTATTTGGGATGTCGGACATCAGTCATATATACATAAAATACTTACAGGAAGAGCTAATGATTTTGATACCCTGAGACAAAATAAGGGTATGTCAGGATTCCCCAAGCGAAAGGAAAGTGTTTATGACGTATATGACACAGGACACTCAAGTACTTCTATTTCTGCGGCAATGGGAATGGCTGCCGCAAGAGACCTAAACGGCGGCGACGAAGAAATTCTGGCTGTCATAGGTGACGGTTCTATGACAGGGGGACCGTCGTTTGAGGCACTTAACAACCTAGGTGATTTAGGCTCAAAAGTGATAATTGTACTAAATGATAACGGAATGTCAATTTCAAAAAATATAGGCGGCATTTCCGAGCATCTTAGTAAACTGAGAACATCATCAAGGTATCAAAACACAAAGTACAGCATAAAAAAAGCAATAAAAAGCATTCCTGCTATAGGAGAACCGATAAGTAAAGGCATTGCGCATTTTAAGGAGCTTATAAAGTATGCTATTTTTTCGCAAGGTGTTATATTTGAGGAACTTGGCATAACATATCTGGGACCGTTTGACGGAAACGATATGGGCGATGTTCTTACAGGATTGCAACAAGCAAAAAATGCGTCAGGACCTGTTTTGATACACTTTATTACTAAAAAAGGGAAAGGATATATTCAGGCCGAAAAAGAGCCTAATAAATTCCATGGAATAGGTAAATTTGACAAGGAAACAGGCGTTGCGATTTCAAAACCGCATATAAGCTATTCTGAAATTTTCGGAAACAAGGTTTTAGATATAGCAAAGGATAACAAAAAAATTGTGGCAATCACTGCGGCTATGTGCAGTGCTACAGGGCTTGAACCGATGAAAAAAGAGTTTCCTGACAGAGTTTTTGATGTGGGAATCGCAGAAGCTCATGCAACAATCTTTGCGGCGGGCATGGCAGCAGGGGGCTTGCATCCCGTAGTAGCAATCTATTCATCATTTTTACAGAGAGCATACGATGAGATTATCGAAGATGTCTGTCTTCAAAACCTCGGAGTCACCTTTGCAATAGATCGTGCCGGCATTGTGGGTGCTGACGGCGAAACACATCATGGAATCTTTGATATTTCATATCTTTTACCCTTGCCTAATATGACGGTTCTCGCTCCGTGCGATTCCAATCAGTTTGAACAGATGCTTTTATATGCTACATCCATGGACAGTCCGGTAGCAATTCGATATCCCAGAGGCGCTGCGGATGAGCATAAACATATAAATTCTGATTTCAACGGTAAAAACACGATTATCAAAGACGGAAAAGACGTTAATATTATAGCGGTAGGAACCATGCTGAACCACGCTATTGAAGCGTCAAACTTATTGAAAAACTACGGTATAGATGCTAAAGTGTGCAATGCGGCAGTGCTTAAACCTTTTGATGACAGCATAATTTCCGGTGATGATAAACTCATAGTCACGATTGAAGATAATGTTATTCGCGGAGGGTTTGGTGAATTTGTAAGTTCAAATTTTGAAAATAAAGTTATAACACTCGGCTGGCCGGATAAATTCATAGAACATGGTGACTGTAATTATTTATATGAAAAATATGCTCTCGACGCAAAATCTATAGCAGAAAGGATAAGGCGAGAACTTGAAGGAAAGGCTTGATGTACTTCTTATAAAAAAAGGCTTTTTTCAATCCAGAGAAAAGGCAAAAACTGCGATTATGGCAGGTCTTGTATTCGTTAACGGGCAAATCAGTGACAAGGCGGGGATGTCCGTCGATATAGACAGTGAAATATCTCTAAAAAATGACCCCTATCCATATGTCAGTCGAGGCGGTCTTAAACTTGAAAAAGCGATAAAACTTTTTAATATCGACCTGAATAATAGCGTTTGTATGGATATAGGCGCCTCCACAGGAGGTTTTACCGATTGCATGCTGTCAAATGGAGCCTCTAAGGTTTATGCTGTTGATGTAGGCTACGGACAGCTTGCTTGGAAACTTCGTACAGATAAGCGTGTTGTAAATATCGAAAAATGTAATTTTAGATATTTTGATGAATCACAACTTGATGAAGCTATCGATTTTATGAGCATTGACGTATCCTTTATTTCCTTAAGGCTCATCTTTCCCGTAGCAGCAAAACTTCTAAGAGACGGAGGCGAAATACTTTGTCTCGTTAAGCCTCAGTTTGAGGCGGGCAGAGAACAAGTCGGCAAAAATGGGATAGTTAGAGATAAATGTGTACATGAAGATGTTATAAAATATGTAATTTCATATGCTGCGGAAAATAATTTAATTGCCAAAAACTTAACATTTTCACCAATTACAGGTGCAAAAGGCAATATTGAGTATCTTTTACATCTTAACAAACAGAAAAAAATAGTTTATAATACATTGTATACGGACAGTTTTAATATCACCAAAGTAGTCCAAAACTCTCATGAAGAGTTGGTATAAATTTATCTTTAAATTATAAAGGAGCTGTAAGTTATGAAATTTTCCAACAGAGTGCAGGATATGCAATTTTCTCCAATCAGAAAGTTCAATCCTATTGCCGCAAAAGTAAAAGCGCAAGGCAAGAAAGTCTATCACCTAAACATCGGACAACCTGATGTTGCAACACCGGAATGCTTTATGCAGGCAATCAACAGCTATGATGAGGCTGTTATCAAATATGCAGAATCCGGCGGAGTCACATCTTTACAGGATGCAGTAATCGACTATTTCAAACAGTACGATATGCATTACGACAGAGATGATATGATTGTAACTAACGGTGGTTCGGAAGCTTTGACAATGGCATTCCTTACACTTGTTAATCCGGGTGAGGAGATTCTCATTGCAGAGCCGTTCTACACAAACTATCACTCATTCCTAACTACTGCCGGCGGTAAGGTAGTTCCGATTACAACTAAGGCTGAAGACGGATTCACATATGCTACAAGAGAGCAAATTGAACCGCTTATCAACGAAAAGACAAAGGCTATCTGCTGTATCAGCCCGGGTAACCCAACCGGTAATGTACTAACTTTAGATGAGATGAAACTGATTGGTGAAATCGCTAAGGAACACGATCTATTTATCATCGCTGACGAAGTATATAGAGAATTTGCTTATGACGATCGCGAAGTTACTTCATTCGGTATGATTCCTGAACTGGCTGACAGAGTAATAATTATTGACTCGGTATCGAAGAGATTTTCCGCTTGCGGAGCTAGAATCGGTCTTCTGATATCAAAGAATAAAGAATTTATGAGCAATGTGATGAAGATTGCTCAGGCAAGACTTTGCGTTTCAACAGTAGACCAAATCGGTTCAGCAGAACTGTTTAAGCTGCCAATGTCATACTATGATGAAGTTAAGGCTGAGTACTGCGGCAGAAGAGATGCTGTTTACGAGGAAGTAATGAAAATTCCGGGAGCAGTTTGCCAGATGCCGGGCGGAGCATTCTACATGACAATCAAGCTACCGGTAGATAATGTTGAGGATTTCCTGATGTTCATGCTGGAAGAATTTGAAGATAACGGTGAAACAGCAATGTTTGCTCCTGCTGAAGGATTCTATGCTACACCGGGACTTGGAAAAGATGAAATCCGTATCGCTTATGTATTGAACAAAGACGATATGAGAAGAGGTGCTGAGCTGATTAGACTCGGTATTGAAGCTTACAACAAGAAACTCGGTAAATAATTTGTTTACACTGGGCAGCGAATCTTTGGTTCGCTGCCTAATTTCATATTACAAGTTTTAGAAAGGTAAAATATGCCAAAAAAATACTCACCGATGATGGAACAATATTTCCAAATCAAAAATCTATACCAAGATTGCGTACTTTTTTATCGAGTTGGCGATTTTTACGAAATGTTTTACGACGATGCTCTGGAAGTGTCCAGAGTGTTGGAATTAACTTTAACAGGTAAAAACTGCGGACAGGTTGAACGCGCTCCTATGTGCGGTGTGCCTTATCATGCAGCAGATACATATATACATAGACTTGTGGAAAAAGGATATAAGGTCGCAATATGCGAACAGGTTGAGGATCCGGCATCTGCAAAAGGACTGGTCAAACGAGATGTTATAAAAATAGTCACACCCGGAACATTAACATCTCAGATGATGCTAAACGAAAACGAAAACAACTACCTTGCGGCAATTTACTACAGTAGAGACGGAATTGCCATTTCATACTGTGATATATCGACAGGTGAACTTAAGACGACAGAGGTTGAAGCAGGTAATAATATATATAACGATATGGTAGATGAGGTTTGCCGTATTGGAGCAAAAGAGATAATTATAAGCTTAAGCTTTAATGAAGTTTTTTCAAAAGAAAGACTTAGTGATGTAAGCGGCGCCTATATACAGGTTATGCCGGACGAGTATTTTTCATCAAAAGCCGCTAAGGACATTTTGGAAACACTCCTCGGAAAAGGCGCTTTGTCTTTTTCGGGAATAGGTGATAAAACACTTTGTCAAAATTGTCTGGGGGCTTTGCTCAGCTATCTTCTTGAAACCCAAAAACAAGGGCTAAATCAGATTACAAATTGTGTTTGGTTCGAACTTTCGGGTCAAATGTCGCTCGATAAAACAAGTCTTAGAAATTTAGAAATTACAGAAACGCTCTACGAAAAGAAAGTAAAGGGTTCTCTACTTGGCGTTTTAGATAAAACGAAGACGGCTATGGGGGCAAGGCTTATCAAAAAATTGATACGTCAGCCTTTGAATGATTCTAAACAAATCAATGAAAGACTCGATGCGGTAGAAGAAATCTATATGGATCCGCTCCTTGAAAATAATCTTTTAGAATCACTCAAACAAATATATGATTTTGAAAGACTTGCAGCCAGAATTGCTTCGGGAACCGCAAACGGAAAAGATTTGATAGCTCTGAAAAAATCGATTTTTGTGCTTCCTGAAATAAAATCAGATTTATCGTATGTCAACTCTAATTTATTAAATGAAATATCCTCAGGAATTTCAAACCTTGAAGATATAGGTAAAATGATAGATAAATCCATTTCTGAAGACGCCGGCTTTTCCATAAAAGAAGGAGGCCTAATTATTTCCGGATATTCTCAGGAATTGGATGATTTGAAAGCATCTATAAAAGAAGCTAAGGCTTGGATTGCAGGACTCGAAAGCCATGAACGTGAAAGAACGGGAATAAAAACTCTTAAAGTCGGATATAACAAGGTTTTCGGCTATTACATAGATGTTACCAGGGCAAATTCAAATCTTGTACCGGATAATTACATACGCAAGCAAACACTTGTCAATAATGAAAGATATATAACTCCGGAATTGAAAGAAACGGAAAATCTGGTATTTAACGCAGAGACAAAGATAAACAAGCTTGAATACGAAATATTTGTCAGCATACGAAATAAAATCGAAGCTAAAATCAAGGAAATACAGAGTACTTCAAGAGCGATTGCACTTTTAGATGTGATATGTTCTTTCGCGTCTGTAAGCAGAAGCTATGGTTATACTAAACCTATCATCGATGAAAGTTTTGAGATGATTATAAATGGAGGCAGGCATCCTGTAGTTGAGCAGATGGACGGAGGAGAGCAGTTCGTATCAAACGAAACATATTTGAACAATATAGATTCGAGTATGATGATAATCACAGGACCGAATATGTCGGGTAAATCGACATATATGCGTCAAACCGCCCTTATCGTTTTAATGGCACAGGCAGGATGTTTTGTTCCGTGTGACAGTGCAAAAATAGGTGTCGTAGATAGAATATTTACAAGAATAGGTGCATCTGATAATCTGTCGAGCGGTCAGTCAACATTCTTTGTCGAAATGAGCGAACTCTCATACATATTAAGTTGTGCAACAGATAGAAGTTTGATTATTTTGGATGAAATAGGAAGAGGTACCAGCACATATGACGGACTGTCAATCGCTTGGTCTTGCGTGGAATATCTGTGTAATGCAAAAACTCATATAAGAACTTTATTTGCCACGCATTATCACGAACTCACCGTTTTAGCAAATGAAATAGAAGGTGTTAAAAATCTAAATGTAGATGTCTCGGAGGAAAACGGGAATATAATCTTCCTGCACAAAATAGTTCCCGGAGCAGCAAGCAGAAGCTACGGGATTCATGTAGCAAAGCTTGCGGGTGTACCAAAAGTTCTCCTCAAAAATGCGGAACTTAAGCTTGCTGAATTAGAAGAAAACAGCCGCAAAAAAGAACTTGATAAATTAAATACTATAACGATTGCCGAAGAAAACCAGCTCTCTTTATTTATGCCTGGTCCCGGTGAGGAACTTATTCAAAAGATAAAGAATATTGACATTATGAATCTGACACCAGCAAAAGCGATAGAAATCATCGGAGAACTCAAGGAGTCAGTCGAGTAAATTTCTTATGTTGTTTTATTTACTTTCTGAATAAAGATATTGAGGTAGATATGATACAAGTATTAAAAAAGAGCGTGTCTGACAAGATTGCAGCAGGAGAAGTAGTAGACAGACCCGTTTCTATAATCAAAGAATTGACAGAAAACTCTATAGATGCGGGCTCCACCGCGATTACTGTTGAAATAAAGCGCGGCGGCAAAGAGTATATCAGAGTTACCGATAACGGATGCGGTATAGCTTATGACGATACAGAAAGAGCATTTTTGAGGCATGCAACGAGTAAAATAAGCAGTGCGGACGACTTGAGACATTTGGAAACTCTCGGGTTTAGAGGTGAAGCACTTGCCAGCATTACCGCTGTAACAAGAACGGAAATGTTCACAAAGACATCTGATGCCAAAACAGGTACAAGAATAGTAATACACGGCAGCGAAATAATCAGCAGAACGCCTGTAGGCTGCCCGGACGGGACCAGTATTATAGTCAGTGATTTGTTCTATAACACGCCTGCCAGGGCAAAATTTCTAAAAAGTGAATCTGCTGAAACTTCACTTATAGTTGATTTGATTTCACGAATGGCTCTTACGCGTCCAGATATTCGATTTAGCCTTATTAACAACGGAAAGACCGTATTTGTATCACCGGGACTTGGTGAGAGGCTAAAAACGATTATTTCAGTCTTCAAAGAAAGAGAACACAGAGAACTGGTGAAAATATCTTTCAAAAATGAAGATATTAGTGTAGACGGATACATTTCAAGGCCGTCACTTTCCAAAAACAACAGAAGAAGCCAATACTTTTTTGTGAACGGAAGGGTTGTAAAGAGTGATATTATTGAGAAAGGCCTAAGTGCCGGATATAAAGAGAGACTTTTTGAAGGACGCTATCCTGTAGCTTTTATATTTGTTGAAGTAAATCCGGAAAAGCTCGATGTTAACATACATCCGAACAAAAAAGAAGTTCGCTTTGATGATGAAGTTGCCGTAAGCAGCGCTGTATGCGAGGCGGTTATAAGAGCACTCGCCAGCAATCAGGCGATAAGCGAGCCTAAAGACAGTTTATCAAAGCTTGCAGAAAAAAACGCAGTAAGTCCTGAAGATGAATTCAAAGCGAGAATAAAAGAGTCTAAAAAGGATGAACATAAATTTGAAGATGATACGGAGCAATTAGACATAAGAAAATTATTGGAAACCAAAAGGGAAGCGGAAGAAAAATATATAATTGCAGATGAAATTTCAAATGAATTATCCGATGGAGCCGGTAAGATTTTATCGCAGGAAAACCTCGCAAACATTAATAAAAATCGTGCGTCTGTTAGTGAATCGGTCAACTCATACAAAAAATCCGTGTTCGGCTCTCCTGATATTTCCTATAAGGCGGAGGCTCCCTTTAACTTTGATGAACTTGTTCTTGGAAACATCATTTTCGGCACATATATAACAGCTACAGATGATAAAAATTTTTATTTGTTCGATCAACATGCAGCTCATGAAAGAGTGAACTACGAAAAGTTTATAAATGCTTATTTCAGCGATGAAAAGAACAGCCAAATATTATTATTGCCGTTTACATTTGATGTTCCTAATGTTTTAATGAGTGATGACGAGTGGCTGGATTCTTTGAAACTCATGGGATATGGAATAGAAAGCTTCGGTGAAAACACATATATAGTTAAAGAAATTCCCGAATTTGTCACCCTTGCCGAATCTGAGAGTTTTATAAACGATTTCATAGACAATTTCGCTGACGGAGTTAAACTGAATAATACCATAGTTATCGATAAACTTATAACAAAATCCTGCAAGAGCGCAATAAAAGCGCATGACATGATAAGCAGGCAAGAGGCGGAAAGTTTATTGGAATCTTTGAAACTTTGCCGCAATCCATTTTCATGCCCACACGGCAGACCTACTTTTATTCGTTTTAGCATTATGGAAATAGAACGCATGTTCAAGAGAATTGTTTGATGAAAAAAATAAATAAAATCCTCGCAATTTGCGGGCCTACGGCTGTTGGAAAAACTTCATTTTCAATAGAAATCGCCAAGCATTTTAACGGTGAGATAGTTTCATGTGATTCTATGCAGCTATATAAATACATGGATATAGGCAGTGCAAAACCTAGTTTGGAAGAGTTAAATCAGGTAAGACATCATCTTATAGGTGTTGTAGAACCCGGTGAAGCTTTTAGCGTTGCAAAATATAAGGAAATGGCAGCAAAAGCTATTGACGATATCAGCGGTAGAGGTTTACTGCCTATAATGGCAGGCGGTACAGGGCTATATCTTGATGCTTTAGTATTTGATTTGGACTTTGCAGCACCTCCATGTGACCCGAAAATCAGAAGTGAACTTTATGAAATAGCGGAAACAAAAGGAAATGAATATCTTCATGATATGCTTAAAGAATGCGATAAGGCAGCTGCAAGTCGCATACATCCTAATAACGTAAGGCGAGTGGTAAGAGCTATAGAAAGTGCTAAATCAGGTGTCACTCTCAGCAACTTTTCTAATGACCTGAAAAGAAGTGATAAGTACGAATTCGTTTTGATTGGACTTAGGAGAGATAGACAGGAACTATATGACAGAATCAATCGAAGAGTAGATATTTTAATTAAAAACGGACTTTTAGATGAGGTGAAAAGGCTTAAAGAAATGGGACTTTCCGAAACCGATATTGCAATGAAAGGCATAGGCTATAAGGAAATCCTTGCATATTTTGAGGGAAAGTATGACCTTGAAGCTGCCATAGATACAATTAAAAAAAATACCAGACATTACGCAAAAAGACAGCTCACATGGTTAAAAAGATATGAAGATATGAAGTGGTTCGAACTTTCAGAGTCTATGGACGAACAAAAATCGCTTGAGGAGATAATTTTATGGCTGGAAAAAAACTTATAATCAATAATAAAAGTGATAAGCCTGATAATATTGTTCAGCATGAAGCGGAAATATATAATAAATGCGAGGAATATGAAGCGTTAATGCCAAGATTTATGCGCAGTTTTTTTATATATCTAAAAGGAAACGTTCTGCCTAAGACCAGACTGGCATATTTGCGTGATATTTGTTTTTTCTTTGATTATATGATTAACGAAAGCGATTTAAGTCGAGCAAAAAAAATAAGCGGTATTAAAGCCGGAGAACTTGCTGAAATAAAGGCGAGCGACATCAACTTGTTCATTGACTACTGTAGGCATTACACGCAATATGATGAAGACAGCGGAAACACATATGTATATGAAAACAGCAACAAGACTTTAGCCAGAAAAAAATCTTCATTATCCGTGATGTTCAAACAACTATATAGAGATGAAATAATACCTAAAAATATTACAGACGGATTCGATCCCATACGCGTTCAAAAAGCCGGTGAAAAGGAAATAAAAGCGCTGCACGATGACGAGGTTATGGTAATGCTTGATGCTGTGACAAACGGTACGGGGCTTACAAAGCAAGAATACAATTTTTGGAAAAAGACAAAGAAAAGGGATAAGGCAATTTTAATGCTTTTTCTTACTTATGGGCTTAGACTATCAGAACTTTGGCAGCTAAATGTTGACTCGTTTAATTTCAATCGCGGAGAGTTTATAATCTACAGGAAAAGAGGGAAGGAAAGCTCCATGCCTCTTAACAAATCTGTTACGGAGTGCTTGCACGATTACATAGACAGCGAAAGGGCAAGTGACGATTTATTGGAACCGAAAAACAAAAATGCACTTTTTTTATCGCTTCAAGGTAAAAGAATGACGGAAAGGCAACTTAGACAGCTTGTGAAAAAATATACTTCCATAGCACTTCAAACATCAAGAAATGCCGGATATAGCCCTCATAAACTCAGAGCCACAACTGCAACCAGCTTAATAGGGCGAGGAAACTCAATATATGATGTGGCGGCTCTTTTGGATCATGAACAAGTTACCACAACGCAACTTTATGCACAACACAAACAAAATGTAAAGCGTAACTTGGTGAACGATATGGAGTGGGAAGAAGAGCGCAGAGAAAGCGAAGTCAAGAATGAAAACAATCTTTAGAGGACAAAATGAACACAGAAAAAACAAGAAATTTTCTAAAAAACAACTTTAACATAAATGAAAAAGTTGTAAAATTGATAAATGGTTGTGAAGCTGAATTAATGCCTGCATTTGCAGAACTTGATGAAATTACCGAGTATAATCAATATAAGGTATTAAATGCTTTTCAAAAAAATCGAATCTCGGATAATCACTTTAACTGGAACACCGGATATGGATATGACGACATAGGCAGAGATGCCGTAGAAAAGGTATATGCAGATATATTCCATACCGAAAAAGCTCTTGTGAGAACACAGATAGTAAACGGTACTCATGCACTTGCAATTACACTTTTCGGTATTCTAAGACCCGGTGATGAAATGATTTATTGCACAGGAGGTCCGTATGACACTTTAGAAGAAGTCATAGGAATCAGGGGTTCGGGAATGGGTTCTTTGACAGAGTATGGAATAAAATATAAGCAAGTGGAACTTGATGTTAACGATAATATAGATATGGAAACTCTTAAGGCTTCTATATCTGATAAAACAAAGCTCGTATGTATGCAGCGCTCTACAGGGTATAGCTGGCGAAAATCCATAGATTTGGAGCAAATGCGCAGTGTGGTCGAATTAGTGCGCAAAATCAATCCTGATATTCTTGTTATGGTTGATAATTGTTATGGCGAATTTGTAAAAGAAATAGAACCTACAGATGTAGGTGTTGATATAATCGCAGGTTCACTAATTAAAAACCCGGGCGGAGGTCTTGCTCTTTCAGGTGGATACGTGTGTGCAAGCAAAGAAATAGTTGATAGGATTGCATATAGGTTGACTTGTCCAGGAATAGGCTCTGAGTGCGGACTTACTTTCGGTCAAACAAGAACTGTTTTACAAGGGGTGTTTCTCGCTCCTAAGACTGTAAATGCAGCGGTTAAAGGTGCTATGTTATGTGCAAAGGTATATGAAAAACTTGGATTTGAGGTTTGTCCTGACTCTAAAACAGCACGAAATGATATAATTCAAGCAATCCGCCTGGAAACTGAAGAAAGAGTAGTTGCATTTTGTGAGGGAATTCAGTCAGCTGCGCCTATTGATTCCCATGTCGTTCCTGTTCCATGGGCTATGCCGGGATATGAAGATGATGTAGTCATGGCTGCCGGAGCTTTTATTCAGGGCTCATCCATAGAACTTAGTGCAGATGCACCTGTCAGAGCTCCGTATAATGTCTATTTTCAGGGAGGTTTGACCTATGAACATGCAAAGTTTGGCGTAATAAAATCTCTTAACTGTTTACACGAAAAGAATTTACTTAAGAAGGAAATATGAACAAAAAATCAAACTTAAAAAAAATAATAGCCGCAATAAAGTTGTTGCTTTTATTCGGAATTATAATAGCAATTCCTTTATATTTGATAATATATCAAAGGGATATGATGAAAAGCTTCAAAAGCTTAGAAGATATATCGTTATTTTTGCGTAAATATCCATCTGAAACCGTACTTATATATATAGCCATGCAGGTTGCTCAAATTGTAATAAGCGTGATACCGGGGCAATTTTTTCAAATCTCCGCCGGCTATCTGTTTGGATTTATCCCGACACTGATATATTCAGTAATAGGGGCGTTTATAGGTACATTGATATCTTTTTATTTAGCAAAGATTCTTGGGCGTAATTCAATAAAGGTACTTTTTCAAAATCAAAAAATAGATAAATACCTGGATCATCTAAATAGCAAAAAGGCATATACAATAGTATTTTTGATATATTTGATTCCGGGCTTTCCAAAAGATATAGTCAGCTATATAGCCGGTCTGTCAAATATGAATTTTAGAGCATTTGTTCTTTTTTCTTTACTGGGTAGAACTCCGGCTATGAGCGTCAGCATTTTGGTAGGGACGCTTTATTATTCTCAGCAATACAAGGCTTTAATAGCTGTTATAGCAGTCGTAAGTATAGTATCTTTAGTATGTGTAATAAAGAGAGCTGCTATTTCCGCATATATGGAGAACCTGTATAAAAAGGTATATAAATAAAATATGTGAAACATCTGTTCTTTTTTACTTGACATAGAACATTTATTCTGATAGGATATAGAAAACAAACAAACATTTGTTTTCTATGGAGGTTAGATATGTTCATGAAATATAGAATTAAGCATAAGATAAGATTTACCGTTTTTTCTGTTGTATTGATATTACTTTTTATTACCGCATTTAATACCGTTACAGGTGATATCGATGCTAACGGCTCATCATCTGTAACATATAAAACTGTAACTGTACATTCCGGAGATACACTTTGGAGTATAGCTAAAGCCAATATGAATGAATCCGAAGATATACGTAAATATATCTACGAAATCAGTAAATACAATAATGTTTCAGCTAATTCGCTAGTTGCAGGTCAAACATTGCTGATTCCGGCATAGATGTTTTCGAAGTAAAAAAAGAAGCTCTAATTTGCGTTTTAAGCGTTTTTTATAGTTAGGGCATACATTTATACCTTTACAAAATGTCCTAAATTATTGATTTACTGCAAAATTTGCTTCGGCTTCTTCAGTGTAATATATGCATGCTTTTATAATAAAATACAACTCAGATTTGTAATCTAATGTAATAAATATAAAACACTTATGGTAAGAAACTCTATATGTATTAATTGCTCAGCAATCCAAAGAATAAAGTTATAAATTTAATATTAAAATAAAAATGAGATATCATGTTAAATCGACATCTCATTTTTTATACATATAATTATCGACGTTTGAGAATTAGAATGCTCATCCGTTTATATCTATTCCGTAAATTATGATTTTAGGAATAGATTAGCCTGTAATTCCCTTCATATAAGAATTACTTAATCAAATACAAACTTTGTTGAAGCATTAAATTCAAAATGATTTACTAAAGTTTTATTATCTTTCTTTGCAAAGTCTACATTTATAAATATAGGCAATTTACTTATCTCATTTGATTTTAGATTTGATTCATAGCAATAAACTACATAGCTGTCATTCTTTAGTTTTTTGTAATTTTTATATGTTAATTTTGAATTCGCAGATTCAGCGTATCCATCAAGCACATACGGCATTTTTGCTTCTTGTAAAGTTTTAATACCTTCATCACTTGCAACATCCTTCAACTGCTGATAATATTTCTCATCATCCCCTTTGAATTTGGAAAATCTGTCATTATAATTTGAGTTAAACAATACGCGGCAGAATTTTTCCATTGCCAGCTCTTCATCTGAGCGTTTTTTCGGTTTTACATTTTTTGACTTGGCTCTATCTATCGCATCCGGAAGGCTATTTCTACCTATTTCACCGTCACCATAGTATTCAAGTTCCAAAAGAAACGGCATAAATTCTTCATCATTATGATCAATTTCCACATCTAAATCATTATTTTTTTTTTTTCAAAAAATCTATTGCTTTGTCAAACTTCCCTTCTTGTATATCTGTAAGGTATTTAACGTAAAATTCATCGCTGATATCTTTGTCTCCATAATGGATTTTTACCTTATCAGGATTGGTCTGAATGCATTTCATTATATAATCGTTATAATTTGCCTCAAATTTAGCCTTGTTGTCTTGTTTTTTCCTTGATAGCAAAAATGTTACGACTAATAATATTACAACGACAGCAAATAGAACAATGAGTGTCCTTTTCAACATTGAATTTTTCATATTGCCCACACTTTCACTTAAAATTATGGATAAACCATTTCTTTTTATAATTATCTGACTTTTCATTTTAATGATAAACTCAGAAGAGAAAAATGTCAAGGAGCTAATATATAAAATTATCTGAAATACTTTACTGCTGAACGGAACATTCCCATATCGAAGTTTCCTGAAACATTTTTATATAGGTCTCTTCCTATGCGCTCTGAGTGTGCCATTTTGCCAAGAACCCTGCCGTCAGGTGAAGTAATTCCTTCAATAGATTGATATGAGCCGTTTGGATTGAATTGAATATCCCCGCTAACCTTACCTTCTAAGTCAACATACTGTGTTAGGATTTGTCCATTAGCAGCAAGCTCATTAATTAGATTGTCACTTGCGATAAATCTGCCTTCACCGTGTGAAATCGGAACCGTGTAGATTTCACCGGGTTTTGTTTCTGACATCCAAGGAGATTTATTTGATGAAACTCTCGTGCGAATCAGCTTTGATTGATGTCTGCCAATTTCATTAAATGTAAGAGTCGGACAGCTTTCATCTATATCGCAAATCTTTCCGTAAGGCACGAGTCCAAGTTTTATAAGAGCCTGAAATCCGTTACAAATACCTGCCATCAGACCGCCTTTATTATCGAGCAAATCGGTAACTGCATCTTTTATCTCTGTGTTTCTAAAGAAAGCGGTTATAAATTTACCGGAGCCGTCGGGTTCATCTCCACCGGAAAAACCGCCCGGAATAAATATTACCTGAGACTCTTTTATCTTTGCTGCAAACTCTTCTACCGACTTTGATACATGGCTTGAACTTAGGTTATTGATTATAAAGATTTCAGAGCTTGCGCCGGCTTCATCAAAAGCCTTTGCCGTATCGTATTCGCAGTTTGTACCTGGAAAAACAGGTATCAAAACCTTAGGTATAGCCTTGTTAATATTTACACTAAGCTTTTCCTTTGCCTCATAAGTAAAAGTCCTTAGATTTTGCTTCTGAGGCTTTATATTACAGTTAAATACAGGCTCAAGCTTATCTTCATATATTTTTTCCAACTCACACAGAGAAAGAGTCTCATTTTTCCATGTAATCTCGGCACTTGCTTTTGTTTCACCTACTAAAATCGCATTTTCAGGAATTTCTGCATCAGCATTAAGTTCAAGCAAAAAACTTCCGTATTTATATGAGAACATTTGCTCTAAAGTAAAATCATCAGCATATTTGAAACCAAGACCGTTGCCTATACACATCTTAAATACTGCCTCGGCTATACCTCCGCTGCATGGAGTATAAGCACTTAGTAGCTTGGAGCTTCTCATCAAACCGTTTACCTGCGCGTAGATATTCTTTAATGATTCACCGTTTGGCAAGTCATTGTATCCGCAACATGGGCTCAGTAGAAAAAGTTTGTTGCCGGCGCCCTTAAACTCCGGACTTATGATATTATTTGTACTTTCAGTAGTTACAGCAAAAGAAACAAGCGTTGGCGGAACATCCAAATCTTCAAAAGTTCCGCTCATGGAATCCTTTCCTCCTATCGCTGCAATACCTAGATTTTTTTGGGCGGCAAAAGCACCAAGCAAAGCTGCCAGAGGCTTTCCCCAGCGGCTTCCGTCATGCCCCGGCTTTTCAAAGTATTCTTGGAAACTCAGATAAGTCTCATCTATGCTTGCACCTGCTGCTACCAGCTTTGATACAGATTCAACAACTGCAAGATATGCCCCCTTATATGGACTTGCGCTTGAAATAATCGGATTGAATCCCCATGACATCAGTGAGCAAGTCTTGCTGCTTCCCTTTTCTGTAGAAATCAGGTTTACCATTGCCTGAACGGGTGTTCTTTGTCTTTTACCACCAAAAGGCATTAGAACACTGCCTGCTCCTATAGTCGAGTCAAATCGTTCTGATAAGCCTCTCTTTGAGCAGATGTTCAAATCACCTACCAGATTTCTATATGCCTCGTTAAAATTATCAGCATGTTCAAATTTAATTTTTTTCTGAGGCGGTACAGTTATATCAATGCGCTTTTCGGCACCGTTAGTATCGAGGAATTCTCTTGAAATTTCAACTATAGTCTTATCATTCCAGCGGATTTTCAAGTATGGTCTTTCTGTTACTTCCGCTACGATATTCGCTTCCAGGTTCTCATGGTTTGCCAGTTCACAGAATCTTTTTGCATCTTCTTTTGCGACTACAACAGCCATTCTTTCCTGCGATTCACTGATGGCAAGCTCAGTTCCGTCAAGACCGTCATACTTCTTCGGCACTTTGTTAAGGTTAATGTCAAGACCGTCTGCCAGTTCACCTATAGCAACTGATACTCCGCCTGCCCCGAAGTCATTGCAACGCTTTATAAGCTTTGACGCTTCAGGATTTCTAAATAATCTTTGCAGTTTTCTCTCTTCAGGTGCATTACCTTTTTGAACTTCTGCACCGCAAGACTCAAGTGATTGTTCCGTGTGCGATTTAGATGAGCCTGTAGCACCGCCGCAGCCGTCTCTACCCGTTTTTCCGCCGATTAGGACAACCAAATCTCCGGGAAGAGGTTTTTCTCTTCTTACGTTTTCTGCCGGAGCGGCAGCTATAACTGCTCCTATCTCCATTCTTTTTGCAGCATATCCCGGATGGTAAAGTTCATCCACCATGCCGGTAGCAAGACCTATCTGATTGCCATACGAGCTATAACCTGCTGCTGCCGTAGTTACGATTTTACGCTGAGGAAGCTTTCCTTTTATTGTCTTTTCTATCGCTTGAAGCGGATCGGCTGCACCTGTCAATCTCATGGCGGAATAAACATAGCTTCTTCCTGAAAGAGGGTCTCTTATAGCGCCGCCCACACAGGTGGCAGCACCGCCAAAAGGTTCTATTTCCGTAGGATGGTTATGTGTTTCGTTTTTGAAAAGGAGCAGCCATTTTTCGGTTCTTCCTTCAATCTCTACATCTATTTTCACAGTGCATGCATTGATTTCATCGGATTCATCGAGCTTTGATAACAGCCCCTTTGACTTTAGGTATTTAGCAGCCAGGGTTCCCATATCCATAAGCGTGACGGGCTTTGTTATATTCAGTTCTTTTCTTGTATCAAGATAGTCAAAATATGTAGTCTCCGCATCTCCATCCTCAAATTTAATACTATCTATTACAGTATTAAAAGTTGTATGACGACAGTGGTCTGACCAGTATGTATCTATAACTTTTATTTCTGTTATTGTTGGGTTTCTACGTTCAGATTCAAAATACTTACGACACATCTCTAAATCGGCAATATCCATAGCAAGCCCATTTGAGCGGATAAAATCCATAAGTTCATTTCTATCTAAATTAATAAAACCGTCTACTATCTCTACTTCCGTTGGAATTTCATATTTTGTTTTTATAGTATCAAACTTATCCAAACTTGCCTGTCTTGCTTCCACCGGATTAATAACATAGCTTTTAATCCTCTCAAGCTCACCATCATTGAGATTTCCTTTGATAATATATACCTTTGCCGAGCGTACAAGCGGTCGTTCCCCTTTGCTTATAAGCTGAATGCATTCCGCAGCAGAGCTTGCTCTCTGATCGAACTGTCCCGGTAAAAATTCTACCGCAAATATATGTTCGCCATTATCAAAGCTCAATTCACCATATGTGTCATCTACCTGTGGCTCTGAAAAAACGGTGTTGATAGCGCCTGTGAATATTTCCTTATCACAGCCTTCCACATCATAGCGGTTAACTATGCGCACACTTTCTACGGATTTAATTTGTAAAATATCAACAAGCTCACTATATAGGCTATTAGCTTCATGAGCAAAGTTTGATTTTTTTTCGACGTATATTCTATATACCATTTTAATCCTCCATTGCTTTCAGCGCCTTTGCACCGATGTCTCTACGGTAGTAAATATCTTCAAAATTCACCTTTGAAACCTGGTTATATGCCCCGTCTATCGCCTTTTTCAAGCTTTCTGAAGTAACGGTTATGCCTAACACTCTTCCGCCTGAGGTCACCAGCTTATCACCCTTTTTTGCTGCCCCTGCATAGTACAGATTGTCAATTTCTCCGTTCACTTTTATTTCAAAGCCCTTTTTATATCTTACAGGATACCCGCCTGAAGCAATTACTATGCAGCATGCACTTTTATCTGTGAATTCCACATCACATTCGGATAGTTTTTCCTCAGTGACAGCCTGCATTATACTTAAAAGATCTGATTTCAACAAAGGAAGAACAACTTGAGTTTCAGGATCTCCGAAACGACAGTTATACTCTATTACCTTAGGTCCGTCTTTTGTTATCATAAGTCCGAAGTAAAGGCAGCCCTTAAAACATCTGCCCTCTTTATTCATGGCGTCTATAGTAGGAAGAAAAATTTTGTCCATACACTGCTTTGCAATCGCTTCCGTGTAGTAAGGATTAGGCGCTATCGTACCCATTCCGCCCGTATTTAGCCCCAGGTCGCCATCTAAAGCTCTTTTGTGATCCATAGATGAAATCATAGGTTTTACGGTTTTACCGTCAGTAAATGTCAAAACGGATACTTCAGGACCGACTAGAAATTCTTCTATGACTATGCAACTTCCGCTCTCTCCGAACACCTTATCTTCCATCATAGATTTTACGGCTATTCTTGCTTCATCAAATGTTTCCGCTATGATAACGCCTTTGCCGAGAGCCAGACCGTCAGCCTTAATTACAATAGGCATCTTTTGTTTTTTCAAATATTCTATGGCGGCATCCATATCCGTAAACGTTTCGTATTTGGCTGTCGGAATTCCGTATTTTTTCATTAGCTCTTTTGAAAACGCTTTGCTTCCTTCTATAATTGCAGCGGCTTTATTTGGACCGAAGCACGGAATCCCTTTTTCGTTTAATAAATCAACAAGTCCTAAAACCAGAGGATCATCCGGTGCAACTATGGCATAATCTATCTTGTTTTCCACTGAAAATTTAACGATGTTATCAAGATCTGTCGCTGCAATATCAACACATATGGCGTCTTTTGCCATGCCGCCGTTTCCCGGAAGCGCAAAGATTTGATTTATCGACGGGTTGTCTTTTACTTTTTTGATGATGGCATGTTCTCTGCCGCCTCCACCTACAACTAATAAGTTCATTTTTTACTCCTTAATTAATGATGGAATAGTCTCATTCCGGTAAAAACTGTTACCATATTATATTTATTGCAAACCTCTATCACATTATCGTCGCGAACTGAGCCGCCCGGTTCCGCCACATACTTTACACCGCTCTTTGCAGCTCTTTCTATATTATCTCCAAACGGAAAGAAAGCATCGCTTGCAAGGGCAACATTTTCGACGGTGTCGAGATATTTTCTTTGTTCTTCGAAGGAAAAAGGTTCGGGTCTTTCTGTAAAAACCCTCTGCCACTGTCCATCTGCAAGTATATCCTCTGGATTTTTTCCTAAATACACATCTATGCTGTTATCCCTGTCAGGGCGTCCTATATCATCTCTAAACGGCAAGTTTATAACTTTCGGAGATTGCCTTAAATGCCAGAAATCAGCTTTTTCACCTGCGAGTCTGGTGCAGTGAATCCTCGATTGCTGTCCTGCACCTATGCCTATAGCCTGACCGTTTTTAGCAAATGCAACTGAGTTTGACTGCGTATATTTCAGACATATAAGAGCAACGATTAAATCACGTTTTGCTTCATCAGTCAAGGCTTTATTTTCGGTTACAATTCTTTTGAAACAACTGTCATCGACTTTGTAATTGTTTCTATTTTGAGCAAAAGAAATACCGTAAACCTGCTTTGTCTCTCTTTCGGCAGGTACATAAGCGGGATCTATCTGTATAATATTATAATTGCCTTTTTTCTTTGATTTCAGTATTTCGAGTGCCTCATCCGAGTACCCCGGAGCTATTATTCCGTCCGAAACTTCTCTTTTGAGGATTCGTGCCGTAACCTCGTCACATTCATCTGAAAGCGCGACAAAGTCTCCGAATGAGCACATCCTCTCTGTACCTCTGGCACGAGCATATGCTGTTGCAATAGGCGAATTATCAAGCCCCTCTATGTCATCTACAAAACAGGCTTTTTTCAGCACTTCATCCATCTTTACAGCTACAGCCGCAGAGGTTGGACTTACATGTTTGAAAGATGCAGCCGCAGGCAGACCTAAAGCTTCTTTCAGCTCCTTTACAAGTTGGTAGCTGTTGAAAGCATCCAAAAAATTTATATATCCCGGTCTTCCGTTCAAGATTTTGATTGGTAAATTACTGCCGTCTTCCATATATATTTCGGCATCCGTCTGGTTTGGATTGCATCCGTATTTTAATTTGAATGAGTTCATATCCGTCCTCCAAACTTGTTGATAATGCGTTCTTTCACATTTTTCCCATTACAATCTGAATATCTGACGTATAGAGAAATTCTATTATCTTTGTTTAGACTTTGCCAAATCACATCTGTAAAGTCATCTATATCGCTATCTATGGTAATTTTTTTTGGCTCACCCTCAAAGCTAGGCAGAGGATTTCCGTCCGTAACATAAGTATGTATCAAATGTCCATGTGCAGGAATTGAGCTATAGTTGTAAAAATGACGGCTACAAGCTTCAAATTCACTATTCTCACGCTTTAATATGCTGAGTTTATATTCAAAATGGAAATCGCCATACTCCACTATACCGCTTATTCTCGGAGTGTAATTAGGCCTATCAGGCTCATACATTCTGGTAAAAAGTGCTTCTTCAAATGTCTTTTTCGCAGATATATAATCGTAAACCGTATCGGTTTGATCTCCGTTAGTTATGATAATCCCCTTATCATATTTTCTTACAGGATAATATATTATCAGAGACGGATCTTCCACCTTGCTTTCATCAAAAGGTTTAATCATCAAATTCTCGTTTTCTTTAACAAAAACTCTGTTGCGACTGTTTTCAGATCGCCCCATTATGTAATATGCACATACACATCCGCCTTCTTCAGTACTTCCTATTATAATGCCTCGCCCGCAGTATGGATTACCGCTGAAAGCGTCTTTGATAGTCATGCTTTTCATCTATATTTCTCCGTTTTTTATCATCAATGCAACTTTTTCAACAGCTTGTGGCAAAATTATATGCTCCGCTTCTCGCATTACTTTTTTTTGCAAAGTCTCGGCTGTATCACCTGGAGCTATTCTGACTGCCTTTTGGTCTATGATTACACCTCCGTCAGGTATTTTATTAACAAAATGAACCGTTGCACCTGTTATCTTTACTCCGTATTCAAGCGCTTTTTCGTGTACCTTTATTCCATAGTACCCCTTACCGCAAAAAGACGGTATTAAAGATGGATGAATGTTTATAATTCTGTTCTTATATAACTCACAAAAATCTTCACTTAAAATTTTCAAATATCCGGCAAGGACAATAAAATCTATTTTTAGCTCTTTTAATTTTAATATAAGTGTTTCTTCATCTTTGATAATAAAGCTCTCTATATTATTTGATTTTGCCCTTTGTAGCGCAAATGCATTCTCATTATTGGAAGCTACCAGGCAAACATCCGCATTTTTTATTACGCTTCCTCTGCTGTCTAAAATTGCCTGCAAATTTGTACCGCCGCCTGAAACGAATACGGCAATCCTGCTTTTTTTTAGCATATTATTACACCTTCATCAGATTTTATTATTTCTCCGAGAATATATGCATCTTCACCGCTTGACCTGAGAATTTCCACAGCCTTATCAGCATATTCCTTTGAAACAATTACGGTCATTCCCACGCCCATATTAAATGTATTAAACATATCGTGTTCTGGAATATTCCCCTTTTTTGCTATCAAATCAAAGATTGGCAACACTTTTATATCATCTTTTTTGATGCATGCTCCAAGACCTTCAGGCAAGCTCCTCGGAATGTTTTCGTAGAAGCCTCCCCCTGTAATATGTGCTATTGACTTGACTTTAACTTCTTTTAGAAGCTTAAGCACAGGCTTTACGTAGATTTTTGTCGGTGTAAGCAGCGTTTCGCCTATTGATTTACCATTTAGCTCATCGCTTGGCTTTAGAATGTCCGCGTTTTCCACATCAAATACTTTTCTTACCAGTGAGAAGCCGTTTGAATGTACACCTGAAGATGGCAGTGCTAGTATCACATCTCCATCCTTTACATTTTTTTTATCAAGTACATCTTTTTTATCTACAATTCCAACTGCAAATCCTGCAAGATCATATTCATCTGTAGGATAAAATCCCGGCATTTCCGCAGTCTCTCCGCCTATCAAAGCAGCTTCCGACTGAACACATCCGTCAGCTACACCCTTAACTATCATGGCTATTTTTTCGGGATCATTTTTTCCGCATGCGATATAGTCCAAAAAGCAAAGCGGTTTTGCGCCAACGCATATGATATCGTTCACACACATCGCCACGCAATCGATTCCTACACTGTCGTGCTTATCCATTAAAAAAGCCATTTTCAACTTGGTTCCAACTCCGTCCGTACCGCTTACAAGAACAGGTTTTTCCATATTTTCCGTATCAAGTTCAATAAGCCCGCCAAATCCGCCTACATCTGAGGTATTTCCAAACAACATAGTTTTGGCTATATGCTGTTTCATCAGTTCTACAGAACGATAACCTGCTGTAATATCAACTCCTGCTTCCTTGTAGCTGTTGCTGAAACTCTTTGACATTTTACACACTCCTCAAATATATATATTAGATATGTTCTTCTTTATTGTTTATATGCTTTTCGAAGATAAACTTTTCATCTCCTTTTGGCGTCTCGGTAGGATAACATCCGCTGAAACAACTGTCACAATATCCTATACCGTTTTGGCTTCCAATAAGCATGTGTAAGTGATTTATATCAAGATATCCAACACTTTCCGCTCCCACAACCGAAGCTATTTCGTCAAGTCTATATTGACAGGCGATGAGAGTATCTGTTGAACTTATATCCGTACCGTAATAACACGGGTTGGTAAATGGCGGTGCTGATGATCTTACATGAATTTCGGTTGCACCTGCTTCGCGCAAAAGCCCGATAATCCTTGCAATCGTTGTACCTCTTACAATGGAATCATCCACCAATACAACTCTTTTACCTTCAACGGTATCTTTTACGACATTTAATTTGATTCGTACTTTATCTTCACGATTTTTCTGCCCCGGAGCAATAAATGTTCTGCCTATATATTTATTTTTTATAAAACCTATCCCATATGGGATTCCTGATTGTTGTGCATAACCGATTGCCGCATCAAGCCCGGAATCGGGAACCCCGATAACCACATCGGCCTGAACGGGATGTTCCATAGCAAGGCATGCTCCGGCACGCTTACGAGCCTCGTGTACGCTTATTCCTTCTATCACCGAGTCAGGTCTTGCAAAGTATAGATATTCAAATATACAAATCTTATGAGGCGCTTTGTTGCAGTGATTCTTTATTGAACGAATGCCGTCTTTTTCAAAAATCACTATTTCACCCGGGTCAATATCTCTGATGTATTCCGCATTCACAGTATTCAGGGCACATGTTTCAGAAGCGATAACATATGAACCGTCATTTCTCTGTCCGTAACAAAGCGGTCTAAATCCATGCGGATCGCGAACGGCGATAAGTTTTGTCGCTGACATTACTATCAAGGAAAATGCTCCTTGCAACTTACTCATTGTTTTTTCTATTGCTTCTTCGATAGAATTGCAGGAAATTCTTTCTTTGGTAATCAAATACGCTATCACTTCGGTATCAGCTGTAGTATGGAATATTGAGCCTTGTGTTTCAAGGCTTTGACGAAGCTCAAATGAGTTTACAAGATTTCCGTTATGTGCCAGTGCCATACAACCTTTGTGGTGATTGATTACTATAGGTTGTGAATTAAGTCGCTCATTTCCTCCTGTAGTTCCGTATCTCACATGCCCCACAGCCATATTGCCTTCGCCTAAATCTTCAAGGTTGCTTTTGTTGAATACATCATTTACAAGCCCCTTATCCTTGAATGTCTTGAGAACACCGTCATCATTAACCACAATCCCGCAGTTTTCCTGTCCTCTATGCTGCAATGCAAATAGACCGTAGTATGTCGTTTTTGCCAAATCGCTCTTTTCCGGTGAAAAAACACCAAAGAGTCCGCATTCTTCCTTTAGTCCGCTCATTTTATCTCCCTCCGAACTTCGCCTCTATTGCAGCATTTTTCTTAAGCACCTTATCTGCCGCTTCTTTTCTTTGTTTTTGTATTTGTTTACTCAATTCCTCATCTTCTACGGCAAGTATCTGTAAAGCGAGCAATGCCGCATTCTTGGCACC
Organism: Eubacterium sp.; assembly: GCA_034180045.1. Lineage (GTDB taxonomy): Bacteria > Bacillota > Clostridia > Peptostreptococcales > Anaerovoracaceae > Eubacterium_B. Next base: position 130,315 of record JAXFOY010000015.1, read on the forward strand.
GTCTATGGCAACTGTGGCAACCGGAATGCCGCTAGGCATTTGTACTGTGGACAGAAGTGCATCTATACCGTCCAAAGTAGTTGATTTAATAGGAATACCTATTACCGGCAGAGTTGTTGAAGCTGCAATCGAACCTGCAAGATGAGCAGCTTTTCCCGCCGCTGCTATAATGACACCAAAGCCGTTATCAATAGCATTTCTCGTAAATTTGTGTACCGATTCAGGGGTCCTATGTGCTGACCAAACATGAACTTCAAACGGTACATTGAATTCTTCAAGCGTTGATATTGCAGTTTCTACAACCGGTAAATCACTGTCAGAACCCATTATTACTGCTACTTTTTTCATAAAAATCACCTCATGCAATCTAATTTCTATTTCATTTATATGTTAAATTTAACACAATGAAATTAATGCTTCAAGATTCGTTCAGTAATTATAGCTTTTTTTATTAATTTTTTTGTTATTTTAATGCTGTTATAGGCTAATTCACGAACTATATTTGCATTATTCGAGATATATATTCGTATATTTGTGTTGATGTTTCTACTTGTTTGCTGCTGAATCCAGATAGCTTTGCATTATGATTATAGCGGCTTGCTTATCTATATATTTTTTTCTGTTTTCACGCCTTACATTTCCGGCAATCAAAACATTTTCTGCCAGCTTTGTAGTAAATCTTTCATCTTGCCAAACAATATTAACATATGCGAGGGCGCTGCTTCTTAACTTGTTTTCAAGTTTTTCTCTGAAGTCTCTGACCTTTTCAGTCTGCACGCTGTCGCTTCCGTTGAGATTTAACGGTAGACCTATTATTACAGTGTCACAGTCGTATTCTTTAATCAGTTCAACAATCTTGCTTGTATCCTTTTTTATTCCTATTCTATCTATAGTCATCAGCCCCTGTCCGGTAATACCTAATTCGTCACTTAGGGCTACACCTATCGTTTTATCGCCCACGTCTAATGCAATTTTTCTCTTCATACTTTTCTTCCTTTTTTATTAATTCATCAAAAAAACGGCGGGTTTTTCCCGCCGTATACTTAATTATTTGTTCAGATACTCTTTTAGAATTTCTTCAACCAAATCGTCTCTATCGATACGGCTAATCATCATACGAGCATTGTTGTAGCTTGTTATGTATGAAGGATCACCTGAAAGGATATAACCGACCATTTGATCTATTCCATTATAGCCTCTTTCTTCTAATGCCTCATAGACATCATTCAAAACTTCTTTTGTAGTCTTTTCCTGTGCCTTAGTAGTGTCAAACATTATAGTCTTTCTTTCCATTTTGCATCCTCCTATACTTTATTATTGTTAAAATTATTATACTACTTAAAAAACTTTTCTGCAACTGCAAAAGCCTCTTCAAGCTTTGAAATATCCTTTGCTCCCGCTTGTGCCATGTTAGCTTTACCTCCGCCTCCGCCGCCACAAGCAGCTGCAACTTCCTTAATTATCTTTCCTGCATGAAAACCTGACTCGACTAAATCGTCACTAAGAGAAACAAGAAGTGCCGCCTTGCCGTTATTAACCGAAGCAAAGACCATGGCAACTTTATTAGTCTCCTTCTTTATATCATCTGTCAGATTTCTCAGCTCATTTACATCCATAGATTCAAACTGTTTGGTTATCAGTTTTATTCCATTGATTTCACTTGCCTCTGACAACAGTGAGTTCGCTGCATTTCCAAGCTGTGCTTTCTTAAATTCAGCAAGCTCCTGCTTAAGATTTTTGAGTTCATCGCTCATGGAAACGATTCTATGCAGAAGCTGATCCTTATTGCATTTTAACTCAGAAGAACAATTTGAAATAAGTTCAGCCTGCTGCTTTTCCAATTCGCTTATTCCTGTAGCCGTTATTGCTTCAATCCTGCGTACTCCCGAAGCTACACCTGTTTCGGATAGAATTTTGAAGCTTCCGATTTCACCCGTATTATTAACGTGCGTACCGCCACAAAGCTCTATACTGAAATCCCCACAGCTTACCATACGAACTTTGTCTCCATACTTTTCACCGAAAAGAGCCATAGCACCTTTGTTCTTTGCCGTTTCTATATCTGTTTCCAAAGTACTTACTTCATCAAAGCTATTAATAGCAGCATTTACAATGGTTTCCACTTCGTTAATCTGATCGCGTGTAAGCGCTTCAAAATGGTTAAAGTCAAATCTAAGACTCTTCTCTCCTACGGCAGAGCCGGCTTGTTGAATATGTTCACCGACCACCATACGAAGTGCTTTGTGTAAAAGATGAGTAGCCGTATGGTTTCTGGCAATCATATTTCTTCTAATTCTATCCACCGTGCAAACAACGGTATCTCCAAGGTTTAGGCTTCCCTCTAAAATTTCTGTTTCGTGACAAAATGCTCCATTTTCTTTACTTACAGATTTAACTTTCGCCTTAAGTCCGTCAGCCTCGATTGTACCGGTATCAAAAATCTGTCCGCCGCTTTCGGCGTAAAAAGGTGTTTCATCAAGATAAATTTTTACAGTTTCGCCTAAAGTTGCCTTTTCCGTCATCTTGTTTGACTTTAACATTGCCAAAACCTTGGACTTGCCTGTAAGCGTCTCATATCCTATAAACTTTGTTTCCGATACATCTATTGAACTTACAGCCTCTTTCCATCCTTCTTCATCTTCCGATTTACGGCCGGCTCTTGCAAGTTCCTTTTGTTTTTGCATATTTGCTTTGAATCCGTCATTGTCAGCAGTGAAGTTGTTTTCAGCCAGAATTTCTTCTGTCAGTTCAGGCGGAAATCCATATGTATCATATAGCTTGAACATCCTTTCGCCATCAAGAACAGTCTTTCCGGAAGCCTTCATTTCATCTATATAGCCCTGAATTATATCAATTCCTTGCTGAATTGTAGTCGCAAATTTCTCCTCTTCTACAGAGATTATCTTCTTGATGAATTCCTGCTTTTCTACAAGCTCAGGATAAGCTTCACCCGATACCGTAACGACTCTATCTACCATTCCTGAAAGGAAGTTACCGCTAATACCAATTAAATTACCGTGTCTTGCGGCTCTCCGTATAAGTCTTCTCAGCACATAACCTCTTCCTTCGTTTGAAGGTATGATTCCGTCAGCAATCATAAATACCATAGATCGCAGATGATCCGTTATAATTCTCACAGATACATCCGTTTTAGCGGTACCCTCTTCCTGGTATTTGATGCCTGAAAGGTCAAGTACTCCTTGTAAAATATATCTTACCGTATCAATATCGAATATTGAAGTTACATTCTGCATGATACAGGCAATTCTTTCAAGACCCATACCTGTATCTATATTAGGGTGTTCAAGTTTACTGTAGCTTCCGTCTTCTTCTTTAGAAAATTGCGTAAATACATGGTTCCAAAACTCAACATATCTGTCACAGTCACAGCCCGGTTTGCAATCTTCATTATCACATCCATATTCCTCGCCCCTGTCAAAATATATCTCTGAACATGGACCGCATGGACCAAGACCTATTTCCCAGAAATTATCATCTTTACCCAGTCTTACGATTCTTTCGGTAGGCATGCCGATTTGCTTCCAAATTTCTTCAGCCTCATCATCTTCTTCATAAACAGTCGCCCAAAGCTTATCCGTAGGCATCTCTAGTACTTTTGTAATAAACTCCCATCCCCATTTTAGCGACTGCTCTTTGAAATAATCACCAAAAGAGAAGTTTCCGAGCATTTCAAAAAAAGTGCCATGTCTTGAAGTAATACCTACATTTTCAATGTCTCCGGTTCTTATGCATTTTTGGCATGTCGTCATTCGTTTTGCCGGCGGTGTATCAAGACCCGCAAAATATCTTTTTAGCGGTGCCATACCTGAATTTATAATTAAAAGCGATTTATCGTTTTGTGGTATTAATGAAGCACTCTTTGCCGGATAATGCTCCTTACTTACATAAAAGTCTATAAAACTTTTTCTTATCTCGTTAAGTCCTTTTTTCTGCAAGGTTGAATCCTCCTACTATATATGTACTTTTAAGTATATCATTTTTTTTCTGTTTCGTATATATTGAAACTCTTTATGATTTCTTCAAATTTCTTGGCAATCTTAAGTTCATCAGGATTCAAATACATATACAATTTAATTTTCGGTTCAGTACCCGAGGGTCTGATAATAAATGTGCTTCCTGATTTTGTATGCATTTGTAAAACATCGGCGCTTGGCATTCCCGTATCATCATAAAGATAGTCTATGCATTTATCAAAGTCCGCAATATTTTTCAAATTCCCGGCTCTGAAATACTCCATTATTTTACTTCTTTGTTGCTCGCCTTTAATTCCCTCGAATACAAAATTTTTATTTCGCTCTATAAGCCTTCCATATGCATCGTTTATACACTTAAGTCTATCTATAAGATCCAAGCCCTCAGCCTTATACTGCGCCGCCATATAAGCGATGAGCATAGCCGTACTTACTGCATCCTTATCCCGAACAAATGGAGAAGCCAAAAACCCGTTACTTTCCTCAAATCCGAAAAAATAATCCGATGCGCGTCCTTTTTCAATTAAATCTGCAATTATTGCTCCTATGTACTTAAATCCCGTTAAGGTACGAATCACTCTAATTTCATTTTCTTCGGCTATTTTATCTATCAAAGGAGATGAAACTATGCTGCTTACACATATGGATGATGCTGATTTATCTTTGAATTTACATAAAAAATCAAAGAGTAAAATTCCTATTTGATTGCCGGTAAGATTTACTTTCATACCGTCGTGAATCAATGCACATCCAAATCTGTCACAATCCGGATCTGTCGATAAAATTATATCTGCCTTGGCTTCTTCAAGTACTTCAAAAGCTTCGGTATATGCACTCATCTTTTCGGGATTTGGTGATTTACATGTAGTGAAGTTCTCGTCCGGCAGTTCTTGAGATTTGACAATGTTTATATCGTCAAAGCCGCATTCGGCAAGGACTTGTCTCACATATTTATTCCCCGTACCGTTTAAAGGTGTATATACAATGCGCAGATTTTTTTTTGCTTCTTCGGAAACGCCTTGAGGGGAAAAAGACAGTACATCGTTTATGAACATCTTCTTTATGGAGTCGTCTAAGACCTGTACATTAGACACATCCACTTTCACCTCATCGAAAAAATCAAATTTTTTCTGTTCTTCAAGTATAGCCTTAAGGTCACTACCTATGATTTGATATCCATATTTACCATATACCTTATATCCGTTATATACCGATGGATTATGGCTTGCGGTTATCATAATTCCATACGAACATGACAGCTTGTCTATAGAATACGACAAAACCGGAACCGGAGTTAATTCGCTGAACAAATAGGCTTTTATTCCCATAGATGACATCAAATTCGCTGTCTCTTCCGCAAATCTACGAGAGTTTTTACGGCTGTCATAAGCTATTACAACGGACTTATCATCACAAGTTCTGTTTATGTGACTTGCCAATGCAAGATTGCTGCGACGAATAACATAGGTATTTAATCTATTTGTTCCCACACCTAATACGCCCCTCATTCCTGATGTGCCAAAGTCGAGTTCCTTATAAAAGCTTTCGTTTATTTCATCATAGTTTCCTTTGATTGAAATAAGTTCATCCATAAGTTCAGCATCTTTGACATTATCAATCCATCGTTTATATTCGTTTAATAAATCTTTTTGAATATCCATCATATCACCTATATAAAATTACGGCAGTGCGCCTGCACTGCCGTTCAAATTACTGTTATAAGTTTATTCCTCTTCGATGTCGTGATCGTGTTCGTCTTCTTCGGCATTAGGGTCAAATCCTTCTAAAGCGGCATAAGTTTTGTTATTTTTTTGGGCATAATCATAGATTGCCGCTTTTATTGCGTGATCAGCAAGAACAGAACAATGCACCTTAACTGCCGGAAGACCGCCCAGCTCATCCACAACATCCTTATTAGTAAGCTTGAGAGCTTCTTCTACGGTTTTCCCTATAATCATCTGAGTTGCTATGCTTGAAGAAGCAATGGCACTTCCGCAGCCAAATGTCTTAAATTTACAATCTGTAATCACATCGTTTTCGTCAACTTTAATCTGCATCTGCATCATATCTCCACATACAGGACTTCCATATGTGCCTGTCCCTGACGGATTTTCAATTTCTCCAACATTTTTGGGATTCATAAAGTTATCCATAACCGTATCATTATACAGTGCCATAATTATTCTCCTTTCTTTGGGCTTAGAGGTGAAAGTTCTCTCAGCCACGCTACGATTTTCTTCGTACATTCTATAGTATAATCAATATCTTCTTTAGTAGTAAAATCACCTACTGAAAATCTCACCGTTCCATGTATTAACTCATCGGGAACACCCAAAGCTGCAAGAACATGAGAAGGCTTAAGAGACTTGGATGAACATGCAGAGCCTGTCGAAATACATATTCCACATGCATCTAGCTGAATTAGTATTGATTCTCCTTCAATATATTTGAAAGTAACATTAAGGTTTCCCGGATGTCTTTCATCCATTGTGCCGTTGATGATTATATCGGGAATTTCCGCTACCATCTTTTCGGCAAGATAATCTCTCATTTCTTTAGAGTGCTTGATGTGTTCATCAAGATTATCTTTTGCCATCTCAGCAGCCTTACCGAAGCCCACAATACCGGCAATGTTTTCCGTTCCGGCTCTCTTGCCGCTTTCTTGTCCGCCTCCGAAAATCAGATTTGTAAGTCTTGTGCCGCGTCTTATGTATAATCCGCCCACACCTTTAGGACCGTAAATCTTATGTGCGGACATTGACATAAAGTCTATATCAAGTTCCTTAACATCAATATGCATATTGCCTACAGCCTGAACTGCATCTGTATGAAATAATATACCGTGCTTCTTAGCTATTGCTGCAAGTTCTTTAATCGGATATATAGTACCTATCTCGTTATTAACCATCATTATGCTGATTAATATTGTACTCTCTTTGATAGCAGCTTCTAAATCCTTAGGATTCAGCTTGCCGTTTTCGTCAACTCTAAGGTAGGTTACTTCATAACCGTTTTTTTCTAAAAATTCGCAGCTGCGAAGTATGGCAGGATGCTCTGTCACTGTTGTTATAATATGGTTGCCCTTATGCTTCAGATTATTAGCTACCCCCATCAAAACCCAGTTGTCAGATTCTGAGCCGCAGCCGGTAAAATAAACTTCATTAGGTTTGGAATTTATCAAAGCAGCCACTTGCTCTCTCGCTGTATCAAGTGCTCTTTTGGCGATAAGTCCCGGTGTATATAAACTTGAGGCATTCCCATAATTTTCAGTGAAAAACGGAAGCATCTCATTTAGTACTTCTTGCTTAACCGGTGTGGTTGCGGAATTGTCAAGATATACTTGTCTCATATTTTATCAGCTCCTTTTGTCTGTTTCATTAATTCTTTACTTTTTATTTATACCTTATGTAAGTAATTTCAAACAGCATAGAAAATCTATTTTGAATCTATAGAACCATCTATGATTTTTTCTTCGCATCCGGCTTGATCATATCAAGATGTGAACGAAGATTGTTCTTAAAGGAGTCTATATATTTTCGTCTCAGTTCATATTGTTCTTTTTTCTCGTCTTCAGTTAAGCCTTCATCTGTCTTGGCTTTTCTCGCAAGCTCGTTTATGCGTTTGATTTCATCATCTGTAATCATTTTGTATTCTCCTAAATTTTAACTATATTATTATATCAAAGCCAAAACACTCAATCAAGTTCATATAGTAATATAGGCCTTTATTTTGTCGAATTTTTTTTCGCCTATTCCTTTAACTTTCTTTATTTCATCTATTGATGCAAAATTTCCGCTTTGCCGTCTGTGTTCTATTATTCTCTTTGCCATCGCAGGTCCTATTCCTGAGATATTTTCCAGCTCTTCTTTGCTCGCTTGATTTATATTTACGAGCGGTTTTCCTGCGTTTTCCATTTCGGAATTCGTTTCCGAACTGTTGTTTTGCTGTGTAGGAATGTTCTGTTTACTTGGAATTACAATTTTTTGACCGTCCTGAACCGGTGCTGCTCTATTAATAATATCAATATTTGCCTCTTGGCTGAGACCTCCTGCCTGTTCAATTAACTGATATATTCTGGTACCCTTGTTTACCTGATAAACACCGGGTTTTGCTATTTCACCGCTAATATCAACGGTCAGCTTGCATTCTATAACTTTGTTAGTCTTTTTATTCTTCTTTTTTGATGCAGCCTCAGCTTTATTTTCTTTTTGTTTAAGTGAACTTATAGATGTTTCAGAGTTATGTGTTTTATTATCCGGGGATTTTTCCCCATTAAGAACAAAAAACATCAAAGCGGCTAAAATCATAAAGATAATAACCGCTGTTTGAATATATTTACTATGTTTTTGTAAAAATAATTTATAGTGCTTTCCGTAATACACCAATTGCTTTAATTTGCCTTTAATCACTGCTTATCCCCCGTATATTATTTTTCGTATACTAAGTTTACGCCGTGTGTTTGGGGAATACAAGTATTAAATCTCATAAAATCACGCGAGACCTCAATATCGTATCTTTCTATATTAAGCTTACAGTGTTCTAAAAATGTCGTAATGACAAGCTCGGGGCTAAGATTAGAAACGCTGCCGCAGTCCAAATCGAGAATCAAAACAATTTTACCATTATGCTTTTCGGTTTTTATGCCTCGTATCTTTTCTCTAATTTCAACTTCACCAAGCTTTTTAGTCTTTTTCATTCTCTTGAAAGCTTTTATTGTGTTCTGTGCTAAATAAGTTTCAATTCCATTTTCTATGGTTTTGATATTTTCGTCAAAATCAATAGGTAAAAAAACGCTGTACTGCGCCGAGCTTACAGCTGAAGCAAGAGAAGCTTTAGTGCCTTCTATATATCCGCATGAAATCACTTCAATTCCCATCGGCAGCGCATAATCGAGCTTTGTTAAAATATCCCGAAGTTCTATTTCCTCATAGGTATAAAACTCCAAGAGTTCCTGCCCTGATGTGTATCCTAAAGAAAGAGGCTGTGCAAAACTCATACGAGGGTGCGGGTTGAAGCCTTTTGAGTAGTCTAGAGGTATTCCCGACTTCTTAAATGTACGCTTAAAAAGTCTCAATAAGTCAAGATGTGAAGTATATTTAATATAGCCCTGCTTGGTAAACTCTAAAACAAATCTATTCATAAATGCCACCTAACTTACAAACCGTTCTTCTATTGATACCGCATCCCGTGCATCCGTTACGACAATCCGGTGTAACCTTTGCTTCATTTGCTCTTTTCCATTCCAGTTTTAGATATTCATCGCTGACGGAACTGTCAATTATATGCCATGGCAAACATTCAGCGGTTCCCCTAACTCTTTGCGTATAAAAATCTATGTCTATGCCGCTTTTTTTAATAGCAGATTTCCATTTGGACTCATCAAAATGCTCCGACCAACTATCAAGAACACAGCCCTCATTATATGCCTGTAAAATAAGAGTTCCGGTGCGTCTGTCTCCGCGGGCAAATATCGCTTCAAGAACACTGGTAAAATCATCGTGATAGTTAAAAGTAACACCTTTGATATGTAATATACTCCTTAGATAATCATGCTTTCTTCGGAATTCTTCCAAGCTGTTTTGTCCCATCCACTGAAAAGGTGTAAAGGCTTTAGGAACAAAGTTGGAAACACTTACAGTTACATTAAATCTTCCGCCCTTACCTACCGTTTTTTTTATTTGGAGAACTCTCTTGGCAATTTCTGCTATACCTTGTAAATCTTCATCCGTTTCCGTAGGCAGTCCTATCATAAAATAGAATTTGATATTATTCCAACCAAGCTCTATTGCCTGTTCAACTGCGGAGAAAATATCATTTTCCGTAATACCTTTGTTAATTACATCTCTAAGTCTTTGCGTTCCGGCTTCGGGTGCAAATGTCAATCCTGATTTTCTGTATTTTTGAATTTCCTGAAGAACCTTAAATGAAAAGCTGTCCAGTCTAAGCGACGGCAATGACAGGGCAACATTTCTGTCAGCACATTTATCCATAATGGATGTTGCTAATGCTTCAAAATCGGAATAATCGCTTGTTGAAAGCGAGAGCAATGATAATTCGTCGTGACCGGTACTTTCGATTTGACGCTCGACAATTTTCTCTATGGTTTCCTTTGACCGCTCCCGTATTGGTCTATAAATCATTCCCGCCTGACAAAATCTGCATCCTCGCGTACATCCTCTAAAGGTTTCAACTACAGCCCTATCATGAACTGTTTCGATGAATGGAACTATGGGTTTTTCCGGAAACGGTATATCTTCAATATCATCTATCAAAGCTCTTCTAACTCTCTTAGGCGCTTCCTCTATCAATGGGATGTATTCTTCAACAGTCCCGTCTTCATTATACTTTACATCATAAAACGAAGGGATATAGACGCCGTCCCATCCTGCAACAGCTTTCATAAAGCTATGCTTGCTTACGCCCTCTTCCAATGACTTCTTATACATTTTGAGAAATTTAGGTAAGAGGACTTCACCGTCACCTACTAAAAACACATCTATAAAATCACTTAAAGGCTCGGGATTATATGCACACGGACCACCTGCGATTATCAGTGGTTCATCTTCTTCTCTATCCTTTGATTTTAGGTTAATTCCCGAAAGACTAAGCATGTCCAGTATATTAGTATATGACATCTCATATTGAAGCGTAAAACCTATAACATTCATTTCTCTTACAGGAGTTTTTGTCTCTAAAGTAAAAAGTCCAAGTTCCGCTTCACGCATAAGTTTTGCCATATCCTTAGCAGGCTCAAATACCCTTTCACAATATAGTTCATCTTCTTTGTTGATTATATTGTATAAAATTTGCAATCCCATATACGACATACCTATCTCATATAAGTCGGGGAAAGCAAAAGCAAAACGCAGTTTATTTTCAGGTCTTTTTATTGAAATATTATTTTCTGAACCTATATATCTTGCCGGTTTTTCTACGCGTTTTAATAAGCTGTCCAGCTTAAGTGCGTTTTCGGATTTATCTCTAAACAAAGCGTTAATTGTTTCTCCTAATCTAATTTCTAAAGCTTTTATAAAAATTTTTGTCTCTTGCTTTTTTTCATTCAAAATTCGAGTACGTTCTTCCGATTCGCCTGCCTTATGTATTAAATATTCGACACGTTCATCAATGCCGACATATTCATCTTCCTTGACAAGTCTATCAGACAAACAAAATATATCCGTTTCATTTATGGATTCAGGGGGATTAAATTCATATCTCATGTGAGATTTCACCGCCTCCGCTTCCTGAAAATATCCTAATTTTTCCAGTATATCAGCCGCAGCCTCTCCGTGGTTATCTGAGCTTCTCATTAAATCATGAATTAATCCTGCCGCCTTTATTAAGGATACATCCAAATTCATGCCGGACTTATTAAGCGCAATTGCAATACGAACTCCGGTGTCACTTACCGCTTTACAATGCCTGATAACTCTTTCAGGTGTATTGTATTTACGATATAGTGCATCACAGAGTTCATCACTTAGGCGCATCTTATTTATTTGCTTATTCCTCATCATACTCATCATAGTATTCAAGCTCAAAGTTTCCTATCTTTACGATATCGCCTTCCTCAAGCCCCATTTTACGCAGTTTCTTCAAAGCTCCGCTCTTTTCTATATATTTATATAGGTAGCGGAGTGAGCCCATGTCATTAAAGTTTGTTGAGTCAAATATTTTTTGTAATTGCTCTCCTTCTAAAATATATTCTCCATTTTCAACGCGTATATTCACTCGTCTATATGTAGCATCATCCATCTTTTCCGACTCAAAATCAAAGTATTCATATTCTTCTTCAGGCGGAGGATTCTTTTCGGCATTCGCCAATGCCTCTGCCGCTGCTGAAAGCAATTCCTTAACGCCCAAGTTTAGCGGGGCTGATATAGGGAATACCTTATATCCTTTGTTTTCAACATATTTCTTAAATTTCAAATATGTTTCATCATCTTCAGCTATGAGATCAATTTTATTTGCTGCAACAAGCATAGGCTTTTGCGTAATCTTATCGCTATATGAATTTAATTCATTCATGATTTTTTCAAAGTCGTCAATAGGATCTCTGCCCTCACAACCCGAAACATCGACAACATGAATGAGCACTTTAGTTCTTTCTATATGTTTTAGGAATTTGAAACCCAATCCCAGACCTTGATGAGCACCTTCTATTATGCCTGCAATATCTGCCATTACATAATCTGTATCATATAACCTCACTACTCCTAAGTTAGGGTCTATTGTAGTAAAGTGGTAATTTTCTATCTTAGGTTTTGCGTTAGTTGCCACAGCTAAAAGACTCGATTTTCCTACATTTGGAAATCCTACAAGACCTACATCTGCGAGCATTTTCAGCTCGAGTATAACATCCCTTTCCTTAGCTTTATCCCCCGCTTCTGCAAAGTTTGGAGCCTGTCTTACGGAATTTTTGAAATGAACATTTCCTTTGCCGCCTCTTCCGCCGTTTGCAGCAATGAAACTGTCTCCATCTTCCTTGAAATCGTGCATCAAAAGACCGGACTCAGCATCAAAGACCATAGTGCCTACAGGCACTTTGATAACTAAATCCTCACCTCTTTTTCCATAGCACTTCTTTTTCATGCCGTTCTGACCGTTTTCGGCTTCATATTTTTTCTTATAGCGGAAATCCATAAGTGTTCTGAGGTTTCTATCAGCAAGAAATACCACATTTCCACCGTTTCCACCATCGCCACCGTCCGGTCCGCCTTCCGGCACAAACGGCTCGCGTCTAAATGAGACTGCTCCATTTCCACCCTTGCCGGATACAATTGTTATTCTTGCTTTATCTACAAGCATTCTGAACCTCTTATCATTAATAAAACAAAAAAGAGCCTCTTATGAGGCCCTACAGTTAAGCTTCTTTGGAATAAACACTGACCTGTTTTCTGGTCTTGTCATATCTTTCGAACTTGACATTACCATCAATCTTTGCAAACAAAGTGTCATCTCCACCGATACCTACATTGTTACCCGGGTGGAATTTAGTACCTCTCTGTCTAACAAGAATACTGCCGGCGCTTACAAACTGTCCGTCACCAATCTTGACGCCTAAGCGTTTCGATTCGGATTCGCGGCCGTTCTTGGAGCTTCCTACACCTTTTTTACTTGCCATGTAAAGACACCTCCTTGTCGGTTAAACTATTCTTACTTGGATGCAGCTTCGATTGTCTCGATGATAACTGCCTTAGTTGCTTTTGCATCAATTTCGATGCCTTTAGATTCTGCATAAGCAATCAATTCATCTTTTTTCATCGATGCCAGATTTTTAACTTGTTCTTGAGCTTCTACAGCCTTAGGAGCTTCCTTAACCGGAGCTTCACCTGTCAATGATGTAATCTTAATCATTGTGTATGGCTGTCTGTGACCCTGTTTCTTTCTGTAGTCTTTTTTGGACTTATACTTGTAAATAATTACTTTTTTACCCTTGCCGCTTTCGACTACTTCACCGAAGACTTTTGCGCCTTCAATATATGGTGCGCCTACTTGAACTTCACCATCTTTGCTTAGAAGCAATACTTTATCAAGTTCAATTTTAGAACCGTCTTCAACTGCCAGTTTTTCAACAGTTAGAATGTCACCTTCATTAACTCTGTACTGCTTGCCGCCTGTTTCGATAATTGCGTACATTATGTTTCTACCTCCTCTATCCAGTCTCGCCTAATCGGGTAGTAAATACTTTGGGAACCCGTTTCGAGCGGTCTAACTATGTAATGATAACATTAGCACAATGTATTGTCAACCATTAAATGAAAAACCTCTTGTGTAGGATTACAGTAGATATATTACAACTGAATAATTAAAAGAAATGTTTCAAAAAATCGGGACATTTTCATTTGTGGTTAACATGATACTTTCCATTTTTACTATATTTCCCCATACGGGTCCTAAAAACAATCCGCACTATTGGACGAATCTTGTTTGGTGACCCATATTGGACTTGAACCAATGACCTTCTGGTTGTCACCCAGACGCTCTCCCAGCTGAGCTAATGGATCATAAGTATATATAAGACTTGTTAATATTAATATTCCAAGGTTTTTAACGCAATGGTTTTCATAACAGAAAGGAGAAATGCAATATCATCCGCAAGTGTAATCAAAAATGCAATAAAGTATAATCAAAACTAACTACGAACATTACCCGCCAAATATTTCTATCACTAAGCCATGTTCGCAAAACCCATCACTTATTCTAGTTAATCTATTCACACTTCATGCCATAATAATCTAGCTATACATATATTTAGACATTTACCATCTTCATCTTTGTTTATTACGCAATAGATTTAAGATAACCAATCCGTCACTTTTTTCGAACATCGACACGAAAACAGGATATTTGATTGGCATAAGTGTAAAAAATAACATCCACAAATTATAGTATAGCATTTTATTAAGCAACATCTTGAAACTATCTATACAACCCGAAACATTTGTCTTGATAATATTTAGAAGAACAAATAATAATATGATGAACGTTGTGGTAAAAATAGGACCTCCCGAAGTCATTAATAAATTTTCACGCTTCCCCTTAAGCGGTTTTTTATATTCAAACAATCCAGAGATTGGGAAAAGATTAACCTTGAGCCATTTAATACTAAATAAAACCTTGCCCGTTCCCAATTGAATAGTCCAATCATTATCTTTTCTTGCAATTCTATACCCTACTAAATGTCCCAGTTCGTGAATAAAAATTGATATCATAAAAGCTAAATAATATATAAGTATGCCTAATGCTGTTTCAATTAATTCCATATTTTATCACATATAAACCAATAAGTCGTGTTACTAATTAGTTTTTCTTTCCTCTTTAATGCTATCCAAATAATTTGAAAATTTTTCTTTAGTCTCCGCATCCAACACATAATAAGTTGCAACTAATGAGTTCTTACTTTCGTACCTGCCACAGTGCAATGCTGAATTCGCTCTCCCAATTGATACTACCAAATCCGTGTTTGAAGCGCAACCATCTGAGAAAAATATAAATCTTACATTTTATGACAAAGCTTAAACATCTTTAATGCAAAAGCCCCGAAAAAACAGGGCTAATGTTTCAAAAAAATCAGGACATTTTCATTTGTGGGTGACACCATTAAATGAAAAACCGGCGTGACTCACCGGTTTTCAATAAATATAAATCTTAGCTGCCTATTATTTATTTTACACTTGACTTTCTTCTTACTGCAAGTGTGGTAATTGTAGCTGCTGAAAGGATTACAAGTGCCATATATCCCATAGCATTACTTGAATCACCTGTGTTTGGCGTTTTATCATTCTTCTTTACTTCAGGTTTTACAGGCTCTGTTTCAGGTGCCACCGGATTATCCGATTTTACAGGTGTCAGCGTAAATGTAATATCATCGCCTGTAGCAGGATTTGTATTGACAAAATCTCTTCCGTCATCGGTCTGAACGCCAAGCCAAGTAAATGAGAACAACTTTTTATTTCCTGCTAATGACGCTTCACCGTTGAATTCACCTCTTAGATTACCCTTTATTGTATAATTTTTCCCGACCTAAGCCTTATCTGTAATCTTAATTCCTTTGATATTTACTTTCAATGTATCATCAACTGCCTGAACCTTATTGTAGAGATCTTCAAAGTTGTTAATTGAAGCAGAATCTAAAATCATTAATACCTCAACCTTATCGGCAGAAATATTTGTATTTGCAATTTCAAAGAGACCGTCTGCTCCTACAAGTTCAATGTCTGCTTTTTTTACATCTTCCGCTGACAGTCCCTCAGGCAGTTCTATAGTAGCGGTAAAATTACTTGCCGCAACTATTACAATCTGTTTTGCCAATGCTGTCAACTGGTCATTTACAACAACTTTACTGCCTACAGCTATATCCTTAATAAGATCTTTAATAGCTTTAACATTAAGCTCACCTGTAAGTGTAAATGTTTTTTCTTTTAGCTCATATACCTTATCGTGTTCGGTATCTTCACCAATCTTCATATCCCCGGGTAATTTGTACGCAGGAAGTTGATTAAATACTACCTGTCCGATAACCGGTGATTTACCGTTCTTTTCTGCTTTCCATTTGAAGCTTAAATCTGTATTAGAATTTTCCAGTCCGCAATGAAAATCGCCTGTAACAGTTCCCTCGAATTTATATACTTTTCCTGATACAGCAGTGTCGGCGAAACGAGCCGCAGAATTCACACTTAAAATATCAGGAACAGCATTAACAGCATCTTTCAGTGCGCCAACTGTTTCATGTTTTGTTTTCAGCTCCATTACGATAGCGATTTCGTTGGCTGATATTTGTTTCTTCTCTTTAACAACAAACAAATCGTTTGGCGTTAAAGTTGAGCTTTCGGCATCAAGCAAAATGCCATCTTCAGCCTTTAATGTAGCTGTAAATGTAGACGATAAATCTTTTAATTTTCGATTAGTATCTACATTTCCGCCGGATAAAGTATCGCTCATCAATTTTTTTATTGACTTTACTTCTAATATTCCTTCGACGTAAATTCTGTCGGATTTGAAAACTTCTAAAGCGTTTACATCTGTCTCCTTGCCATTAACTGTAAGATTTCCCGGCAAAGATATTTCCCCTAATTCGATTGCCTCTGCAAAAGGCTTTTCTGATGTAAAGCCTGCAAGCTGCATACCGTAAATGAAAGTCATCAGTATAGCCGCAAGTAAGGCAACTGCTCTGATTCGCTTCCTTTCGAACGTATTTTTCATAATTAAATTCCCCCCTATGAAACATATGATAAACAATATTTACCATTTTTATTATATATACTATATCATTTGTACAGCATAATTACAACCGGATTAAATGTAGTCTATTTTATAAAAATTCAGTCCGCAAAAATTAATTTTCTCGACATTATTTTCTCTATGCCGGAATCTGTTAAAGCCTTTACGCCTCCAAGTATTATACTTGATTTTGCATTTACTTTCTTTGCATAAGCCGCAGCATATTCCTCACTGTTTGCCGCTGTAAGAATAAGCGGAGATTTCATGTTAATTGCCAAAACGCTTCCTGCTAAACCGTCAGGAAAATCATTGCCTGACGCAAACACTATCTTAGATAAGTTTTTATCAAAGAAGGTTTCTGCAACTGCAACTGATGTTTCATAGCGATTTGATCCGCTGATTCTTTCGCATTTTTGGATTGAAGAAAGCGAGGCATCTATTGATTTATTTACAGCTTTCGTCCCGCCTATCAACCAGAATTTAGCCGGTTTTATCGACTTTAGATAGTCCATCTGTACCTTATCTATTTTGTCGCCGACTAAAAATATAGGTTTTCCGGTAGCTGAAGCCGACATGCTATCTGCAAAATCATATGCATTGCAAACCATAATCTCTTCTTTGTCAACGCCGGCTTCTTTTAATATTTTTATATTTGTCTCAAATCTATCTGCACCGTCAAGCCTCTTAGTATTATATTCAGCTGAAAGTTTTTCTTCTAGCTGTCTCGAAATTACCGCCTTTCCACCAAGCAGATATACCTTGCCGTTTTCCGATAAGTGTTCTTTTACAAATTTTATCGTGGAAGTTTCTTCGCTATTGCCGCTTAATATCAGCGGTGCGTTTTTAACTTTTGCAAGATATGTACCGGAAAGCGCATCGGGGAAACTTTCTCCGTTTGCAATGACAATGTTGTCAAATTTTGATTTTTGACTTACATTTTTTATTTCTACAGCTATATTTTTTGCGGTTGCAAACCTGTCTTCTCCACTAATTCTCTTATCTCTTGGAAGCTCGGATAAATCCGTTTTTTGCCATTTACCGGTAAACTTCACAAGTACATTCTCACCGTCTTTATCCTCTATACTCTTCGTAAATCCGGCTTTATCAAAAGTCCAACGTACATTTTTTACAATCAGCTCCTTAGCGCCGGGCTCAAGCTGCTCTATTTCATTCAAATCGTAGTATATTTTTTTGTCACTTGGCAAAAGCTGTTCTACTTCGTTTGGAACATCTTCTTGTATGTCACTTATAAAGACATATTTAACTTCATGGTTACGCTTCCAGATTGCAAAAAGCTTCGGTGTTTTAGAAACATCTACCTCTTCATCTGCACCATAGCTTATACCTTTGTCATCACTTTTAGTATTCCAATGATCAAATGTATAGCCCTTTCTTTCAAATGCATTTTTTTGAGTCTTCGCCCGATTATTGTTCACATCGTATATGTTTGAATCTATAAGCTCTCCGCTCCCGCCGTTGCCATCGTAAATAAGATGCATGGCATCGCTCTCGGTCCAATTACCTATGAACGTAATGGTCGCATTTTCTTCATCTATGTTTTTTTCATAAGATGTGAAATTATATACATTTTCGCCTATAACCTCTTTAGTTTTACTTGGTTTTACAGCTGTGAGTTTTTCTTTTTCCACAGTTGTTTTTTCATAATCCGGGATAAGCGCATTAATGGCATCGGGAGCATTTTTACCATCCACCTTATACTCATATTTTATTGTATATATTCTATTCCACTTTGCATAAAGAGTTACCTCTTCATTAGGCATGGTAAAGTTTTCACCGGCTTTATATGATGTTCCGTTTCCATCTTTAAGGCTGTTCCAGCAGTCAAACTCATAACCGTCTCTTTTCATGTCGGTAAGCTTAATTATATTACCCACAACATAGTTCTTTGTTTCGGGAGCTGATTTATCACTTCCGTTTGCATCGAAAAGCAATTTGTTACCTGTTGAATCAAGAGTCCAAACGCCCTTTAATTCTACTGCCTTTTTAGGGAAATAATTGCTTTCAGGCATTAAAATCTTAATATTGCCCGTTTCGTCAACGGCACCTTCCGGATCTTCAAATCCTTTGAATTTCCAAACGCCTTTTCCACTAGATACAATATCTACATAGTTAGGCAATATATATGCCTCGCCGTCAAGCACATCATCAATGGACTTTGGAAGCATATTTTTTATTTCATCAGGTAATTCTGTTTCATCATTATCCGATTTGAACTGCATACTTATCTTATGCTTCCGTGAATTCGAATTTATCCATTTATCGCTTTCCTTTGACCAGTATATTTGGCTGCCGGCAGCATTTCCTTCCGAACTCGTATACGGATTTGTTTCGGCATGTGAAGGACCATTGTGATAAAGCCCCTCAAACATATCTATTTTGACGAAAAATTCTTCTGTATTCTGATGTTTTTCAGCATTACCTGCATAATAGATTTCATTTGGACCGGCTTTTCTAGGTGCAGACTTTATATTTATCTTACCCGTTCCCTGACTGCTTTTGATGTCCGCACCGGATTTTGATGTAAATAACTGCCCCTCAATATTTAAGACACCGTTTACATCTATGCTTGCATTTCCCGGTCCTGTTTGATCCTTATAAGGCAAACTTATTTTATCAACAGTTTTCTGCGGCCAAATAAATGCAGGACCATAATTCTTAAATTGTCCAATGCCTTTTCCGTTCCATTCCTTTTGATCTACGACATATAAATTCGCATTTTCCAGAATATTGACCGTGGCACCTTCGGATATATTAATTTTACTGCCGGCAGACATAGACGTATTGTTTATTATATCCAACGTACTTGCGGGCTGAACGTTTATTATAATATTGTTACAGATTGGGAGAACATAATTTTTAGAGTCAAATTCCTGACCTGCTAAATTTATATATATTTTATTTAATTTTGCGCGCCCGTTTATATCTATAACTGCCTTGTCATTTATAGGATCATATGTATATGTTACAGATGAGTTTTCTTCGGTAACGATAAAAGGTTCTTTTCCGCCTATTAAATCCAGGATTACAGACCTTGATATTCCCATGGCTGTAACGGAAAAAACAGCCTTTACATTAGCCCCGTTTTGTATTGTCATTGGTGACTGTATGTTCTGCGCGTGATACTGTGTAAAAGGAAAAGCTTTACGAACCTTATCGTAGTAGACTTTACTTGTTGCGCTTCCGCCTCTCCAGTCTGCAACCTCTAAATCTTCATATGCTACAGCTCCCGGGTTTAGATTTATGGTACCTTTTCCCGTTAAAAATCCGCTTACATATAAAGCACCTTTGTCCTTCACCTCTATATGGCTGCCTTCGTCTAAATCAATTCTGCCGTAATCGCCTATAGGTCCGCTCGTAGAGTATGAATATATCGAATTAAAGGCTAATTGCTTTGCAGCTATGGAAACCGAGCCGCCTGAAGCTATATTAAGCCTTGCTCCATTTGAAAATGTCAGTTTAGAAAATTCATGTACCTTGGAGTTATTATATGACTCTGTATCCAAAATAGGGTTCTCTTTTATTATCTGATACTTATTGTTCATAGGCAAAAGCAAAGTCACACCATCCGGAATTGTATATTCACCGGCAGGAACTCGTCCGCTCCTTGTAACTATGATAGTTTTTGCACCGGTTTTAGTTTCCTCTATTGCAGTATTAAGCTCATCAAACAATAATTCTCCAACTTTATAGGTAGCATTATCCTTATTTGTGAATTTCCCCTCTACCAGAGAATCTTCAAAAATGGATGTGGTAAGCTCACTTTGATCTGAAATAAATTGTCCATTTATATACCAACCGAAAAATCTGTAACCTTCATCTGCCACCGCATTTAATTTTATAATGTCGTTACCTGTAACTTTTTTGACTGTTTTGGAACTTATTTCCTCGTCGTTAACACTTATTTTTCCATTTGATCCGGGGCTATATGTTACATCGGAATTTGTATTTGTGAAAATACCGATTTTCTCCAGCTTTAAGCTGCTTGTTTTTGCACCTATATCAGAAGTAAGAATAATCTTTATGCTTTTTTTCCCATCAAGTTCAAAGGAAAAAGCTTCTGTAGGTTTATCCTTGTATGGCTTTCCGTCTACCGTTATGTTTCCGCCATTTAAGACCAGTTCTGTGATTGTGAAACTTAAATTCACTTTTACATTCAGTGTATTTGTAAAAGTAATCTCCGCCTTTCCTTCAGAAGCTTTGCTGCATCTTCCGTCAGGCATGCCTGTTACTGATATTTCAACATTATCGTTTACATCTTTTAGCTTGTATGTTTCAACATCAAAATTTGCTGTAATTTTCAAGTTTTTATTGCTGAATTTAATATCAACATCTTCCGGTTCAGCATAACTAAAATCCATATTTTCTAATGGCATCATTAAAATCACCAATATGAGTGAAAGAAAAATCGCCAACATTCTTTTTAGCGCACCCGTTAAAAAATTCATTAAAAACCCCCCTTTATTTTAACTTGAGACTGCATTTTTAGAATGAAGTTCAAGATAAAAACTTAATCCTACTACAAAGCAAACCACAGCCCAAATATGGCTCAAGTGAATGTGGCTCAGCATTATAACCTTATTTGCTCTAAAAAATTCTTCAATAAATCTAAAGCCCCCGTAAAAAATCATATATTGAGGATATATGTCACCTCGTATATGAGGCTTTTTAATCTTAATAAAGAAATATATAAAGATAATAATGTGAAATACTATCTCAATTTCTCTTGTCGGAAACCTGACTATATCACTATTCGGCAAAAAAATCCCCCGGCAACATCCTTGAATAATACAGTTAAATCTGACGATAAGCAATGCGCTTATAAGACACAGTGTAAAAATGTCAAATATATCTTTAGCTCTCTTATTTAATAATTTTGCTAAAATGAAATAAAAAATAGGTAAAAAGAAAATGCTGCCAAATAAACTCATGCCTGAATTAAACGGATTACCAAAATTTTCAATACCGGCAAATAATTTTACACATATAACTCCTGAAATTGTATGTAGAAGTGAAACTATGAATATTTTACAAGTCGATATAGACAGTCTATCTCTAAAGTGGCTCAAGATAAAAAAACATGATAAAAAGCATATACTCAGCAGTATATACAGCAGATTGTTTACGAAAAAAATGTTTATAGCTTGCATCTTGTATCCCCTTTTTATGAAACCTTTTTAATTATCTCATATAAAAAAATAAATACAAGCAAATTTATAAAATTATTTCACATAAATATCAAAACACATATATTACGATATTTACAATACAAAATAAAATTTGTTTTGTTATATATCTATAATATATGTGTCCTATTTTACCTTATTTAATTAAGCATTATGCTGTGTTTACAAACTCTATATATACACATTATGCGTTATGCGTTGAAAATCAATCCTCTAATATTACTCCGTCTTCATCTACTTTGAATCCCGGCTCATCTACATTATCTTTTGTAACATGTAGCTTTGCTAGAAGATTTTGTTCGATTTCTTCTAAGACATCATTGTGTTCATCCAGATATAATTTTACATTTTCTTTGCCTTGACCTATTCTCTCGCCCTTATAGCTGTACCAAGAACCTGCCTTTTCGACAATATCTTGCGCAACTGCACAGTCAAGTACATCACCGGCTTTGGATATACCCTGTCCAAACATAATATCGAACTCAGCCTGTCTAAATGGAGGTGCAACCTTGTTCTTGACTACCTTAACCCTGGTCCTGTTTCCGAGCATATCCTCACCTTTTTTGAGTGTCTCAAGCTTACGCACATCAAATCTCATTGTAGAATAAAACTTAAGCGCGCGTCCACCAGTAGTTGTTTCGGGGCTTCCAAACATCACGCCGATTTTTTCTCTAAGCTGATTGATAAAAATTACACATGTTTTGGAACGATTTACAGTACCTGCAAGTTTACGAAGAGCCTGAGACATCATCCTTGCCTGAAGCCCTACGTGTGCATCTCCCATTTCACCTTCAATTTCGGTATTAGGCACAAGCGCTGCCACCGAGTCGATAACTATGACATCGATAGCTCCGCTCCTTGCTAAGGTATCGCAAATCTCCAGACCTTGCTCTCCCGTGTCAGGCTGCGAAACCAGAAGTTCATCAACATCTACGCCTATGCTTCTGGCATAAGTCGGGTCAAGAGCGTGTTCCGCGTCTATAAAAGCGGCTTTACCGCCTTGCTTCTGTGCCTCTGCCACAATATGCAAAGTAAGTGTAGTCTTACCTGATGATTCCGGGCCATAAATCTCTATAATCCTGCCCTTTGGTACTCCACCAACTCCTGTTGCCAAATCAAGGCTTATAGAGCCTGTAGGAATTACATCCAGGTCTTTATTCATTGCATTTTCGCCAAGTTTCATAATAGAACCTTGACCGAACTGCTTATGTATATGTTTAAGTGCTTCTTCTAAGGCCTTCTCTCTATCGTTAGGATCGGAAGCCATGAATTTTTTTGTTGCCATCTCTACCTCCAAAATGAACATTTGTTCTTATTGTATTTTATCTTATTTGATTTGAAATTTCAAGTCTATATTTGCTGTAAATATTTTACAGTTTTATTTTACATATATGCAGCTAAATGTCAATGAAATCTATATTTTTCCCTTATACGATATAGCTTTTTTTATTTGTTCCATCATAGCAAGGCAGCAAAACTGCCTGTTCCAGTTTCGTTCCTTACGATTGGTCTTTATTTCGTGTACATATTCCTTATCATCAAAAATAATGCCTATATACATAACACCGGCATCAAGCCCGTGATATGCTTCAGGACCTGCAACACCTGTTGATGAAATACAAAGTCTGCTTCCTGTTTTGCTTTTTAATCCCCTTACCATTTCCAGTGCTACTTCCGGACTTTCTGCGGTGTATTTTGAAAGCGATTCTGCGTTCACATTAAGTTCATCCATCTTTGATTTATTTGAATATGTCACAATTCCTCTGTCAAATACCTTTGAAATCCCGGGAACCCTGATTAATTGCTCCGCAAACAATCCTCCCGTGCAAGATTCACATGATGAAATACTTATATTTTTATCTATTAGCGCCTTTCCTATGACCTGATGAAATTCTTCTCCGTCAAAACTGTAAACGGCATCACCTATTATTTCATTAATCTTTGTACAAACTTCATCTACAGCCGATTTTGCCTCATCGTAACTATCTCTTTGTGAGGCAACTCTAATCATGCACTCGCCCTCTTTTGCGTATGTTGCAATGGTAGGATCGCTTTGCTTATCTATCAAATCAATTAATTTTGTTTCAAGAAGGGACTCACCTATACCGAAGGTTCTAATCATTCTAAAAACTATACTTTTACTTTGCTTTTGTATGAGGTAAGGTTTAACCTTATGTTCCCACATAAAGCGAACCTCTCTTGGCGGTCCCGGAAGACTTATTATTATCTTTCCGTCTTCTTCAACGGCAAAACCCGGTGCTGTTCCCGCCTCATTTTCCATTATAATAGCCTTTGTCGGCATCATAGCCTGTTTATAATTGTTTTCCGTAAGTCTGCGTCCTCTCACCTTTGCATATTTTTCAAGCGCGGCAAAGCTTTCCGCATGCATTACAAGCTCATCTTTAATTACCTTTGCAATCGTTTCCTTTGTTATGTCATCCTCAGTAGGTCCAAGACCTCCGGTTGTAATAATCAAATCACACTTTTTCATCGCATGTTTGATGGTTTCTCTCAGTCTCTTTTCATTATCACCTACAGCAAAGTGATATAGAACGTCAAAACCAAGATTGTTCAACTCCTTTGATAAGTACGCAGCATTTGTATTTATCGTATGACCAAACAAAAGTTCGGTTCCGACTCCCAGAATTCCACAACGCATAATTAATCTCCTAACAAAAAACCGGCAAAGCTGCCGGTGAAAATAAAATCAATATTTTTCAAATCATCTTTGCAAGATATTATAAATCACATAGAAAATACTTTTCTGTTCTTTACAACATATTCGATTCCTGACCAAACAGTCATGATGAGCGAAGCCCAAAGGAATATATTTGCCGCACAACTGAAGATATTAAAATAATATGAATCAGAAATCGTATAGGTAAGCAAGAGAAGCGGCACTGCTATCATTTGTAAAACAGTCTTAATCTTACCTGTAAGACCTGCGGCAATTACAATACCTTCTGATGCAGCAACCATGCGCATACCGCTGACTGTAAATTCTCTTGCCAATATTATAATCAGCATCCACGCCGGAACTGCACCGGTCGCAATCAGCAAACAAAATGCAGAGTATACAAGAATTTTATCGGCGAGAGGATCCATAATCTTACCAAAATTAGTAACCAAATTATATTTGCGAGCAATCTTACCATCTAGCATGTCGGTAAGTGAAGCGAGTATGAAAATAATAAATGCAGTTAGGTAATATTCTATCATAAATGCCCAAATAAAAAACGGGACTGCTATTACTCTTGCAATTGTAAGCTTATTTGGTAAATTCATATACATCTCCTTAAAATTGCCCGGAATCTCCGTCAAGGTATAATTGACGCCCTATCTTAAGATAGGTGGGCATTCTATCATCCCCTCTGTCTTCCACTCTTAGGAGGCTTGACATAATGGATGAAATTCAAATTCCCTTGCAATTAGTGTAGGTTCAATTATGAACACTTAACGTAAGCTCCAGGCAACTATATTATACAATAAGCGCCTCAATATTGCACCGATATAGAAAGTAATGTTAAATATTTTAACAAATATTATTCATATAAATCAATCGCGCAATTTGTATGTACTTTTTGGACATCATCATTATCCTCAAGCACATCTATAAGTTTTCTCAACTTAGGTATATCATTTTCTGACGGTGTCGATTCCATCGACGGTACAAATTCAATATCCGATTCAACAAGTTCATATCCGGCTGAAGTTAGAGCCTGATGTACATCTGTATAAACCGACGGATCAGTATAAATCGTAAAAGATTCTTCGTCAGATACTATATCATCTGCCCCTGCTTCAAGTGCAGCTTCCATAAGTTCTTCTTCATTTACTTCATCTGATTTTTCGATTATAAGTACACCTTTTCGAGAAAACATATATGAAACGCATCCCGGTGTTCCTATGTTTCCACCGTACTTGTCAAATGTAGATTTTACTGCCGATGTTGTTCTATTGGTGTTGTCTGTAAGGCAATCAACTATAAATGCGACTCCGCCTGAACCGTATCCTTCAAATGAGAGTTCTTCATATGAAACGCCCTCAAGTTCGCCCGTTCCTTTTTTTATGGCTCTTTGAATATTATCGTTCGGCATACTTATCGCCTTAGCTTTTTCTATTGCAACTCTAAGTCCTGCGTTATATTCAGGGTCACCGCCGTCCTTTGCTGCAACCGTGATAGCCTTTGCGTATTTTGTGAATAAAGCCGCTCTTTTTGAGTCCTGAGCAGCTTTTCTGCCGGCAATTGTACCGTGTCTTCCCATGGAGACACCTCCTTCTAATTATGTCTTATTTATATGTAATTATACATTATTACATCGAGCATTTCAACGCCCGGAAACCAAGTGATATATTTTTGTTGATTCGCAAAGTAGGTTCATGTTTCAAAACTATAGCCAATCCGTCGCAATCTCCGCCCGTAAAAAATTATGGGATTTCATCGAAATGATTGCCTAGCCCTTAAAGTTCTTGCGAGCGGTGGTCATCATAAGCTTGATTCTGTTTAACTGATTTACATCACTTGCGCCGGGGTCATAGTCAATAGCAGCAATGTTTACATATGGGTTAAGCTCTCTCAGCGCCTTCATTACACCTTTACCTGTAACATGATTCGGAAGACACGCAAAAGGCTGAAGACAAACAATATTAGGAGAACCGCCGTTAATTAATTCTATCATTTCACCGGTCAAGAGCCATCCTTCCCCGCATTGATTTCCCAGTGAAATAATTGAGCTTGCCGCTTCTGCGGTTTCGTCTATATATGACGGTTCAACAAAATATTTACTTTCCCTTAATGCCTTACGCATAGGTTTTCTCATCCATTCCACAATTTTTATCGCAATCTCGTTTATCTTCATTTCACCGTATTTGCCGGAAAGATATTTGAAATTGAATTTTTTACTATACATTCCATATAGAAAAAAGTCTATTAAATCGAGAACTACCGCTTCTCCGCCTTCTTCTTCAATTATATCGACAATGTAGTTGTTAGCGTTAGGGTGATATTTCACAAGTATCTCGCCCACAATACCTACCTTCGGTTTCTTTATGTTCAGGCGCTCTAAATTATCAAATTCCTCTACGATTTTTCTGATATTTGAGTTGAACACACTTCTCTTGAAATTGACAACATTTTCTATGATTCTGTCATACCAGCTGTCCATTAGAGCTTCAGCGCTGCCTTTTATTTTTTCATACGGCCTTGTCGCATATAGAAGCCTCATCATCAAGTCTCCGTATATCGCTCCTACCAAGAGCTTAAAACCCATATCAAATGTAATCTTAAAGCCCGGATTCTTTTCAAGTCCGACCGTGTTGAATGAAACTACCGGAATTTGCGGCATATTTAGGTCACTTAGCGCCTTTCTGAGCAAAGCCACATAGTTACTTGCTCTACATCCTCCACCCGTCTGAGACATGAAAACAGCAGTTTTATTAAGGTCGTACCGACCTGATTTCAGCGCCGAAATTATTTGTCCAAGCGTAACTATAGTAGGATAACAAGCATCGTTATTGATGTATCTAAGCCCTTCATTAACCGAATTGTTATCTACGGCAGGAAGAAGTACGGCTTTATACCCGCACGATTTTAGAGCTTCAGCAAAGTAGTTAAAATGAATAGGTGACATTTGAGGTACTAAAATAGTATAATCTTCACGCATTTCTTCCGTGAATATCACACGTTCATATGGCTTAAAGTTGGCCTTTGCGTGTACTTTGTTCTTTTCTCTTTCCTCCATGGCTGCTTTAAGCGATCTTATTCTAATCTTAATTGCACCTAAATTTGATACTTCATCAATTTTAAGTACAGTATATATTTTATTATTGCTGTTACAAATTTCCTCAATTTGGTCCGTTGTAACGGCATCCAGACCGCAACCGAACGAATTTAGCTGGATAAGCTCTATATCATCATTTTTACCTACAAAATCGGCAGCTTTGTATAACCTCGAATGATAAACCCATTGATCCAAAACTCTTACCGGTCTTGGCAGAACTCCAAGAGAAGCTATGGAATCTTCCGTGAGCACAACAAAACCGAAGCTTGTCAACAGCTTATTTGTACCGTGATTTATCTCAGGGTCCAAGTGATAAGGTCTTCCCGCCAATACGATTATTTTGTTCCCGTTTCTTCTGGCAAAGTCTATCGCATGCTTTGCCTGAATTTGTACATCTTCCTTAAATCTTGCATGCTCTCGCCTGGCTAAACGAACTGCGTATTTAATCTGTGCATGTGAAATTTTTAGAGCCTTAAATTCTTCTGTCAGTGCCTTTATAAGTTTCCTGTCGTTATCGAATGGAAGAAACGGATGCCAAAGCCTCGCTCCCGCCGCTTTAAGCTGCTCATCCATGTTATTTGCAATAACCTCGGCATATGAGGCAACTATAGGACAGTTATAGTGATTAGAAGCTGTATTATCTTCCTTGATTTCAAAATTTATACATGGATAGAATATATTTTTGACACCGTTTTCCAGAAGCCACTTTATGTGTCCATGTACCATTTTTGCCGGATAGCAAGCCGTATCTGATGAAATTGTGTCCATACCCTCTTCGTATATTTTTTTGCTTGAAGGCGGTGATAGAACGACTCTAAATCCCATCTCCGTAAAAAGAGTAAACCAGAACGGATAATTCTCATATATATTAAGTACTCTTGGAATTCCGATAATACCGCTGGTTGCTTCTTTTTCACTCAAAGGTTTATATCCGAACAAACGCTTGAATTTGTATGCATATAAATCAGGAATATCGCTTTTTATATTCTCCTCACCGGCACCTCTTTCGCAGCGATTTCCGGTTATAAATCTCGAACCGTCTTTGAACTTGTTTATTGTCAAAATACAGCGATTTTCACAACGGTTACATCTGCCGTTAGTATGCTCGACATTAAAATCAATGAGATCTGAAGCCGGCATTATTCCTGATTTATCACCTTCCACATACTTGTTCAATGAAATCAGCGCACATCCGTAAGCTCCCATAAGACCGGCAATATCAGGTCTAACGACATTCTTACCGATAATTTTTTCAACACTTCTAAGCACAGCATCATTCAAAAATGTGCCGCCCTGTACGACTATATTATTACCTGCTTCGTCCGCGTTTCTGAGCTTTATTACTTTATACAAAGCATTCTTTATCACAGAGTAAGAAAGTCCCGCAGATATGTCACCTATCTCCGCGCCCTCTTTTTGTGCCTGCTTAACTTTGGAATTCATAAACACTGTACATCTCGTACCGAGATCTACAGGATTGTCGGCAAATAAAGCCTCTTCAGCAAATTTCTTTGTATCCATATTTACCGACTTTGCATATGTTTCTAAAAAAGATCCGCAGCCCGACGAACACGCTTCATTTAGCATGATATTATAAATCGCATTGTCTTTAACCTTCATGCACTTCATATCCTGCCCGCCTATGTCCAAGATAAAATCCACATTAGGCTGGAAATGTTGCGTTGCACGAAAATGAGCCATAGTCTCGATTTCTCCGTAGTCCGCATGAAATGCAAACTTTATGAGTTGTTCACCGTATCCCGTAGTGGTTACACCTGCTATGTACGCACCGCTTGGAAGCAAACCATACAATTCAAGAAGCATTCTTCTTGTGGTTTCTATAGGATTTCCTTCATTTCCTTGATAAAAGGAATAGAGCAAATTGGCTTCTTTATCGATTAAAGCCGCCTTTGTTGTAGTGGAGCCGGCATCTATTCCCAAGAAAACAGGACCTGCCGCCTCAGAAATTGCTTTGCGGCTAACCTTATTTTTGTCATGTCTTGCCTTGAATTCACGATATTCATCCTCATTCGAAAACAGCGGTTCTATATGTTTGCTGTCCGTCATCAAAACCGGGTCGATATTATCAATTTTCTGTATCAGCGAATTTATGGAAATCAAATCCACATCATCGGCAAGCATCTCTGCACCTATTGCTACAAAGAACTTGGAATCTTCAGGGAAAATAATCTGTTCTTCCCTTAAATGCAAGGTTTCTGTAAATCTTTTTCTGAGTTCGGACATGAATGATAAAGGTCCACCTAAAAACGCTACGTTCCCTTTGATTGTATGCCCACAAGCAAGACCGCTTATAGTCTGATTTACAACAGCTTGATAAATCGAGGCTGCCAAGTCTCCTATAGCGGCACCGTCATTGATAAGCGGCTGAATATCGGTTTTAGCAAAGACTCCGCATCTTGCAGCAATCGGATAAATAACATTATACTCCTTTGCCGCTTCGTTAAGCCCATTCGGGTCAGTATTCAGCAGAATTGCCATCTGGTCAATAAAGGCTCCTGTTCCTCCGGCACATGAACCGTTCATGCGCTGTTCGACCGTTTTACCGTAGAAAGTGATTTTTGCGTCTTCACCGCCTAATTCTATAGCAACATCAGTTTGCGGTATGAGTGCTTCAACCGCCTTACTGCATGCAATAACCTCTTGTTCAAATTTAACGTTCAAAAGATTAGCTAGTGACAGCCCGCCTGAGCCTGTTATAACAGGCCTTATATCTATATCACCGAATTCGTCATATAGTTCCTTCATCAGGTCTTTGAGCTTTTCCATTACATCAGACATATGTCTTTCGTAGCGAGAAAATACAATTTTCCCATTCTGCTCGGCTAATATCAGCTTTACAGTTGTAGAACCAATATCAATTCCTAATTTCATTTTTATGTCTTTCCTCTAAAATTTTTTATTTTACTATAGTTGTTTAATTTGTTTTTTATATAAATATGATAACATTATCGCAGAATATGCAAGACCTACTATCTCCGCCAGCGGAAATGAGAACCACGACATCTCCACACCTCCAAGATTATAGAGAATATATGCCATTGGTAAAACTACGATAAGCTGTCTTATAAGCGACCCGAAAAGACTGTAAAATCCGTTTCCTGTTCCCTGGAATAATGTGGATGTAATTATTCCAAATGCAGCCGGGATGAAACAGAGGCTTATGCGTCTTAAAGCAGGTACACCCATGGCAAGCATATTTTCATCCGCATTGAAAAGCTTGAGAAAGAATTCCGGAAATAGTTGAAATAATGCGGTTCCTATCGCCATTATAATCAAAGCGGCAAAAAGTGCAAGCTTAAATGTCTTCATGAGTCTGAGCCTATTTTTCGAACCGTAATTATATCCCATAACCGGCATAGCGCCTTGACTTAACCCGAATACCGGCATAAATATGAATGACTGTATCTTAAAGTATATTCCTAAAACTGCAACTGCTATCGGCTCAGCAGACAGTACAGTATTATATCCCAGAAGCATCAAGGAGCCTATGGCTTGCATTATTATGGACGGAAATCCTACAGCATATATGTCTTTAACAATGCCCCAGTCCGTTTTGAACCCTACAAGTTTAATTTTTACTGCACTTTCCTTTTTTATTATTATAATCGTCGCCACAATCAAAGTGCACGCCTGACCTATAACCGTTGCTATCGCTGCGCCTGTTACGCCTAAAGCCGGTAAACCGAAGAGTCCGAAAATAAGTATAGGATCCAGTATTGTATTAACGACAGCTCCCGACATCGAACAAATCATAGGAGTTATCATGTTACCTGTTGATTGAAGGACTTTTTCCAATATGATTTCTATAGCCATAAATACGCTAAAACACAACACGATACGCATATATGACGTACCGGCAACAAAGGTTTCCGTATCATCGGTGTAATGATGCATAAATGGCACTGTCAAGAAAATTCCTATGAGCAAAAATATAATATAGTTAATCAATCCTATTCTTATACTTGTGCATGCTGCCAAATCAGCATCTCTTTGCCTCTTTGCTCCAAGCCTCCTCGATATCAATGAATTTACACCTACACCTGAACCTACCGAGACTGCAATCATAAGTATTTGTACCGGCATAACAAAGGACACGGCTGTCAATGCCTCCTGACTTATCTGCGCCACAAAAATGCTATCTATGATATTATACATAGCATTAATTGTCATAGATAAAATTGCAGGCCATGCCATGGATGCGAGTAATCTTCCTATCGGCATGCTACCCATCTTGTCCGAATCTTTAATTTTATTTTCTTTTACTTTTAGCGTTTCTTCCATACTTTTTCTCCAATATAAAAAGTTAAGGGACAGATCTATAAGCCGGGTTCTGTATTCGACGATCATCTATCTAAGGCGTAACATTACTGCACGCTCATGCGGTCCACCTCGTGAGCTGCAACGGGCCGCTGCATTTTGCGCTCAATTTCGACCTTGCTCCGAATGGGGTTTACACGGCAGCCATGTCTCCATGACCCCGGTGAGCTCTTACCTCACCATTTCAACCTTACCACAGCCTAACTGTTTCGGCGGAATGTTTCTGTTGCACTTTCCCTATAGTTACCTACGCCGGATGTTATCCGGCATTCTTGCCCTATGGAGCCCGGACTTTCCTCATGTCAATGACACGCAACCGTCTGATCTTCCCTTAACTAATTTATTATACCACAATTGATTATGAATTAAAGCAAAAATAGATTACAAAATCAAATAGATGGTCATAAATAACCACCTATTGTCTGTTCTCAATTATGAATTTACTTTCATCAATAATAAGTAAATTTACGTTTTACTTTGCTTATTTTGCTGCCATGCACTCGATTTCTACAAGACCGCCCTTAGGTAATTTTGAGACTTCAACGCACGATCTTGCCGGCTTGCTTTCACCAAAATGTTTTGCGTAGATTTCATTAACTTTTCCGAAATTGTTCATATCATCTATGAACACGGTGGTCTTTACAACATCACTAAGCTCATATCCCGCTTCGTTTAACACTGCTTTCAAGTTTTCCAAAGCCTGCTCCGTTTGTGCTACAAGTCCGTCTGCAAGTTCTCCGGTGGTAGGATTTAGACCTAGCTGACCTGAAACAAAAATCAAATTACCTGCCTGAACCGCGTGTACATAAGGTCCTACTGCTGCCGGTGCGTTTTTAGCTACTATCGCTTTATTCATTGTTAGTTCCTTTCCATGAAAAATAAACATTAATTAACTATATAGATTTAATAGGATTATAGCAGTTTTTACTTTCTATAACACATATGTCTTTAGAGAGTTTAGCTTTGATAAGCTGTGAGAAAATATACTCGCTTCCGAAATGACCTATATCAATAACATTTAATCCCGCCTGCCGAGCATCGACAGCGTTGTGATGCTTAACATCGCCCGTAACATAAACATCCACATCTTTATCATAAGCACAAGTTGCAAATTCCATACCTGAACCGGTACACCAAGCGATATTTGATATTATTTGCCCGCCATCTCCAACATATCTTATCAAAGATTTTGGAACTGAAAGTTTATTGCTTAAAAAATTGCAAAAATCGATCAGCTTCATCGGTTTCTTGCTTCTTCCGCATCGGCAATATGCATTGTTTTCGGATAAAAGCTGAATATCTTCCACCTCAATCAATTCCCCGAAATAATCATTTAGTCCGCCGCAGGCAATATCACATGATGTATGAGCGGAATAAACGCTTATATTGCTCTGAACAAGTTTGATAACAAAAGAATCGACGGCTTTATCTACAGAAAGTGATTTTACGCCGGAAAAGAATAGCGGATGATGACTGATAATCAAATCAACATCTTCTGAAATAGCCTCCGAAACCACAGAGTCAGTGATTTCAAGCACGCTCATTACTTTGTGAACCTCATCCGACAGGGCTAGCTGTATGCCGGAATTATCCCATTCTTCGGCACTTGAAAGCGGAAACAACTCATTCATATATTCAATTATTTTTTTTAACTTAATTGCTTTCATCCAGACACCCTAATAAATATTTAAGTCTTTCCCTTCTGCTTATTCTCCGTGATAAATTAATATCCTTATCTCCATCCTTACCTTTGAGAATGTTTTCTATTATGAATGCTTCTTTTCTTAGATGCAGTTCTAAATATTCCTTACTGTGTTTATTTGGGAATTCGAGTAAAAGATTCGGGAAATCATATTCTGCACTCAAGTTGTTATGCAAATTTATTTCACGGTTTGCCTGTACGGTGATTTGTCCCGGCCTTACCGTTAAAATTTCACAAATCCGTTTACCTTCTTTAACTAAATCAAAGCCTGTGATATTAAAATTGTTTTTTTCCAACCAATAAATCAGCTCTCCGAGATTATTCCTGGGCTGTAAAATAAATTTTTTATAACTTACGGTTTTGATTATATCCCATTCGAGAATGTCAATCATCAAAAGCGCACCCATACCTGCCATTACAACAGTATCAACTTCGTATGCTTTCAAAACCGCAAGTCCGTCACCCAATCTGAAATCAAAAGCCTTATTTGGATGATACAGCTTGCAGTTTTCTTTAGCTTTTTGTAAAGACCCTTTGCTGACATCAGCCATGATTACCTTTGGTGATATTGAGTTTTCCCAAAGATAAATGGGTAAATATCCGTGGTCTGTTCCTATATCTGCAACAACTTCCCCTTTGTCAACTCTGTCCGCAATACATTCCAGCCTTTCACTTAGCTTAATCATTAAAACTTACTCCAGATAATCCTTTAGTTTCTTACTTCTGCTCGGATGCCTTAATTTACGAAGAGCCTTTGCCTCTATCTGCCTGATTCTCTCGCGTGTAACATCAAATTCTTTACCGACTTCTTCAAGTGTTCTTGAGCGTCCGTCCTCAAGACCGAATCTTAATTTAAGAACTTTTTGCTCCCTGTCTGTAAGTGTGTCCAAAACCTCAACGAGTTGTTCTTTCAACATGGAAAACGCAGCCGCCTCAGCCGGTGCCGGAACATCATCATCCGGAATAAAATCGCCAAGATGGCTGTCTTCTTCTTCTCCTATAGGCGTTTCAAGCGATACCGGCTCCTGTGCTATTTTTTGAATTTCTCTTACCTTATCTACGGTTATCCCCATCTCCTTAGCTATTTCTTCAGGTGACGGTTCACGACCGTATGTCTGCAAAAGCTGTCTTGAGACTCTGATAAGTTTATTAATTGTTTCTACCATATGGACAGGGATTCTTATAGTTCTTGCTTGATCTGCTATAGATCTTGTAATTGCCTGTCTTATCCACCAAGTCGCATAGGTTGAAAACTTGTAACCCTTGCGATAATCAAATTTATCTACCGCCTTAATAAGACCAAGGTTGCCCTCTTGGATTAAATCGAGGAAAAGCATTCCGCGCCCTACATATCTTTTGGCAATACTGACAACAAGTCTGAGATTTGCTTCACAAAGCTTCATCTTCGCATATTCATCACCTTGTTCCATACGCTTAGCAAGTTCAATCTCCTCATCTGCCGTTAACAGAGGTACCTTTCCTATTTCTTTTAGATACATGCGAACAGGATCATCGACTGAAATGCCTTTGGGAACCGTAGCCTCCACATCGATAGTCCCATCTTTATCAAGCACTACACCGTCATCTTCATCTTCGTCTTCATCGTCCACATTTAATATCAAAGAAAAATCTTCTGTAAAATTTTCAATTTCTATATCGTTTGTCAACAGAGTGTCATAAATTTCATCAATTACGTTCTTGTCGAGATCAAAATGATCAAGATAGTCGGAGATATCCATATAACTTAAACGGTTATTTTTAGATCTGCCTTTTTCCTCAAGACGTTTAATCAGCTCTACTTTTAATTGTTCAGATGAAAGGCCGCTAAGTTCCTCTACCTTAAATCCCGGTGATTTGTTTTCTTCAATTTCTTTAATGCTCATTAACTATATGTCCTTTCACAATTTACTAATTTCGTACTGAATTTGCTTTAATTTTAATAACAACTCTCGTTGCTTTTCTTGGGCGTTCATTTCTTCATCAAGTAAGCTAAGCATTTTAATTACATTATTTTCTTCTTCGTGAAGCTTCTCTAACTTACTGCGTTTCAAACAATCGCTGAAAATTTTCTCTTCCTCACCGTCAATCGGTATTGTATCTATAACATCTGTAAACGCCTTGCTTTCGTCTTCACTCAAAGAATCAATAATCAAATTTATATCGAGTTCTCCGCTCTTTGTAAATTGTTTCTTAATAACCGAAAAAATATTCTGCGCCGTAGATGTAGTTAACATATCAATGTTATCGTCTATCTTTTGTATATATGATTCATTTCTTGTAATTAAGCGTATACAATCTTTTTCTATAGAGGTTAATTCCTCAATAATATCCGCATCATTTGTTGTGTTCTTTCTTTGCTCTTTTTGAGATTTATCTATATTTTCATTAATCTCCAAGCGAATCGCAGCCTCCGAAATGGAAAATTCCTTGGAAACCCTTTTTATGTAGATTTCCTGCTCCACGGCACCTAAATCTGTCAGGCTTGCAGCTATCTCTTTAATACACTCTATGCGTTCCTCGTCATTATTGAGATTGTATTTCGATTTTATTGACTTGAGCTTATAATCACCAAATGGAAGTGCCTTTTCTATAAGTTTTTTGAACGCATCTTTGCCATCCTTACGAATAAATTCATCAGGATCTTTCCCGTCATCTACATGAAGCACTTTAACCTTAAGACCTTCTTTATGAAGAATTTCCATTCCTCGTAGAGCTGCCGCCACTCCTGCGCTATCCGAATCATATGAGAGCACTACATCCTTGGTGTATCGTTTTATCAGTCGTGCTTGATTTTCAGTCAATGCCGTTCCCAGCGATGCCGCCACGTTTGTAATACCGCCCTGATACAGACTTATAGTATCCATATACCCTTCTACAAGAATAATAAAACCGTCCTTACCTACGGATGTTCTTGATAAGTTAAGACCGTAGAGATTATTTTTTTTACGAAATATTTTGCTTTCGGGCGAATTTAAGTACTTAGGCTTGTCATTTTCGTCTATGGCTCTACCGCCAAAACCTATGACTTTACCGGCCGTATTAATTATGGGGAAAATAACTCGATTTCTGAATTTATCATAGTATCTTCCGTTAGATTCTGCCACCAGACCGAGTTCAATCATCTTCTCTACAGGATAAGCTTTGTCGGTTAAAAAGTTATATAGACTGTTCCATGATTCGTCCGCATAACCTATACCGAATTTTTTTAAGATTTCCGGTCTTATCGCACGCCGCTTCATATACGAATATCCCTTGTTCGCCTTCTCTGTAAAAGACTTATAGAAAAAAAGTGCCGCATCTTTATTTATCTTATAATAAATATCTAAATCCTCGCCATAAGCTCTGTTTTCCTCAAGTTCGATTCCGTATTCATCAGCAAGCTGCCTTACCGCATCATTAAATTCAAGATTGTTATAGCGCTTTATAAATTCAATTGCATCTCCGGAAGCACCGCAACCAAAGCAGGTAAAAATCTGCTTCGATTCAGAAACAACAAAAGAAGGCGTCTTTTCATTGTGAAATGGACAAACGCCTTTGTAATTGCTTCCCGCTCTCTTAAGACTTATGCGTCTTGAGATTACATCGACTATATCTATAGTATCTTTTAGATTTGCTATGGATTTAGCTGTAAAAGGCATCCTTGCCTCCTTAAAAATGACTCTAAGTTTATATTCTGCAAAAATGTAAGCTTTCCTTTATTTCGCAAACAAATTTTTAACAAAAAATTTTCTTGTATAGTTTTTGGGCAAATCTATCCGTCATTCCTGCAATATAATCTTTTACTACGGTTTCCGGTCCGTCAACAGCTATATAAAGCTGCTCGGCTTCAGGTAATTCTTGAGGATGTGCTATATAATATTTATATAGTGATGAGATAATTTTTTCTACCATCATCAAATCTTCTTCTTTTTTTACAAGAGGACTGCAATACACATTTTTGAACATGAATTTTCTCAAAACAAGCAGCATTTGCATGTGCTCATCATCCATAGAAATATGCTTGCTGTTTTCGCTGTTTTGTATGACGTTTCTCACCATGGTGTTCACTCGCGTGCTGTGTTTGTCTCCAAACAGCTCAATTGC
This sequence comes from Eubacterium sp., assembly GCA_034180045.1. Lineage (GTDB taxonomy): Bacteria > Bacillota > Clostridia > Peptostreptococcales > Anaerovoracaceae > Eubacterium_B. The sequence continues at coordinate 168,137 of JAXFOY010000015.1, forward strand.
ATCCTTTGGAAGATCATCAAACTGAATAACTTTGCTCCTTAAGGCATCGTCAATATCATGATTTATATATGCTATTCTGTCCGAAAGCCTTACAATTTCACCCTCCGCAGTTGCAGGTACAATATCGCCGGAGTGATTTCTTATGCCGTCTCTCACCTCAAAAGTAAGGTTCATACCATTTCCCGTAAACCTTTTTTCAAGCACGTCAACAACTCTCAAACTTTGCTCGTTATGCTTAAACCCGGGTTTGTGCACGCTGTTTAAGACATACTCGCCATTGTGACCAAACGGAGTGTGTCCCAAGTCATGCCCCAGTGCTATAGCTTCAGCTAAATCTTCATTCAGTTTGAGCGCTCTGCTTATTGTTCTGGCAATTTGACTTACTTCCAGCGTATGTGTCAATCTCGTTCTGTAGTGGTCGCCTTCACTTCCAAGAAAAACTTGAGTTTTGTGCATCAAGCGCCTAAAAGCCTTAGAATGAATTATGCGGTCTCTATCTCTTTGAAACTCAGTACGAAATTCACATTTGGGTTCATCAGCTTTGCGTCCCTTGGTTTCTGAGGATTTTGTAGCGTACTTTGAAAGCCATATGTTTTCTTTTTTTTCAAGTTCTATCCGATTTTGCATTCTAAACACCCGTATGTCCAAATCCGCCTTTGCCCCTATCGGTATTATTCAGCTCATTGCAAAGTTCAAATTCTACCCTTTCATGTTTTGCTATTACAACCTGGGCGATACGGTCACCGTCTTTAATTGTAAAGTCTTCGTCGCTCCAGTTAATCAAAGGAACCTTTAATTCACCTCTATAATCGGCGTCAATCGTTCCTATGCCGTTCACAAGACCTATACCATTTTTGATGGCGAGCCCTGACCTGGCACGCACTTGAGCTTCATATCCGCACGGCAGTTCAATGAAGATGCCCGTAGGAATGAGCATTCTCTTACCTTTTTCTAAAATAATATCCCCTTCGGGAAGATATGCCGGCAGGTCAAATCCTGCTGATTGCGAAGTTGCATAACCGGGAATCCTATTTGATTTACTTATAATTTTTATCCTCATATAAGCCTTTCCATTAATCTTTTAACATTGATTTTCTTGTCGGAAACTATTGCCATGCTATAATTTGAAAAATCACAAATAAGCTTTTTGGCATCATTTATATCGTCATGGTTTATTTTGTCATAGTATGAAATAACCTCCGACTGCTCAAAGATTTTTCCGAGTAAAAGTTGATTTTTTCCGTTCTTGAACATCCTGCCCAAACTGCTTTCCTGCGAAAAAATATAGCTTGACTTTAGCTGTTCTCTTGAAGAGTTAAGTTCTTCATCTGTCAAACCGCTTTTTTCCAGTTTTTTTATTTCATCTTTTATAGCTGAAACCGCTTTTGAAATGTTTTCCCGACCTACTCCTGCATATATAGTATATACTCCGTCATTACTGAAACTTGAGTTTAGAGCGTAGACGGAATACGCCAATCCCTTTTCCTCTCTGACATTTTGAAACAGCCTTGAGCTCATGCTTCCTCCAAAGGAATTGCTTAGCACGGACAGCGCGTAAAATCTCTTATCCTCAAAAGGAATTGTCTTTGTTGCAAAACATATATGGCTTTGTGCAATATCTTTTTTTACCGATTTGAATCCTTTTTTATATTCACCGCTGTTTTTTTCTGTATTTGTTTGCTTGGCTTGCATAGATTCAAAAGCGTGCTCAAAAAAATCTACAACCTCGTTTTCATCGAACTTACCCGCAACCGAAACGACCATTTTGTCCTTTGTGTATTTGTCCTTAACATAACTATGCATCACCTTACTTGTTATCCTCTTTAGTGAAGTCGGCGTGCCCAAAACAGAGTTACCTATACTCGAATTTCTTAGCACAAGATGCATAGCTTCATCCATCGCCAGTTCGTCAGGCGTGTCTTGATTCATCTTTATCTCCTCACAGATGACCATTCTTTCTCTATCCATTTCATTCTTGTCAAATCGTGAGTTTGTTATCATATCCACAAGGACATCGGCTGCTTTAATCAAATTATTTCCTGTTGTTTTAACATAATAGCAAGTTGCCTCTTTACCGGTAAATGCATTTATTTGTCCGCCGAACTTATCAATATCCGCTGCGATTTGCTTAGCATTCCTATTCTCTGTTCCCTTGAACATCATATGTTCCGTGAAATGAGATATTCCTGAGTATTTTATATTTTCTTCAGCAGAACCTGTTCCTATCCAAATTCCTACTGCCGCCGACTCTACATAAGGTACGTATTCCGACACTAAAGTAATTCCGCATCGTAGCTTGCTTGTCTTTATCAAACTATTTCTCCTTTTTGTTCCCAAACTTATATATTAAATGCTTGATTATGTAATTTGCGTTTTCAACAAAGGCTTCATATGGCTGAACATGACTTCTTGCAGTTGACCAGTTCAATTCTTTGTATTTTGAAAATATCTCGTCAAAACTTTTACCTTCGTTATATAAAGTTACGATTAAATTTTTTTCTTTTTCTGCGACTTCAATAAAAAGGTCAAAGTATCTGTCGTTATAATACTCCGGTATGTGACCAAAATGACTTCCTATCAAAGTTCTTGCACCTACCGCCTTACACTTAAATGCCGAATCAAGAGCTTGATCATAATTCTTTAGAATGGCGGTTGTCAAATATCCGGGAGATCTCAAAACTCCTGTACTTTCAGATAAGAACATTACATCGTCGGGCAATATATAGTAACATACCGAACAATCGGTATGCCCCGGCGAGTGTATCACTTTTACCGTCTTTTCGCCGATTCTAAGTTCTGCTCCGTCTTCCGCCGCAATGTCAACCCTTAGCCCATCTACTAAAATTTCACAATTTTTCTTACCTGCATTATATCTGTCTTGAGCTGCTTCGCCGAGCCTTTTCATAGTTTTCCCGGCACCCTCACTTGCAAAGACTTGTACCGCCTTTGGTGCCGCAACAACCAAAGCCTTTGGAAATGTCTTTAGAAGATATGGCAATGCACCTATATGATCGTAATGCGTGTGAGATAACAAGAAATAGTCAATCGCGTTATATTTCCACTCTTTAAGCGTTCTAAAAATATTCTCTATAAGCGCTTCGTGGCAGTATGCCATGCCGCAGTCATACAAAGCGACTTTGCCCTTGCAATCTATAAGATATGTTTCTCCACCGTTTCCGGCTGTAACTCTTGATATTCCTTCAGGCATTGAAAATCTATCATGTCCTTCAAAATCCTTGAATTTCTTTATATCTTGCATTTCTAACCTTCTTCAATATTTTTATTACCCTTTATAAATACCCTGAAAAAGTTAATAGTTATCAACATAATTATGCCAAACCCGAAATATCCCTCTATAGGATACATATATGCAACTAAGAACTTAAACCCGAGAAGTCCTATCAAAAATGCCAAGATTGCAAGTATAAGCGCAATATTTGTCTTGCTGATTCCCTTGATGTTTATTCTTGAATAAAGACCATAAAATCCCGATGTTGCGGCGGCATATATGGCTATCATCAACGCTATGGATATTATCACTTCAGCCCAAGGTGCTATTTTGCCTGCAAATGCCAACATAGGCAAGTCGGAAAGATTTGATAATCCGGGATCTGTAAGCATGGCAAAAATTAAAACCACTCCCAGCAGAGCAAGCAGTGAGCCGCCTAAAAAAGTACCGAACAAAGCATGCCCTTTGCTTCTTGCCCTTAACGCCGATTGAGAAACAAAAGGTATGGTAGCCATGACGTTGTAAGATACATAGATTGCCGCTGCAATAGGCCAGGATGAAGCCATCAGAGACGGCTTTGTATCAACGCTGACATTTGCGGGCGTTTCAAAGCTTAGTCCAACATATACGCTTAGTGCTATCACCATAAGTAAAAGCACGGGCATAATATATTTGAATACACCGAGAATCCTTTCAAAATCACCTATTATCGTTATAAACGAAAGAAAAACTATGATTGCACCGCCTATCGCTCTGTGTACACCGAACAACTGATTTAACAGCGATCCACCTGCTGCCGACATAGAAATCGCGGCTGAAAATACAAAGCATGAAACAAAGTTACCTATCAAGTTCTCCAAAAATCCGCTTTTGAACGGTAGAATTATCTTGCCTATATCTGTCGTTTGTTTTTTTATCGCTATATATGATGTCATCAAGCCCACAGCAACGAATAAAAAAGCTTCTATCGCAACTCCAAAATATGCTTCTTCTCCAAAGATTCCAAAGTATTGCCAAGCTTCTCTTCCGGACGCGAAACCTGCCCCCATAACCGCTCCGATAAACATAAAAGCAATTGATAAAAATGTCATGAAAGTTCTCCTAAGTTAACAATAAATTCGTTTATTTCCATTTGTTCCGCTTCGGAAAAGTCAAAATCCAGATCCCTTTTTTCCAGTTTTGCAATACGGTTTTCGTAAATTGCTTCTTTAATACTTATATGTCTTTCCTTGCCGCTTGCTAAATCGATAACTGTACAATTCATGCTATTATCATACCAGTTTCGAAAGTTAAATATTTCGTGACAAAGTTTGTTAACTTTATCTTCTCCCTTTTCAATTGCTGAGGAAAAAGAAACGATGTTACGCTTTACAGCTTCCATCGTATTATAAATATCTATAGCATTGTCAGGAAGATTTTCCATCACGTCGTAAAAATAACTCTCTGCCAGTTCAGAAAATGTAATGTAATCGAGTTCTCTGAGCAGTAATGCAATCTCCGCTTCTTCAATGTATTCATCCATCTCCATCAGGCTTGCAAAGTTTTCAAAATATGTAAACTCATCTCCTGAACTTATATCAAGCAAATCAAATAATTCTTCTCTGTTCATCTTCTCTCCGTATATCTATACATTTAGATCATATATCCAAATTTTTGAATTTAATATTCAGTTTTTCTTTGTCCCTGCCTAAAATTCTCTCTATCATGTTAACAAAGTTTTCTGAAAGGTCACTTGCATAAAATGTACTCTGCGGCATTTTATTACTCGCAAGCATATCTCCCGCCTCAAGTTCCATCCTTACCGCTGTGGCGACTTCTTTAGACGAGCTGAAAATAGTTATATCCGGATATATTTTTTTAAGATTTTTTGAAATCAAAGGATAATGTGTGCATCCCAAAATCAAGGTATTTATGTCATTTTGTCGGATAAAGTCATCCAAATAATATCTGAGCGTTAAATCCATTATTTCATTATCTATTATGCCTTCCTCAATAAGAGGAACCAGCGCCGGACATGCAATCGACTTTACAAACAGTTCATCGTTTAATGATTTTATTTTATCTTCGTATACTCCGGAATTTACGGTTGCTTTCGTAGCCATAAGCCCTATTCTGCTATCTTTGTCACAGATTTTGACAACCTCTTTTGCTGTAGGAGTAATGCAGCCGACTATAGGAATATCAGGATATACATCCCTAAGTAAATTAAGGGCTGTTGAACTGACCGTGTTACATGCGATGACAATCATTTTTACATCTTGCATCTTTAGAAATTCACCTATTTGCAAGGTGAACTGTCTTATAGTCTTGGCAGACTTTGAACCATATGGTGTTCTTGCCGTATCTCCAAAAAAGATAATGCTTTCGTCAGGCAGCATTCTCATTATATGAGGAATGCTAGTAACTCCACCTATTCCAGAATCAAAAAAACCTATAGGTCTATTGTCCATTATGTAAATCCTTTCTGAAGTATGTTATACTGTTAATATCAAATATTATACTACAGCGGAGGCTTATATGGAAACCAAAAAAGTAAAAGAAAGATTTGAAATAGATACTAAATATAAATGGGATCTCACTACGATGTATGCAAGTGATGCGCTCTGGGAAGAAGATTACAAAAAAGTTTCGAAATTAGCTGATGAATTTAGCAAATACCAAGGTAGGCTTACAGAGTCGGATAGCAACCTACTGGCTGCTTTAAGGGATATGGATTCCCTGGACTTACTTTTAGGCAAGATGTTTTGCTATGCAAAAATGCGTCAGGACGAAGATAATACAAACGGCAAATATCAGGAACTTTTTGGACGATGCATGAGCCTTGCAACTGATATTTCTTCCAAAATGAGTTTTTTCACACCGGAGCTGCTCGAAGCTTCTGAAGAAAAGATTCTCGGCTATATACAAAAGAATAAAAATCTTGAACTTTACAGCTTCAGCCTAAAAAACACATTGCGAATGAAGAAGCATGTACTTTCTGCAAATGAAGAAAGTATTTTGGCAAAGCTTGGAGCTGTAACCTCGGCATCTGACACCATTTTTTCTATGCTTAATGACGCCGATATGAAGTTCGGTGAAGTTTGCGGCGAGGACGGAAACTATTTTGAGCTCACTCACGGAAATTACATTCAGGCTATGGAGTCAAGTGACAGAAAGCTCAGAAAAAGTGCATATGAAGCTATGTATGGGCAATATAAAGCTCATATCAACACTATAACCGCCACATACAATACAAATGTAAAAGCAGGCTGCATCAAAGCGGAAATAAGGAAGTTCGACTCTGCACGTAAAGCCGCTTTGTACGGTAATAACATCCCTACAGAAGTTTACGATAACCTTATATCTGTAGTTCATGAATATTTACCCGTATTGCATAAGTACATCGCCATTCGCAAGAAAGTTTTGGGACTCGACGAACTTAAAATGTATGATATATATACACCGCTTGTAGAAGTTCCCGACAAGAGCATAAGCTTTGATGATGCGACAGAAATAATGAAAAAAGCGCTTGCCGTTCTTGGCGAAGATTATGTAAAGGTCATGGAAGAAGGAATAAACAGCCGTTGGATAGACATATACGAAAATAAAGGAAAAACCAGCGGCGCCTATAGCTTCGGTTCATATGACAGTCACCCTTTCATTCTTCTCAATTATGGAGGAAAACTTCAGGATGTTTTGACACTGGTTCATGAGATGGGACACTCAATGCATTCATACTATACCAGAAAAACACAGCCGCCCGTTTACGGAGATTACTCGATTTTTGTTGCAGAGGTTGCCTCGACTGTCAATGAATCACTTTTGCTGAATTATCTTCTAAATAATGAATCTGACAAAGCTTCAAAAATGTATATCCTAAATAAATTCATCGAAGAATTTCGCGCTACAGTTTTCCGCCAGAGCATGTTTGCCGAGTTTGAACTTTGGGCTCATAAATATGTCGAAGGCGGCGGCAGCCTTACTTCGGAAAGACTGTGTGAGGAGTATGATAAACTAAATTCTCTTTATTTTGGTGATGCCCTTTCACATGATGAGTATATACAGTATGAATGGGCACGAATACCGCATTTCTATCGCTCCTTCTATGTATATCAGTATGCAACCGGATTTTCTGCCGCAACGGCAATATCAAAGCGCATCCTCAGCGAAGGTGAAAATGCCGTAAATGATTACAGGAAATTTCTAACTTTGGGCTCAAGTGCATTCCCTATGGACGAACTTAAAATAGCAGGCGTGGACATGAGCAAACCTGATTCGATACGAGATGCAATGGAAATGTTCAAATCATTACTAGATGAATTTGAGTCAATGATATAGCCCGATGGAGATATACAAAATGCAAAGAAAGATCTTGATATACAACAGTCAAACTGAAAATTCAATTTTAACAAAACGAATACTTTCCGAAAAGCTTTTAGCAAAGCATTTTTCCATAGTGGACAAACTTGATGATGAGGTGGAATTATTGGTTTGTATCGGCGGTGACGGCACATTTCTCGATGCAATTCACGAGTTCAGCTTTCCCGATATACCGATTATAGGGATAAATACAGGTCATTTAGGTTTCTTCCAAGAGATAATGCCCGACAAGCTCGATGAGTTTATAAATAATTATCTTAACCAAAAATATTCCATACAAAGCATGCAGACCGTAAAAGCCTTGGTTTACCATGATAACATATGCGAGACGTTCACAGGTCTAAATGAAATCGTAATAGCAAGTGCAGCAAACTATGCGTATTCCGTCCATTTTGATATATCTATAGGCGGAAGTTTTATAGAGCGCTTTAGCGGCGACGGACTTTTGATTTCCACACCGGCAGGCAGCACAGCATATAATTATTCTCTGGGCGGCAGCATAGTCGATCCGAGATTAAAACTTCTTCAGGCAACACCTATAGCCCCTATGAATACAACTGCATATAGGTCTTTCACATCGAGTATTCTCCTACCGCCTGACATGAATATGGGAATAAAACCTGTAGATAATAGCAGCAAGGTAAAGATAACGGTGGCATTCGACGGGTTCAACAAAATTTTTGATAATGTGCGTAATATAGAGGTCAGTCTCTCCGAAACAAATGTCAAATTATTAAGGTTTGAGTCCTATGATTTCTGGTCTAAAGTAAAGAGCAAATTCTTATAAAATTGAGCTGAGGTAGAAACATTATATGACAGAAAAATACACATTTACAGTATCATCTTCAGAAGACGGCATACAGCTTAAAAAAATAATTAAACAAAAGTATCATTTTTCATCAAAGCTTATGACAAAGATAAAATACAATAATTTGCTTAAGCTTAACGGTAAAATTGTTCCCGGATGGACTCTCGCAAATGCAGGAGATACCGTTTGTATTGCACTTCCCGATGAACAAAGTCATTTCCCGCCTGAAAATATACCCATCTATCCCCTTTACGAGGATGAGGATTTGCTTTTTATAAACAAACAAGCCGATGTTACCGTTCACCCTACCAAGGGACACCCTGCTCACACTATAGCAAACGGGCTTATGAACTATATGCTCATGACTCAACAAAGCTTCAAGATTAGATTTATCAACAGGCTTGATATGGATACAACCGGAATTTTAATCATTGGCAAAAACTCGCACACACAAGCGGAATTAAATAAGCAGATGTCCCAAAATTTAACCGTAAAAAAATATTATGCTATTGTAGAGGGTGTTATAGAAGATGATGAAATTGAAATCGATGCTCCTATAGGAAGACCCGAAGACGGAAATATAGCTCGTTGTGTCTTAGATGAATCAAATGGAGGTTACCCGTCACGGACATCTGTAAAGGTTCTTAAAAGGTATAAAACAGCTACTCTCGTCGATTTACAGCTGCATACCGGAAGGACACATCAGATAAGAGTTCACATGGCTCATATAGGTCATCCGCTCCTTGGCGACCGGCTCTACAAAGGCCCCTGTGATGTCTTTAATAAAAGACAAGCCTTGCATTCATACTATTTTTCGTGTATCCATCCTATCAAAGGCAATAAGTTGGAAATCACTGCACCCATACCGGATGATCTTCAAAATCTAATCAATCTGCTGGAACAAAAAAAATAATATACTAAAAACCCTGCTTTGTTATTCAGTTCCATAGACATTTTGTCTTAGAAGCGTAAGCAGGGTTTATACTTATTAATTTATTATATTTTTACGGTAAACTACTCGTTCAAATTGTCCTTTTCCTGATTCACAACGCCTTCTCCCGCTTCCATATTAACATTTGAAGACTCATTCTCAGTTTTAGGTACGGATTGATAGTTTTCGCCGTTTTGTTCATGCTGCTGATTATAATACGATTCTTGCCGGTTATAATTATAAGTTCCGTTTTGCGAGTTCATATTATAAGTATTGTCATATGTTCTGTTGTTATTTATATTGCCGTAAATATTGGCATATGTAGGTTTTTCTAACGGACGAAGGTGACCGGATGCAAGTTCATAAAAAATTACAGATGTCACCATGGAATATGTAAATACGATGTAAATAGGTATAGCCGTAACAGTGAAAAACAACCAGTATATCGCCCCGTCTACAGGAACTACATTTTCAAAAATTTTTGAAGTCAAGACGACGCATATCGCTGCAACTAAAAGCCATCCTATAAATGACAACTTCAAGCCGAAGTAATAGGCTTTGTTTCCTCTCATCATAAGCTTTGATTGCCTTATACATTCTAACGGACTCAAATGAGGATTGTCTGCAAGTATATAAAATGCTTGTGAATATCTAAGGATAGCAATTATACCCGGAATGAAAAAAAGAAATGTCCACAAGCTAACAAATATGGCAATGAGCAAATTGAGTAAAAACGCCTTAAAAAACAGTTCAAAACCGTTGAATATCAAGTCGTAAGAAACTTTTCCCATTCTTACAAAATTAAGTATGAACATTGAAATTCCCAAGAAAAACGGTCCATCTATTGCAAGCGCATATAGCGACGGAAAAGTGGAATATTCATAATATGTATAAGGATCTATGTAGAAACTGTTCTTAAAAGCCGGGATAACTTCTGAAAGAAATGCCGGTAAAGATGAGCTTAAAATCACAAAAATAATGACTCCTACACATATACTGAACCACTTACCGCTAAGTGACTTGCGAGCTAGTGCTCGTAAATTTGTATATGTTTCTGTTATTATTATATTATTATTCAAAATTGCCTCCTTAACAAAGCGTTTAACTTTAATCTTAACTATTATATAATATAAATAAAAAATTGCATAGAGGTTTTGAAATGAAAAAAGCACTTATAATTACATCTTTTATTGATGGGATTGAAAAATTAAATAACACACAATTTCTTACATCATTTGAATTTTGTATCGCTGCCGATGGAGGCTATATCAATGCGCGTAGATTGGGGTTAACACCTGATACAATTATTGGAGATTTTGATTCTGCTGCCATTCCTGACATTGATGATTCGAAACTTATAAAGCTACCTTCCGAAAAGGATATGACCGACAGCGAAGCTGCCATTGACTTAGCTGTAGCAAAGGGATACAGCAATATAACTGTTGTGGGCGGGCTTGGCGGCAGGTTCGATCATACCATGGCAAATCTGTCCTTATTGGCAAAGTATGCAGGAAAGCTTCAACATCTAGCTTTTTTTGACGCTTATAATTATGTGTATATGCTGACTCCCGGTAAATATACAATACATAAGCAAATTCAAGATATAGATTATAAATACCTTGGAGTCCACAGTTTTTCAAAACTCACGTCAGGTATTCATATCAAAGGATGCAAGTATCCCCTGGCTGATTTTTCTCTAAGTAACGATACGACTCTCGGTACCAGCAATGAAATTCTTAATGAAACAGCGGAAATCAGTTTCACTAAAGGGCAGCTAATTATAACTCACTCATGTGATTGATAATTTTCATAATTGAGCACTTGAAAACCTCTATACAAAATGTTATATTATTAACAAATAGTTTATTGCATAACTGAAAGGAAAATATTATGTACGAAAACATTAAATATGAAGTAAATGACGGATTGGCTATTGTTACAATCAATAGACCTAAGGCGATGAACGCACTTAATATGGATGTACTTGCTGAGCTTCTTGATGCATTTACCGTTATCGAAAACGATGAAACAGTTAAGGGTGTTTTGATGACAGGAGAAGGTCGTGCTTTCGTAGCAGGTGCTGATATTGCTCAAATGTGTGGACTTAATGCACTTGAAGGTCGTGCAATGATGATAGCCGGACATAATGTAATGAATAAAATAGAACAGCTAACAAAGCCTGTAGTTGCCGCAGTTAACGGTTTTGCTCTAGGTGGCGGATGTGAGCTTGCTATGGCTTGTGATATCAGAATCGCATCAGATAAAGCTAAATTCGGTCAACCGGAGGTCGGTCTTGGCATCATTCCGGGGTTTGGCGGTACACAGAGACTATCTCGCCTCGTAGGAAAAGGAATGGCAGAATATCTGATTCTGACAGCGGAAATTATAGATGCAGCTGAGGCACACAGAATTGGTCTTGTAGAAAGACTGGTCCCTGCCGATGAACTCATGGAAGCTGCCGAAAAAACAATCAGAACAATAATGTCAAAGGCTCCTATCGCAGTTGCCACTGCAATAAGCGCAATCAACAACGGATTTGATATGGATATGAAGTCAGCTTCAATGTTCGAAATAGAAACATTTACAGCTGCATTCGCATCCGATGACAAAAAAGAAGGAATGACAGCTTTCCTCGAAAAGCGTCCTCCTGTATTCTGCAATAAATAAAATCAAATAAATAAATTTAAGAGATAGGTTTCGAAAATCGGCACCTATCTCTTTTTACTTCTAAAAAATATAGATCTAAGCTCTTGAGATATAAGTCAAGAGCTTTCGAATCGTTTTTTTACATTGTTAAATCATCTATTTCTGTCGCTTGGAAAGTAAACGCCTTTTCTTTAAGGTAACAAGCCCTGCAAGTGATATCATCAAGAGTGTTCCGTAAACTGCAAAGTTGCTTTCGTCTCCTGTTCCCGGTGTTTTTCTTTCGTCCTTAAGCGGCGTTTTTGTTTCCGTCTTATGAGGTTTTGGGGTCTCCGGTTTTTCCTGGGATGTATTTGTAATCGTATACTGATTATCTGCACCTTCTACTTCTGATTTATAAGATACCTTATCTATTACAATCATTCCGTCTTCGGATGTACCCGATTCTCTTACGGAATAATTATATTTTTTGCTGTAATCATCCGAGTATTCTTTGAGGTTGACAAATTGACCCTTAAAATTGTTTTCGCGGTTTAAGGTAACAGTATCTCCTGTCGGTTCTCCGTCTCGCAGAAGTTCAACCTTTACTTCCGCCTTTGGCGCTTCCTTCATCGGTTCTTTGAAATAATCAAGCCAAATTTTATTTACATCCAAATCTATTGCAGGTACTGCATACTGCATCACATAAGTAACTATCCTGCTGTGATCAAATTCCCCTGAAAGCAGTTTCTTACCCTCTTCCAGGGAACCTTTTTTCCCGGTTTCCTTGGTATAATATTTATCTGAGTATACCGCTTCCTCTATTTTAGGTGAACCGTCTTCATCGGTTTCATAATTTCCATCAGAATCCACCTTTTGTACCTGAACTTTTATTGCAACAAGTTTATATTTTTCTATATTGCCGTCTGCTGTATACTTAGGTATCTCTACACCGAATTTTTCTGAATAGTTGTTTGGATCTTCCGTTTTGATTTTCTCATTTTTTGCACGACCTTCATAGGTATCCGATTCATTGCCTGTTTTAGGATTCTGTAAAGGCTTCAAAATATTTGAATAATCATTTACATCAACCAATTCATATCTTGAATTTACTGTACCCGTAGGATAAATTTTAACGTGCTCGTCAAAGGCATTTGATTTTAACTGATACTTTAGCAGTGTTAAGCCTTGTCTTTCGAAGCCGTTAATATTCATCTGAATATCACCGCCTACGATGACAACGGGTTTATCGCTAAGAGCAATTTTGTTTGCAGACTCTTTTGTGATATATCCGTTTATTCCTCTGTCATAATTATCGTAAACGGTCAAAACCATAGGTTTCATAAACTCTTCAAAGGATAATTTTTGAAAATCCTTTCCTCCGTTAGGATCATATTTAGGAATAATTTTAACAGGCAGCTTTACCTCATAAAACGAATAGGAAGATGAATCATAGTTTTTATCCGTTCCCTTCCTGTTATCAACAAGGTTCTTTTTTATGAAATCCCTGCTTATTGTGAATATCCATTGGTTTGCATTTCCCTCAACCTGCTTGACATCGAGCACACCGTATTCTGCCAGTTTTGCCATGTCCGGAACCTGCCAAGTGCTTTCAAACAATATTTTAACATCTTTATCAAAATCAAGCCTTGAATCAAAGTAGGCGTTCATCGTTCCGTCCCACTGTGTAACTTCGTTAATTCTTCCCCATAGGGTAACCAATTCATTTTGTATTTTATGAAAGTCCAGAAATGCTTTATAGTTCAACGCTTGTGAGTGATCTATTACAAGTGCGGACCTTGCCGTCTCATAATCACTTGGCTCGGGTGCATCTTCTCCTGAAAGTTTTATTTCAGGTCTTGCCCTATCAGGGTCTGCAATTGAGGCAGCATCGGCTTTCTTTAGTTTTTCAAGCTCTATCCACTGATTATATAAAACCAGGTTTCCTCCTGTTTTCTCAAAATCCTCAGCTGTTAAAGTGTGTCCTCCTCTGTAGTATGTACCGCTGCCATCTTTTGCCGTATTCCATGCCTGAAATCTATATAGATTTTTATAATCATCTAATAAGATATTCTTCCAATTGTATTCACCTATATAGTTCCATGCACCCGCTTTATTCCCGAATTCTTTTTGATAGTATTCCTTAGTGTCATTACGAAATATCTGACCTTCGCTCTCATCATCGCTTATGAGATGGATATTTTTGTTGAAGTCAACCAAAACTCCGGATATATGTTCTCCTTCATATAGAGTTGCAGTTATGGTTTCAGGATTTGAAACGCTTGAAGCTGTGGGTGAATTTCTGTGATAAGTCACATTGAATGCCTTTTTATCTTCCCACTTTGCATAGAGCTTTGTCAGCTTTGTTATGTCTATATTCGTTGCGGGTAAATTACCTTCTTTATCAAGAGTCCATCCGACGAACTTTTTTGACCTGACTTTGAACATAGGTGCCTTGGCGGTTACTTCTTCTATGCTAAGAGGAGAATTTTTATCGTCATTTTTTTCTACAAATGTGTATTTATCAGTGTTTTCGCTTCCGTCATTTACATAGTATCTGGTTCCCGCTGTGATAGGTTTCAGTACAACCACCGTATCATCGTTAACTGTATCTGAAATGTTATATAAAGCATTTTCATTTCCGTTTATGAGCAGCTTAAAATCCTGTGTATCCTTTAGTTTCTCTTCGATTTTTTTCTTAAGCACATCTATCTTTGACTTATCGATTTTAGCCCCGTCGGCATAAGCTTTACCGCTTAACTTCTCAAGACTTGTGCCTTTTATCAAAGTGACACTTTCCTCAAAATTACCGTCCTCAGACTTAAAAGTAAGTTTAACCTTAGGAAGAGGTATTCCCTTAGAAACTTCGTTATTATGCTTCAAAGGCAGTCCGTATTCATATGAATTGTTATTTGAATCCTTAAATGAAATTCTTCCTATCTGCGGATCTTCATCAAAGGTAAACACAGCTGTATTTGCCACTTCACCGAAAAATTTAGTTGCAAAAGGTTTTGATGTTTTAGCATTATGAATACCGTCTGTTTTTATAGTTGTATTTGTTGCATTTCCGGTGCCTAAATCCAGGAGAATAGAACCGTAATTTTTTATATCAATGGTAGAATCCTTTAAGTTTGGTGTTGTAGCAAATATTATTGCAAATCCCGAAGTCTGGTTCGGATTATCCACGATAAGTTCCGAGTTTATCATTGAAAAGGGCTGATCAAATCTGAATCTCTTGCTTGTCCCTGTCAATTTGAATACGGTATTTTCCAGAGTATACGGAGCTGCGTTTCCCACATTGTGTGATCCCGATTTCAAAGAATAGCTCTGCGTAATGTCTGCATTTACAATTTTCGAGGAAGCGCTCGTCCCTGTACTCAAGATATTCATATCTTGAGCGGTGATTTTAACTGCACCGCTAGCTGAACCTGAAATAGTTCCGTTACCTTCCAACTTAAATGCACCAGATAGCATTCTATTACTTTCGGATACTTTTGAAAAATCGAAAGTGTAATTTCCGTCTCCGATTACACCTCCTGCTTTCACTATAACGGCAGGATTAATTGCTGAACTTCCTTCTCCTTTGAAAGTTACGGTTTTCCCGTTTGTAACGGAGAAAGATACACCTGATGCAATAACTAATCTGTCAGAAGCTGCGTTATATGAAAAAGAAACGTTTTTATCAACATTCATATTTTCATTTATAAGCACCTCGCCTACAAAGTGAATCGTACCGCCTTCTGCAACAATTTCCAGCGCTTTTGACAAAGTTTTAACTGCATCGGCTTCGTCGGCACCTGTTTTTGTATCGTCCCCTGAACTTGAATTCACATATACCGCATTGAGCGCCCCTGCTCTTTCAGTTCCGTTCACAAAAAAAGCCGCTACATTTTCATCAGCAACTTCTTTTTTTGTTGTGAATGTTTCTTCAACATTTTGATTACCGTCTACACTCAATGCTTCTTCATTATTTGGGTTCTCAGCAGATGTAGATATTTCTTCTGCTTGCACAGTGCTGCCTGTTAATTTAGTAGCTTCACTTGCAAATAAGCTGTATGGCATACTCGAAGCTGCCAATAATGAAATAGTCAGTACGGCTGAAAACACAATTCTACTAAGCTTTGTTTTCATTAAAATTCCCCCCATAAATTATTTCCGTGCTTAATCCGATACACCTTTTTATATGACAATTGATATAATTTTTTGTGACAAAGTATTATACCACTTATAAAGCCATTTTACTATCTAAAGTGCATACAATTTGCTATTAATATTTTCACCATATTCCTATACTTTAATCCTCTTTTTGAAAAAAATTAACCTTAATTGAAAGAGGTGGCTGAAATTTGTCATATAACTTACAAAACCCCATTAATTAGAGGTTAATCTAATAAATAGGGTTTATTAAATCAAATTATTTATCTGCTAGAACAGTCCGTTACCGAACATTGGTGCAAATACAACTGAAACAATTGTCATAAGCTTAATTAGGATATTTATAGACGGTCCTGATGTATCCTTAAACGGATCACCTACTGTATCACCTACAACTGCCGCTTTATGCGGATCAGAGCCTTTGCCTCCGAAATGACCTGCTTCAATGTACTTCTTAGCATTATCCCATGCTCCACCTGCATTAGCCATCATTATAGCAAGAAGAACACCCGATGAAAGAGAGCCTGCCAAAGCACCTGCTAATGCAGCTTTACCTAAAACAAAGCCTACAAGTAGAGGTACGATTATTGCCATAACGGCAGGAACTACCATTTCCTTAAGTGCAGCACTTGTTGAAATGCTTACACATCTTGCATAATCAGGTTTAGATGTTCCTTCCATGATTCCCTTGTCGTCTCTGAACTGGCGTCTAACTTCTTCAATCATCTGATTAGCAGCCTTACCTACAGAGTTCATCGTCATAGCTGAGAATAGGAACGGCAGCATAGCACCGACAAATAGACCTATGATAACAATAGGGTCAAGCAAGCTTACCATCTCTACTTTTGCAACTTCTGCATACGCAACAAAGAGTGCAAGTGCTGTAAGCGCAGCGGAACCAATTGCAAATCCTTTTCCGATAGCAGCTGTAGTATTACCGACTGAATCAAGTGTATCTGTGATGTCTCTCACCTCATGTGGAAGTTCCGACATCTCAGCGATACCGCCTGCATTATCGGATACAGGACCATAAGCGTCTACTGCTACTGTCATACCTGTAGTTGAAAGCATACCTACCGCTGATAGTGCAATACCGTATACACCGCCGCATTTGAATGCTACGAAAATACCTATTGCAATAAATATAATCGGCATCAGCGTTGACATCATGCCTACACCGAGACCTGAAATTATTGTTGTTGCAGCACCTGTCTGAGACTGATCTGCAATCTTTTTAACAAATCCATAATCTGCTGATGTGTAAACTTCTGTAAGTTTGCCGATAAGGATACCGCATAGCAATCCTGCTATAATTGCCCACGCATAATTGTATGAATTCAGCATGTATTTACTTAGGAAAATCGAAGCGGCAATAACGATAATTCCGCTTACATATGTGCCCATATTTAGAGCCTTTGCAGGATTTACGTTGTCTCCTCCTCTAACCATCATAATTCCGAGAATTGATGCAATTATACCGATGCCTGAAAGAATCAGCGGAAAGAGAGCTGCTGTCATTTCTGAAAACGGTGCATTAGCTGCGGCAACTGTTGAAAGTGTAATAGCAGATATGATTGATCCGACGTATGATTCGAACAGATCAGAACCCATTCCGGCAACATCACCTACATTATCACCTACATTATCAGCGATAACCGCAGGATTACGCGGATCATCTTCAGGAATACCCGCTTCAACCTTACCTACAAGGTCAGCACCTACATCGGCAGCCTTTGTATAGATTCCGCCACCTACTCTTCCAAACAGAGCCATTGACGAAGCACCTAGTCCAAAACCTGTCAAGCATTCTTTTACCGTTGCAAAATCAAGTAGGCAGAAAACAACTCCAAGACCGAGAAGTCCAAGACCTGATACACATAAACCCATAACTGCACCGCTTCTAAATGCAATCTTAAGCGCTCTAGGCATACCTGATGTCATAGCTGCATTTGCAGTTCTAACATTACCTCTTGTAGCAACATTCATACCGAAGTATCCGGCAAGAACAGAAAGCAGCGCACCGATTAAATAAAGTATCGCTGTTGTCCAGCTATGCAATCCGAATCCCAAAGCCAAGAATAATACAGCGATTACAATAATCATTGTCTTATACTCTCTTGTTAGGAATGCCATTGCACCTTCTCTAATATAGCTGGCAATTTCCTTCATTCTGTCTGTGCCCTCGTCTTCTTTGTTAATCCAGCCGGCTAGACAAAATGCGACGATTAAGCCTAAAGCAGCTGCAACGGGAGCGATAAAGCTCATCATAAATAATACCTCCTTGTTCGCAAGACAACAACTTAAGAGGTACTGATGCAGTACCTCTTATATCATGCGAAGATTAAATAATAAACTAGTATATTGTAACTATTACAAGCGAAAGAATTATGAATGCAATCGCTGCAATAATCGTGAGTCTTTTCAGTAATAAATCATAGCCCGAGCTTTTCTTTTTACCAAAAAGTTGTTCAGCACCACCTGCAATAGATCCCGACAATCCATCACTGTTTCCTGATTGAAGCAAAACGCTTATAATCAAGAAAACGCTGACAATAGCTAATATAACCATCAAAGCTGTATGCATAGTATGTCCTCCTTGTAATTTAACTATTAAACTCTACCATAACAAACTGTCAAAATCAAGTAGATTACATTAGAAATTCACAATTTCAATGAATTTTGACGGACTTAAGCTGGCTCCGCCTACGAGAGCACCGTCAATTTCATCCATATTCATGATTTCACTTGCGTTTTCCGGTTTGACACTTCCTCCGTATTGAACTATAACCTTATCACAGGTGTCTTCATCATATAGATTTTCGATAACAGTCCTGATATATGCACACATTTCTTCAGCTTGCCGTGGTGTAGCAGTTCTGCCTGTGCCTATCGCCCATATCGGCTCATATGCTATCACCATTTTCGCAACATCCTCTGAATCTATAGATTCAAGAGCTTTTTTAAGCTGATGACTTACCACTTCAAATGCATTTCCTTTTTCTCGTTCGGAAAGCTTTTCGCCGACGCAGAGAATAGGAATTATATCACTATCTTTGAAAATCTTTTTTAACTTAAGATTAACGGTTTCATCGGTTTCTGCAAAATATTCTCTTCTTTCTGAATGACCTATTATGCAGTAATCTACACCGATTTCTTTAAGCATTGCAAGCGAAATTTCTCCTGTAAATGCTCCTTCATCTTCAAAATGCACATTCTGAGCACCTACAGCTATGTTTGTTTCGGCAAAGGCTTCTTTTAGAACCGCTAATTGCGTATATGGTGCGCATATAGCAACTCTAACGTCCGTGTCCTTGTAAAGCTTTGAAAATTCTTCTGCAAAAGCCCTTGCTTCGGCAACGGTTTTGTACATTTTCCAGTTACCGACAATCAAAGGAATTCTAATCATTTTATTTCTCCTCTATTATGCTTATGCCGGGAAGCGCCTTTCCCTCTAAAAACTCTAACGAAGCTCCGCCGCCTGTAGAAATGTGACTCATTTTATCTGCAAGTCCGAACTGTGTTGCCGCTGCTGCGGAATCTCCGCCTCCTATAATAGTGACCGCATCTGAATTTGCAAGCGCCAGGGCAATCGACTTTGTTCCGTTTGCGAAGTTTTCCATCTCAAAGACGCCCATAGGTCCATTCCATACAACTGTTTTTGCTCCTGCTATTTCATCAACAAATAGCTTGATTGACTCCTCTCCTATATCCATTCCCATCATGGATTCAGGAATTTCGGTTCTCGAAACAGTCTTAGAATTCGCATCATTTCTGAATTCATCTGCACATACAACATCGACGGGAAGAAGGATTTTTACATTTGAGGCAGCTGCCTTTTCGAGCAGTTTTTTTGCTAATTCTACATGTTCTGCATCCAAAATCGATTTTCCTATTTCCAGTCCCATCGCTTTATAGAATGTATATGACATTCCTCCGCCTATAATTAGAGTATCCACCTTAGTTAACAAATTCTCGATTACCTTGATTTTGTCTCCTACCTTTGCTCCCCCCATAATCGCAACGAAAGGTCTTTGAGGATGCTCTAATGCCGAACCCAGAAATTCAACTTCTTTTTCAATCAAAAAACCAGAAACACATGGAAGATAGTCCGCGACCCCGGCAGTCGAAGCATGAGCTCTGTGTGCTGTCCCGAAAGCCTCTTGAACAAATACATCTCCCAGAGAAGCCAGCTCCATGGCAAAGCCGGACTCATTGTCCGTTTCTTCCTTACGGAAGCGTACATTCTGCAAAAGAAGAACCTCGCCGTTATTTAGAGAATTCACCTGCTCTTTTACATTTTCGTCAACGACCTTATCACAACCTGCAAAAACAACATTTTCGCCCAGTAATTCTGAAAGCCTTAAAGCTACAGGAGCAAGACTGAACTCAGGCTTTACTTCACCCTTAGGTCTGCCGAGATGAGACATTATAACTACTTTTGCCCCATTTTCCATCAAATATTTTATGGACGGAAGAGCTGCTCTTATTCTTGTATCATCAGTTATATTTTGTTCTTTATCAAGTGGCACATTAAAATCGCATCTTATAAGTGCACGCTTGCCTTTTAATTCGATGTCTTTTATCGTTTTTTTCATTTCCACCACTCTACTATTTATTATCAACAGAGCTCATGTGCTCTATCAGATTCAAAATTTTTGATGAATATCCAAATTCGTTATCATAGTAAGCTATTAGCTTGAAAAAAGTATCATCAAGCTGTATTCCTTGACGACAATCGTAAATTGATGTGTTTGCATCACCGATAAAATCGCTTGTTACACATTCGTCGTCCATATATTCAATAATTCCCTTCATATATGTTTCCGATGCTTCTTTTACTGCCGCATTGATTTCATCAAGTGAGGTTTTTTTCTTAAGCTCAACATTTAAGTCTACAACTGAAACATCTGCTGTAGGTACACGGAAAGAAATACCCGTTAATTTTCCGGCAACTTCCGGAATCACAAGTCCTACGGCCTTAGCAGCTCCTGTGGAAGTCGGAATAATGTTGCCGAATACACTTCTTCCTATACGCCAATCCTTAGTCGACTTTCCATCTACGGTTTTTTGCTTTGAAGTTGCAGCGTGAATTGTTGACATCAATCCTTTTTCAATCCCGAACTTATCCTCCAGAACCTTACATAGCGGTGCAAGGCAATTTGTAGTACATGATGCATTTGAAACAACCTGCATATCTTTTGTATACTTGTCGGTGTTTACTCCACAGACAAATGTTGGAGTTTCCTTATCCTTTGCAGGAGCGGAAATAATAACTTTTTTGGCACCAGCTTCTATATGTCCCATAGCTTTTTCTGTCGTTGTGTAAGCGCCTGTTGACTCTACGATATATTCAGCACCACACTCTTTCCATGGGATATTTCTGATTTCGGATTCCTTGTAAACCGGGATTTTTTTGCCGTTAATTATAATTCCGTCTTCGTAGCAGTCTACATCAGCCGGGAACCTTCCAAATGTTGAATCATATTTTAGAAGGTATGCAAGATATTTCATGTCTTCAGCACTTCTATAGTTAATTCCAACAATTTCAATCTCCGGATGTTCCAAAGACGCTCTCATTACAAGTCGTCCTATTCTTCCGTATCCACTGATACCAACTTTAATTGACATAATAACCCTCCATGTCTCATTTTATTTTGAATTAAAGCTATATAAGTTAAAAGGTGTAAATTCACCTAAAAACGTCTTCTTTTGGATGAAGGCAAAACACCTATATCATCCCTGTATTTTGCAACCGTTCTTCTTGAAATTTCAATGCCTTTTGCTATGAGCATCTCCGATATTTTTGAATCGCTAAGAGGTTTTTGCGGATTTTCGTTTTCTATAAATTCCTTAATCATCGATTTTATGCTGTTTGAGGAAATCCCGCTTCCGTCCTCATTGACGATTCCGCTTGTAAAGAAGTATTTAAGCTCAAAAACCCCTCTTGGGCATTGCATATACTTACCGTTTATAGCGCGGCTTACCGTTGATTCGTGAACACCTACCTCATCAGCTATTTGTTTAAGTGTAAGAGGCTTAAGATATCGGTCACCCTTATCGAAGAAGTCATTCTGAAAACGAACAATCGCTGTAGCTACATTAAAAATTGTCCTTTTTCTTTGTTCAATGCTCTTTATTAACCATATTGCGGAGTTGAATCTATTATTTAGATATTTAGCAAGTTCTTCATTGTTCTTCGCCTCTTCAGACAAAGTATTATAATACGGACTTATAATAAGCTGCGGGCTGCTCACATCGTTTCCGGAAACTACATATTCGTCATTTATATGCTCTACATATACATCCGGGACTATGTATCTGACACTTTTATCCGAGTCATATAGTCTTCCCGGCTTAGGCTCCAAGCGTTTAATTTTATCGGCTATCGCCTGAACATCTGAAAGTGATATGCCAAGTTCCTTAGAAATAAGACTGTATTTATTGTCTGCAAGCTCTTCCAGTCTGTTGTCGATGACAAACTCTATTTCGTCTGTAAGTTCACCAAGTGCAGCAAGTTGAATAACCAGGCATTCGCTTAAGCTTCTCGCTCCTATTCCTGCCGGCTCAAACGTATGAATCACATCAAGAACTTTAACGCACCTTTTTACATCTACTTTCATCACCTGAGAAATTTCTTCTAAAGACATGGAAAGATAGCCGTTATCATCTATAGTTTCGATAATATAACGGCCTATTTCGGCATCTCTATCCTTTAATCCCGAGAAATGCAACTGTTCTATCAGGTATTCCGTCAAAGTATAGCGGAATGCCACAAAATTCTCATACGAATAGTCGCTTCCGGAACTGTTTTCCTCCCAGTGTTTGTAGCTTTCAACATTATCATCTGCCTGAATCAGCTGGTCCCGCAAACTGTCAATATCGATTTCTCGCTCCTTGTGTTCACTAAAGTCGGCTTCAAGTATGGGATTTTCGATTAATTCGTTATCTATATATTCGTTTAACTCTTGGTTGCTATATTGTAAAATCTGTATCGCCTGAATCAGTTCGGGCGTCATTGCTAATTTTTGGCTTTGTTCTATGGTTAATTCATATCCTATTTTCAAGACAAAACCCTCCGATTATCAAACAGACTTTATGCAATTATTATACCATATTTACACAGTTCTTGCAATCATTTGAGGTTCGGAAAATTAAGCTGTCGCAAGGCTTCAAAGAGTATAATATTTGCTGAATTTGATAGATTAAACGACCTGAGTCTGGTGTTTTCACTCATAGGAATTCTAATCGTCGTATCATGATACTCAGCTATAAAATCACTCGGCAGACCTTTTGTTTCCTTTCCGAATATAAACATATCTTCATCCATATATTCAAAATCAGTATAAATATGTTCACTCTTTGTTGTAGCAAGAAACTTACGATTATATGAGTATTTTTTTAGAAACGCCTCTAGTGAAACATGCACTTCCAAATCAACATATTCCCAATAATCAAGACCTGCTCGTCTAACTGCTTTTTCACTTATATCAAAGCCCAGCGGCTCTACCAAATGAAGTTTTGTATCTGTAGCTGCACATGTCCTGGCGATATTTCCGGTGTTCGGCGGAATCTCCGGTTCAACAAAAACTATATGTAAAGCCATTTATCTACCTATATTCTCCCTCAAAACTCTAAGCGCATTAATATGAGAAATCTTATCGATTTCATCGTCCGTAAAATGCTTACGCATTCTATCAATTAACGGGTTAAAGCCGGTGAAATCAATCAATTCTCCATTATCGTCAATTCCGTCAAAGTCCGAACCGAAGGCTACAGCATCTATCCCCGCTTTGTTTTTCATGTATTCCAGATGCTCTATAATTCTGTTAAAGCTTGCCGGCTCTTCACTCTCATTTAGAAAACTTCCGTAAAAATTAATACCGCAAACTCCACCTTTGTCACCAAGCGTTTTAAGCTGTTCGTCAGTCAAATTCCTCGGATGATTACAGAGCGCTCTTGCACATGAATGCGAGGCTATAAACGGTTTTTTGCTCAACTTGGCAACATCGTAAAAGCCTCCTTCATTTAGGTGAGAACAGTCTATAATCATACCTAGTTCGTTCATCTTTTCGATAACATCCATTCCAAAAACTTTAAGTCCTCTTAGGTGAGCCGCTTCATCTCTGCTGTTAGGATATGCAACACAGTTCTCATAGTTCCAAATCAGCCCTATCATTCTTACACCCATATTGAAAACTTCGTCCAATCTTTCTATTTTATTTTCCAAAAAGGCAGCATCTTCAATCGTCAAAATAGATGAAATATAACCTTCTTGTGCGTTTTTTTCTATATCCTCTACAGTAAGTGCGGGTTTTATAATATCTTTGTGCATCTCCATTTTGTCAGAATATGTCTTATATATTCCCTTGAGAATTTCATATGGCCCGATATCCATCTTTTTCCATGGCAAATACATTGCAAAGCACTGAGCCAGAGAATTACCTTCTCTAAGCTTATTCAGGTTTATTGCTGTAGTTCCCTCAAGCAGGCTTTGTTCCTTGTTCCGCCAGCATTCTAACAATGTATCACAATGTAAATCAATTACTTTTATATTATTTTTCATATAGCATTCCTCCGTTATATTATATATATTAAACCTTTTATAATATAAAGCAATATAACAACGATTATAAATAAATATTTTTATTAATACAAAGACAAAATACAATTTTTCGTTTATAATATCTCCTAACGGAATCTAGGAGGAAATATCATGAAGAAGATAAATATAGGACTTCTGGGCTTTGGTACTGTTGCCGGAGGATGCTTCGATATACTTAACAAAAATAATGCTTTGATTTCAAGGCGTAGCAATTGTGAGTTTAATATCAGCAAAGTTTTCGTAAGAAATCCTGAAAAGGCTATTGCCAAGGGGCTGGATAAGAATCTTATCGTCGAAAATCCTGATGAGATTTTTAATGATTCTAACATAGACATCGTAGTTGAAGCTATCGGTGGAATTGAACCTGCTTCAACTTATATGTTAAAGGCGATGAATTCAGGCAAGCATATAGTCACACCCAATAAGGCTGCTGTAGCTGAAAACTATGAGCTATTAAAGGAAACAGCTCTTAAAAATAACGTCACTTTCAGATTTGAAGCAAGTGTATGCGGAGGTATTCCCGCTCTTACAGCCATATCCGAGGCCCTATCCGGAAATGAATTCTGTGAGGTCATGGGAATAGTAAACGGTACCACAAACTATATACTTACAGGCATGGAGCTTAATAATCTTGATTACGATACTGTGCTAAAAGATGCTCAGGCTAAGGGTTTTGCAGAGGCTGACCCTACCGCTGATGTAGAAGGCATCGATGCTGCTAATAAGCTTTCAATTTTGATGGCGCTATGCTTCGACAAATATATAAAACCCGGGGATATTCCAACTGAAGGAATAAGCAAAATAAATATGTCCGATATTGAAAATGCACGTTCCAAAGGATGCAGAATAAAGCTTATCGCCTCTGCAAAATCAGATGGAGACAGAGTAATCTTCGGGGTAAAACCTACACTTTTGCCCGTAACTCACCCTCTCGCTTCTGTTTCAAACGAGTATAACGCTGTGTACGTAACAGGCGATGCTGTTGGTGAACTTATGTTTTACGGTGCAGGTGCGGGTGCTCTACCGACAGGAAGTGCTGTTGTCGGAGACATAATAGCTATAGGAAAAGGTATTTAACGGAGGAATCTAAATGAGTCTATACAAAGATTGGGAGAAGCTTCTCAACGGACAAACAAAGGAGACAATTGATAAGTTTTGGAAAGAATACTCTGAAACCGAGTCCAAAATTTATGCCCATGTTCTCGCAAATCACAAGGAACATCTAAAAGGTAAGGTTTCGGACCTCGTGGATAAATTTGAGTGTGATAAAATCATATTCACAGGCTTCCTTGACGGAATAGTTAACAGTCTCAATACCGAGTTTAATGTTGAAGATATAACTCTTGACAGTGAGATTGATCTTGATGTTAACTTTGAAAAACTTTATTTTAATATGCATAAAGCAGATGCCGACTATCTATGGGGACTGGAAGAATGGAATAATGTTCTAAGCGAAGAGAAAAGAGCTGAAATTTATGACGATTTTCGTCGCTCCAGAACGGTTCATGTAGAGAAAAAGCCCGGCAGAAACGAACCTTGTCCATGCGACAGCGGCAAAAAATACAAGAACTGCTGCGGAAAAAGAGTCTAACAAAATATAAAACCTGAGAGATGATAATATTCTCTTAGGTTTTTTTCTAATTACATATCTTGCGATTTTGATTTTGAGAAATACTTGAAAGTTTCATCTTCGCATGTATAGTCCATGTCTCTGCTCAACATTTTGAATGAAGAAATGTTTTCATGAAAGCACTTTGCCACTACCTTAGATACAAGACCGCTATCTAATGCCCAGTTCAAAGCTCCGTAAAATGCTTCCGCCCCATAAGCCATACCTGACATGTCCGGCAAAATTCGACAACCGAGTTCGCAAACAGATATAAGCGCCTTACCTGATTCTTCATTTCTAAAATCAAATAGTACCGCCTCACCTATCATTTCGCCCTTAAGTCTGACAGCAAAATTTATAGCTTCATGAGCGAAAAAATCCTCTTTTGCAACCCTGTAAAAACTGTCGTAAAGCGGAACGCCCTCTATGCTGAGCATATCATCGTAACCCCAGTATTTATTTCGACTTTTATCAAAAATTATCTCGTTATATACTTCTATATCCTTCTCTTTAATCCCGTCCAGGAGCAATCTATCCGTTTTAATTTCGGGAATATATTCCCAATTCCATTTTTCCAAATTATTTATCCTTTTTTATTCTTTTCTTACATAAACTTTCAATACCGCAGTTTTCACAATCGGGTCTACGCGCATTGCAACACTGCCTGCCATGGAAAATCAAAAGGTGGTGTGCCTTTGACCATCTGTATTTAGGAATTGCCTTCATCAAGGCTTTTTCTGTCATAAGCTCGTTTTCTTCTTTACAAAGCCCGATGCGATTTGAAACCCTGAATACATGAGTGTCTACAGCTATATGCGGTTCACCGAAGCCTACAGATAAAACAACATTTGCCGTTTTTCTTCCTACGCCTGCCAAAGATGTCAAAGCCTTAAAATCCTGTGGAACCTTGCCGTCATACTCCGAAACAAGTGATTTTGCTAAATTTACTATATTCTTTGATTTTGTTTTGTACATCCCGATTCGCCTTATATACGTCTCAACTTCCAAGGGGTTTGCACTTGCCAAAGCTTCTGCATTCGGATAGGTTTCAAAGAGTTGCGGAGTAACCTTGTTTACACTTTTATCCGTCGTCTGCGCAGAAAGAGCTACCGCAATTATAAGCTCGAACACGTTTTTATGATGCAAGGCACAATCTGCATCAGGGTACATATTTTCCAATCTATCCAGAATTAAATTTACAGTCTGTCTATTCATATCTTACCTTTCTTGACAATATATACTCTGAAAATATATAATTCACACATGGATATTATACAGCAATTAATAACAGAAAAAAATAAGGAACTCTCGCTGCCCGACAAAATCTACGATGAGCTTCTCAGAGACATTCTCACCGGCGTTTTACCCCGTGATTCCTGGCTCGTTGAAGCAAAGTTATGTGAGAAATATAATGCAAGCAGGACGCCTGTACGTGAAGCGTTTCGACGCCTCGAAATGGACGGTCTACTCGAATACATACCTAGACGCGGTGAATTTGTTCGCGGATTTACATTCGAGGAAATCAGCGATATGCTGCACATACGCGCCGACTTGGAGGTACGAGCGGTAAGCTGGAGTATAGAGCGCATTTCCGAAGAGGAAGAGGAAGAACTGACAGATATATTCCGATATATGGAATTTTACACGCGAAAAAACGACATTCACATGATGATGAATGTGAATACGGCGTTTCACCATCATATCTATAAAACCGCACACGACAGAATGCTTGATAAAACCTTGAGCACTTATCTCACTTATTGCAAGTATTGCTGTCCTCCAAACTATTTTGCACCTAAGTTTTTGGACAAAACCTTAGAGGAAAGAAGAAGGATTTTCAGCGCATATGCAAATAAAGATGTTCTAAATGGTGCAAGAGCAATGAAACTGCATATGAATAGCGTTATAAAACGTGCTATGGAAAATATCGATACCAAAATATACACTAAAAAATAAGCTGAGATAGCTATATCTCAGCTTATTTTAGTCTACTTTTATATAGTATTTCTTCAGCTTTGTTACCATTTATATTATAAAACTCATCAAGCCGTTATATATTATACTAACTATAGGATTTAGAACTTTGTTAATTATATCAAATAAAATCAATGCTACCAAAATAAACGTACCTGATTGATACAGCTTTCCCCACCATGAATATTTATCCAGCTTAAAAATATGAGTAACGATATTGAATCCGTCAAGCGGAGGAATCGGCATCAAATTAAAAATCATCAACACTATGTTTATATATGCACCAAGTGAGAGTACCTTAATTAGTATACTAATTGCCTGATTGCCTGCAATATTAAAACCCATAATCGATATTATCAGCTTCATTGTCAAAATGAAAATTACGGCGATAATAAAATTCATAGTCACGCCTGCTACTGCTACAAGCGCTTCATCTCTTCTTCTGTGTTTGTAATAATTAGGATTTATCTGCACCGGAATACCCCAACCGAAACCTGCTATTATAAGTGCTACAAATCCTATAGGATCTATGTGTTTCAGCGGATTTATACTTACTCTTCCCTGCATATGAGGAGTCGGGTCACCTAACTTGTATGATACTAATGCATGTGAAAATTCATGCAGTGTAAGTCCGATTATTATACCGGGAAGTAAATACAATTTTGTTATAAACATATCAAAACTAAAAAAACGGTTCCCTTGTATAACATTTAATGCTAAAAATATTGCCAGCAACATAATTGCCGCTTGAAAATACTCTTTTCTTGTTCTCATTTTTCAGCTCCCGGAATTTATTCAACAATTTCACCAAATAGGCTAAAAGTTTTTGCTTCTGTAATTTTAACTTCGACGATACTGCCAATCAAGTCCTTTGTTCCCGCAAAGTTCACCAGTTTGAATCCGTCTGAGCGTCCTGAAAGAGTCGATTTGTCATTTTTGCTCAGGCCTTCTACGAGAATTTTTTCTACTCTGCCCTCATAAGCTTTATTTTTCTTTTCACTTATTTCATTAACTGTATCTACTAAGCGATTAAAACGCTCATGTTTTACATTTTCGTCAATTTGATCCTCAAAATTTTCGGCAGGCGTCCCTTTTCTTATAGAATAGATGAATGTAAATGCAGAATCGAATTCCACTTCCTCAACTAATTTCAGCGTTTCTTCGAAATCATCATCACTTTCGCCCGGAAATCCCACTATTATATCCGTTGAAAGCGTAATATCAGGTACTGCTTTCCTTAGTTTAGAGACAAGTTCCAAATACTTTTCTCTAGTATATTTACGATTCATTCTCTTCAAAACTGCGTTGCTGCCCGACTGCACGGGAAGATGCAGGCTATGGCAAAGTTTGTCACAGACTCTAAAAGCTTCTATCAATTCATCCGACAAATCTTTAGGATTTGATGTCATAAATCTGATTCTTTTAAGACCTTCAACCTCATTTATCATTTTCAAAAGCTCTGCAAAACTCGTTCCATCGCCATTATATGAGTTAACATTCTGTCCGAGAAGCATTATTTCCTTAACCCCATCTGCAACAAGCAGCCTGACTTCTTCAACAATAGCTTCCGGCATTCTACTTTTTTCTCGTCCGCGAGTATATGGCACTATGCAATATGTACAAAAATTATTGCATCCGAACATAATATTGACTAAAGCTTTGTGCTTAAACAGCCTCTTTGCCGGTAATCCCTCTACAATTTCGTCGGTATTTGCAATGATGTCAACTATTTTTTCCTTCTCACTTACTACTTTTTCAATCAAATCGGGAATGTGATGTATGCTGTTGGTACCGAAAATAATGTCAACCCACGGATATTTCGCCTTGATTGTGTCAACGACTCTTTGCTGCTGCATCATGCATCCGCACACACAGACAATGAATGAAGAATCGCTCTCCTTTCGTTTCTTTAACTGCCCAAGTGTCCCAAAGAATCTTTTATCTGCATTATCTCTGACACTGCAAGTATTAATTATGACTATAGAGGCATCCTTACGCTCTTTAACCGCATTAAAGCCTCTTTCTGTAAGCAAGCCGTCAATAACTTCCGAATCGTGTTCGTTCATTTGACAGCCGAATGTTGTTATATGAAATGTTCTGGACATCTGTCCTCCTACTTATTTTCGTTCATCTTTCGGGCTGCGATTCATTAATAAATCTATAGCATCTTTTGCCCTTATTTCTTCGTTCAAGCATGCGTGAATTATACTTGTTATAGGCATATCGACACCCGTAGTCACGGAAAGTTTATAAGCCGCCTCACAAGTACTTATCCCCTCAACAACCATGCCTATGCTGTCAGAGGCTTCTTTCGGCGACATACCTTGACCTATCAAAAGCCCGCATCTTCTGTTTCTTGAGTGTCCGCTTGTACAAGTTACGATAAGATCTCCGATACCGCTTAGTCCTGCAAAGGTTTCCCGCTTTGCCCCCAAACTTGTTCCCAGCCTTGAAATTTCTGCAATTCCTCTTGTCATAAGCGCTGCCTTTGCACTATCACCATATCCCAAGCCATCGGAGATTCCGGCACCTATTGCCATAATATTCTTTAGTGCTCCGCCCAGTTCAACACCGATTACATCATCATGTGTATACACTCTAAATCTCTCCGTCATAAATACAGACTGTATAATCTCGGCGGCTTCCATATCATCAGATGCCGCTACCACGCCCGCAGGCATATTTCTGCCTACTTCTTCCGCGTGTGAAGGTCCTGAAAGAGCAACATATCTTATTTCAGGTAAAATCTCCTTTGCAATGTCGGAAAGACGTTTTAGACTTTTTTTATCAATACCCTTGGCAACATTTACAATAATTGCATCTTTATTGATATTTACTACGGCTTTTTTTAGAGTATTACCAAAATGCTGCGACGGAACCGCAAATAAAATAATATTTGCCCCGCTAACAGCTTCAAGAAGATTTGAATCGAATTTCACATTATCCGGAATTTTCACCTGTGGCAGATACTTATTATTTACTCTTAAAAATTCAACCTCTGCAAGGTGATCTATATTCCTGGCTGTTACTGTAACATCATATCCTTTTTTTGCGAGCAAAACGGCTAGAGCTGTTCCCCAGCTGCCAAATCCTACAACAGTGATTTTTATATTGTCAATTTTGTTCACCTTTGCTCTCCTTTCTCCTGAAACTGATTTTGTTTTCCTCGCCTTTTAATATTCTTTGTATGTTTCCTTTGTGCTTATAAAGCAAAACCGCAGCCATAATCAGCCCCGGAATCATAAATTCCTTCTCTAAAAAGAATGCCAAAAACGGAAATGCAATTGCCGCTGAAACGGATCCCAAAGAAACCATTCTCGTCAATAAAACTATCAATACAACTATTAAAAGGCATATTAAAGCCAGTTTCCAATTTACTGCCAGTATAGCGCCAAAAGCTGTAGCTACACCCTTACCTCCCTTAAACTTTATCAGTACAGGCCAAACATGACCTAAAAACACTGCAAGTGCACAAAATGAACATTGCATCTGTCCTAAGAAGAGGCCGGATACAAATACCGCCATAAAGCCTTTCCCTATATCTATTACAAGTGTTATAAGGGCAGCCTTAGCACCTAAAACACGTAATGCATTCGTCGTACCCGCATTGCCGCTTCCCTCCGACTTTATATCAAGACCTCTTGCCTTAGCTAAAATTGTTGATGGAGATATATTGCCCAGAACATATGAAAATATAATTAGCGCTATAAACTTAAAAGTAATCATTATTGTTCCTTTTCTCCTCTTTCTCTAAATAAGAACTTCACAGATGTACCTTCAAAGCCAAAGGCGGATCTTATCTTATTCTCAAGATATCTTGCATATGAAAAATGCATAAGTTCCCTGTCGTTTATTGAAAATGCAAATAGCGGCGGCTTTACCCCTATTTGTGACACATAGTAAATTTTTAATCTTCTTCCTTTATCCGCAGGCGGCTGATTCATCAAAAGCGCATCCGCAATTAAGCTGTTTAGCTGTCCTGTCGGAATTCTCAGCGCACGTTTTTCGGCAACGAATTTTACCATAGCCATAACCTCGGTAAGTCTTTGTTTATGCAATGCTGAGATAAATATAACGGGAGCATATGACATGAATAACAGTTCAGACTCAATTTTGCGTCTGTAATCTCGCATGGTGTTTGTTTCTTTTTTTATCAAATCCCATTTATTTACAACAACTACTATGCCTTTTCCTGCCTCATGCGCTTCTCCTGCAATCTTCTTATCCTGCTCTGTAAGCCCCTCTTCAGCATCTATCAAAATAAGGCATACATCACATCTTTCAATAGCTGCAATGGAGCGTATCACGCTATATCTTTCTATGTCCTCATTTACCCGACTTTTTCTCCTGATTCCGGCAGTATCTATCAATAGATATTTGTCGTCCTCCCACTCAAAAGGTGTATCTATGGCATCTCTTGTCGTACCTGCTATAGGTGAAACTATAACACGATTTTCATTTACAAGCGCATTGATTAAAGATGATTTTCCCACATTAGGCTTTCCTATCACGGCAACCTTAATATCGTCTGTTTCCTCGTATTTATTGTCAGGAAACGACTTTACTATATCATCGAGTACATCTCCAAGATTGAGCATATTTACCGATGAAATCGCTATAGGCTCACCGAGCCCAAGCGTATAAAAATCATAGAAATTATCAGGAATCTTGCGCGGATTATCTATTTTATTGACAAGTAAAATTATCTTTTTACCCGTTCTGCGCAACATCCCTGCCACTTCCTCGTCTGCCGAGGTTATACCTTCTTTGCCGTCTACAATAAATAAGATAACATCCGCCATATCCATAGCCATCTGCGCCTGTTCACGCATTTGTGACAGAATTACATCTTTACTCGCAGGCTCTATACCGCCTGTATCAATTAAATCAAAGCCGATGCCGTTCCATTCCGCCTCGGCATAAATACGGTCTCGCGTAACACCCGGTGTATCTTCTACTATGGAAACTCTTCTTCCTACGATTTTATTAAAAAAGGTAGATTTACCGACATTAGGTCTTCCGACTACCGCAACTATAGGTCTACTCACTGAAAATACCTCCTGCAAACTCTCTCGGATCAAACGGCTTAAGGTCATCAAGCCCCTCTCCAACTCCGATAAATTTTACCGGCATATTAAATTCATCTGTTATAGTTATTGCAATACCGCCTTTTGCCGTACCGTCAAGCTTTGTTAAAACAAGACCTGTTATCTCGGCAACATCATTGAATTCCTTTGCCTGAGAAATCGCATTTTTACCGTTTGTCGCATCTAATACAAGCAAGGTTTCCCTACTTGCTTGCGGATATTCACGTGTGATAACCTTATTCATTTTTTCAAGTTCGTTCATAAGATTCTTTTTGGTCTGTAGTCTGCCTGCCGTATCACAAATAAGAACATCGATGTTTTTTGCCTTTGCCGATTGAATAGCGTCAAATATAACAGCTGACGGGTCAGCACCCTCTTGATGCATTATTGTATTTACACCCACTCTGTCTCCCCAGATTTTGAGTTGTTCAGACGCCGCCGCTCTAAAGGTGTCCGCTGCTGCAAAAAGTACGCTCTTACCCTGATTCTTAAGCATATTACCAAGTTTTGCGATAGATGTGGTCTTTCCTCCTCCGTTGATTCCTATCATCAATATTATAAGTGGAGTTTTATCGCTCAATTTACACCTGTCGCCTTTATTGAGAACGAGCGTAATCACATTTGTCAAAGCGTCTTTTACTCTGTCCGGTTTGGTTATGTGGTTAATTTGAATATGGTCACGGAGATCTTGCATAATTCTCAATGTCGTGTCCATCCCTATATCCGATGTAATCAGTATCTCTTCTAATTCCTCAAGCATGTCCTCATCTACTGTGGCACGCGACATCAGCGCATCGCTTATTCGTTCAGAAAGCTTACCGAAAAAGCCTTTTTTCTTTTCTCCTAAAATTGCCATATTTCCTCCTTACTATAGCTCAAAATCATCGCCAAGTCTGAGGCTGAGTAATTTTGATATTCCATGCTCAGGCATAGTCACACCGTAAAGCACATCCGCATGTTGCATAGTCGCCTTTTGATGCGTAACAAGAGCAAACTGTATTTCTTTGAAATTACGCAGATATTCTGCAAATCTGTCAATATTATTATCGTCAAGTGCCGCTTCAACCTCATCGAGAATACAAAACGGCGTAGGTTTCGTTTTAAGTACCGCAAACATAAGAGCAATTGCAGTCATCGTTTTTTCTCCACCTGACATCAAATTTATATTCTGAAGTTTTTTCCCGGGTGGCTGTGCAATAATCTCTATACCGCT
Source organism: Eubacterium sp. (assembly GCA_034180045.1). Taxonomy (GTDB): domain Bacteria; phylum Bacillota; class Clostridia; order Peptostreptococcales; family Anaerovoracaceae; genus Eubacterium_B. Next base: position 202,726 of record JAXFOY010000015.1, read on the forward strand.
GCTCAAAGGGTTATTTTCATCTTCAAGTCTAAGTTCAGCATATCCGCCGCCGAAAAGAGCCTTAAAAATCGCTTCAAAGTTGACAACCACCTTGTCAAAGTTATCCTTAAACCTAGTGCGTATAGTTTTATCCATATCTGCAATTATTTTTAACAGTTCTTCTTTAGCCGTATTTATATCGCTACGCTGCGAGCTTAAAAATTCATATCGTTCAGATACCTGTTCATATTCGGCAATCGCACCTATGTTTATATCGCCCAATTCTCTGATTCTGTTTTTAATAACACGGGCTTCCTTAACAGCTGTTGAATAAGCAAAATTCTCCGCTTTGAAATCAAATGCTTGGGCATATGTAATTTCAAATTCATCCCAAAGTTTCTCTTTTAGTGATTCAAGCTGAGCATCACCTTTGCTGAGTTTCAAATCCAGTTGGTACTTATTATCTCTAAGTGTGTTTAATCTTGCGGATACGCTTCTTTGTTTCTCGTCAAACTCCTGAATCTGCGAGATAACGTCTTGCCTATCTGTGCTGACTGCAAGTAAGCTTGATTCAAGTTCAAGTTTTTCCCGTTCAAAAACATCTAAGCGCTCCTGTTTTTCGCTTCTATCTAAAATCAGCTGCCTCTCCTCTATCAATTTATCCAATGCACCTGACTTCAGCTCGATTTGTTCGCATATAGAAGCAAGCTGTTCTTCCGCTCTAAGCTTTGTTTTAGTTTGGTTTTCGAATCTGGTCTCAAACTCATTTACACTTATCCTTGATTTTGTCACATCCTCGCCTGAAAGCTCAGCCTCTCGTTTGACTTTGCCGATTTCCTTAAGCAGAAGCTCTGTATGTTCTTCAATACTGTCTATTTGGGATTTTATATCCGATATATTTTTTTCGGCATTCGAAATCAAAGCATCTGCCTCAGCAGTCTGTTTCTCTATATCTGCAAGCTCGTTTTCAACACGCCTTGAACTTCTTGATTGTTCTTCAACTCTTATTTTTTCAGATTCAACCATGCTCTTCAATCCATTGATTTTCAGGTTCAAATCTCTGAATTGCCGGTTTTGCTCATCATACAAATCTTTTTCGTCTGTATGCTTGGCTTTTAATGAGGTGAGTTCAGCGCTGATTTTTTCAATGCTTGATTTATAGGCTTTAAGCCCCTTATCCAAATCGCTTATCTCTGCCTTTCGCTCAAGCAAGTTAGCGGATTTGTTCTTATATGAACCGCCTGTGATAGCCCCTGAGGCATTGACAACTTCGCCTTCAGGTGTAACAAATCTAAGCCCTTGAGAAATTTTCGAAAGCCTGATTGCGCTATCCATATCTTTAACTATCGCTACCCTACCTAGTAAGTATGCATATATATCCGATAGTTCTTTGTCAAATTTAATTATATCAACTGCCATACCGACAAAACCCTTATCTGAAGATAGATTTGAGTTTATGTTTGCTCTGTTATATTTAATCGAACTTATCGGTAAAAAAGTCAGTCTTCCTGCGCGGTTTTCCTTGAGATATTTTACACCTGCCTTTGCAGCCAGGTCATTTTTACAAATTATGTTTTGCATGGCTGAGCCCATGGCAGTTTCTATTGCGATTTCATATCCCTTCGGTACATCCATCAACTCGGCTGCAACACCTGTAATACCGTCTATTTTTTGCTTCATCAAGGCTCTTACGCCAAAGTTATAACCTTCATAATTACTTTCCATTTCTGCAATTGTATGAAGTCTTGACTGTATTCTGCCTGCCTCCAGTCTCTCTCTCGCCAGCTGTTCTTCTTTTTCTTTTATACTTTTACTTGTAGTCGAAATGCTCTCCTCAAGCTCGCTGAGTATTTTTTTCAGAGAAACTGTCTTTTTTTCATGCTTTTCGATTTCATTCAAATTAGTCGATAGACTATCGTTTACAAGCTTATCCGACTTATCGTTTTCAAACTTTATCGTCTCCAGTTCGCCCTGTCTTCTCAACAGAGTTTTTTTGAGGTTTTCGTAGGCCTTAACATCACTTTCGCTTGTGCTCACCTGATTGTGAAGATCAAAAATCTTTCTTCTGCCTTCATCCGCTTCGCTTAGCATTTCTGCGTGCTTAGACGCAAATTCATTGTATTTACCGATTTTTTCTTGAAGGACATGCTTAGCTTTTTCAATTTCCTTTAATAGAAAATCGCTTTCTTCATTCAAAAGACAAAGATTTTCTTCTTCTGAGAGCTTTTTTTCTTTTAGTGCTGTAAGATCCGTGTTGATGATATTGCTTTCATTTTCTATGCCTATAAGCCGCTGTTCGCTCAGCTTACCTTCACTTGTTGCGGCATTTATTCTTTGAACTGCTTCCATTATCTTATCACGAGTCTCATCTGAAAGTTTATCCAGAATTTCACGCTTAGATGTCAATTCATCGTACTTTGAAAGCATAGCTTCATTTTCTTTATTTATCTTTGATATTTCCAGATTAAGCGCTGCTATATCATCGTTATAAATCTTATGGTTTTTCTCTATAGTTTCAATGTTTCTTAGGATTATATTTATCTCTATATCCTTATATTTATCTCTAAGTTCTATAAACTCTTTAGCTTTTTGGCTATCATCTTTCAGCGTACCTATTCTTGACTCAATTTCCGCAACTATATCATCTACTCTTTCAAGATTTGCAGATGTCGATTCAAGTTTTTTTTCTGCCTCGCTTCGTCTATTTTTGTACATCACAACACCGGCAGCTTCCTCGAATATTTCTCTTCTGCTTTCGGGTTTTGTGCTTACAATGTCGGCTATTTTACCTTGACCTATCAAAGAGTATCCGTCAACACCGATACCTGTGTCCATAATCAGCTCTCTTATGTCTCTAAGCCTGCAAGGATTGTTATTGATAAGATACTCGCTCTCGCCTGACCTGTACATTCTCCTGGTGATTGCCACCTCGTTGTAGTCAATATCCAGAATCTTACTTGAATTATCAATTACAAGTATAACCTCTGCCATACCTCTCGACTTTCTGCTGGCCGTTCCGGCAAAGATTATTTCCTCCATTTTTCCGCCTCTTAGCGCCTTTGGACTTTGCTCTCCGAGCACCCAGCGAATCGCATCGCTTATATTGCTTTTACCGCTGCCGTTCGGACCGACAATACATGTTATGCCCTCGTGAAACTCAATTACCACAGGATCGGCAAATGACTTAAATCCGTGCATCTCCAGTCTCTTAAAGTACATTAAAAATCACCTTTCTGCAGGGCATATTTCGCAGCCTCTTTCTCTGCTTCCTTTTTAGTACTGCCCTCGCCTAATCCCAAAATTTTTCCTTGAATTTCAACCTGTATATTAAAGTGCTTTCTGTGTTCAGGTCCTGATTCGGAAACTACTGCGTATTTAATCGGAGTATTTCCGTACTTTTTTTGAATTATCTCCTGTAATCTGGACTTATAGTCGAAATTCAGCTCACCTGCTATTGCCTTATCTATTGTTTCATTAAAAAACAATTCTATAAACTCCTCCGTAACCATAAAGCCGCCATCCAAATACAATGCGCCTATAAGAGCTTCAAGTGCATCTGCGATGATATTTTTATTATTTCTGCCGGAGTTATTTTCTTCACCGTGACCTAGGAAAATCTCCTTATCTAATCCGAGTTTAATTCCGATTGCCGCAAGGCTTTCCGCACATACGATTTGAGCTCTTGTCTTTGATAAAACCCCTTCTTTTGCATACGGAAGCCTTCTGAAAAGGTCATGTCCGATAACTGCATCCAAAAAAGCATCGCCTATAAATTCAAGGCGCTCATTGCTCGGCATGCCGAACTCTCCTGAGTATGAACTGTGCGTCATAGCTTGTTTAAGTAACTTTTTATCATTAAACACATATGAAATTTTCGCTTCGATATCAGTTACCAACACTTCCCCCTATTCAGCCGTTATAATATCTTCTATCTCAAGTACTGAGTTCTCAATAATTTCAACAACTTTGCCATCTACATACGGAATAGCTTTCATTATGGTCTGCTTTACTGCAAGTGCATCAGAACTGCCATGCATTTTCAAAAGCGCACCTTTAACACCTAAAATAGGTGCTCCGCCATATTCAGCATAATTAAATTCTTTTTTGACATCTAAAAGTTGTTTTTTTAGAAGTAAGGCGCCCAACTTACTTTTTGTATCAGCGACAAATCGTCTTTTTAGCTCACGCAAAAACATAAGTCCCATGCCTTCAGTCAGCTTCAGTAAAGCATTTCCTGTAAAACCGTCCGCTACGATAACATCACAGGCGCCATCCGGTAAATTTCTTGATTCTACATTACCAATAAAATTCAGATTGCTTTTTTTGAGTAACTCATGTGCTGCTTTTGTAAGCGTAGTCCCTTTACTTTCTTCACTGCCGTTATTTACAAGGCCTATACTCGGGTTATCTCTTCCCATAACCTTTTCCATGTAAATAGAGCCCATGACAGCAAATTCCAGGAGATTATTAGGCTTGCATTCTGCATTTGCACCGGCATCTGTAAGAAGAGACGGTTCTTTTCCTATAACCGGATATATCGTAGCCAGTGAAGGTCTGTCTATTCCTTGTATTCTGCCTAAGATGAAAAGACCGCCCGCTAACAGTGCACCTGTACTTCCTGCTGAAATAAAAACATCGCCCTCTCCATTTTTGACCATATTTATGCCTTTTACAATCGAAGAATCTTTCTTTGATCTCACAGCTCTAACCGGCGCTTCATCATTGCTGATTACCTGGCTTGCACCTACAATTTTTATTCTATCGCCTATGTATTTTGCTTCTTTTAGACATGCGTTTATTTCTTCTTCATTCCCTACTATAACAATATCGTGCGGCATTTCATTAACAGCGGCAATCGCACCGTCAACTATCGCCTTAGGTGCATTATCTCCACCCATTCCATCTAAAATAATTTTCATTCTATTGCTCCTGAATCATTTCCTTAACAATTTCATCTATTTTACGTGCAACCTTACGAAAATCATCTTCGCTATATCCTCGAGATGTCATAGGTGCAGTACCTACACGCACACCGCTTGTTTCTTGCGGGGAACGTTTATCACCGGGCACACAGTTTTTATTTAGGGTAATATGGTTTTCGTCAAGTCTGTTTTGAAGTTCTTTACCGCTAAACGGTTTATCTGATAAATCAATTAGGAATACATGGTTGTCCGTTCCTCCGGTTACAACCTTATATCCCAATTTTATAAATTCATCTGCAAATGCCGCACAGTTAAGTACGACCTGATGTTGATACTCCTTAAAATCCGGTCTTAGTGCTTCTTCCGCACATATTGCCTTTGCCGCAATTATGTGTTCCAGCGGACCGCCTTGTGCATAAGGGAATACGGCGCTGTCGATTTTTTTTGCCAGTTCCGGTCTCGCAAAAATCATTCCTCCGCGAGGTCCTCGCAAAGTTTTATGTGTAGTTGTAGTCACGATATCGGCATATCCAAACGGTGAATTGTGCTCTTCCGCAGCAATCAGTCCTGCTATATGCGCCATATCTACCATAAACAAAGCATCAACAGACTTAGCAATTTTAGAAAAAGCTTCAAAATCAATAGTTCTGGCATATGCAGATGCGCCGGCAAGAATTAACTTAGGCTTATATTCATTCGCCTTTGCCTGTACATCAGCCATATCTATTATGCCGTTTTCGTCTACATCATAAAAAACAACGTTGTACAGTTTACCGCTAAAATTAACCGCTGACCCATGAGTCAAATGCCCGCCGTTATCAAGTGACATAGCTAAAATAGTATCACCCGGAGAAAGAACAGCCTTATATGCCGCAAAGTTAGCCTGAGAGCCACTATGAGGCTGCACATTTACATGATAATCAGTCTTAAACACCTCACGCCATTTATCACAACAGTATTCCTCAAGTTCATCTACGAACTTTGTTCCGCCATAATATCTACCCTTATTTCCACTAGTTCTATCATAGGGGTATCCTTCCGCATATTTCCATGACAAGCAACTGCCGCAAGCCGCCAAAACAGCTTCCGAACAGTAGTTTTCCGAAGCTATAAGTTCTATATTATCTCTCTGACGTTCATATTCTTTTTTGATTAACTCAGCTACCACAGGAGATCTCTGCGCTATAAACTCAAAGTTATCAAGATTATATGTATTACTATCGTTTCCAAATTTATCAAACATTTCTTCTGCTCCCTCTGCTATTATAGCGATTAACAAAATTAAAAATAACTGTTACAAAAACAAATCCCAATCCTATTGCTAGTGCAATTACAAGTGTTGTCACACCGTTTATCCTTGCACTCGCATAATTTTCCGTAACGATTCCGTACATGGTTTCGTATAAATTTCTTCCCGGAATAAGCGGTACAGCAGCCGCTGTCAAAAATATGGTAGTAGGTGCTCTATTGACTCTTGCCATAATCTCCGCATAGACTGCCACAAAAACCGCTGCCAAAAAATTTGATATAAAATAACTTCCAACAAAGTGATATACAACAAGGTATACTCCCCAGCTCAAAATTCCTCCAAGACCTGCAAAGAAAACCTGTTTGTGTTTCATGTTAAGAATCATCGCAAATCCGATTGATCCGGCAAAAGCAGCTATAAGTTCTATAATCATAGTATTCTGCCTCCCAAAATAATCGAAAGAGCAAATCCTGAAGCTATGGCTGTCGCAAGCATTAGAGAATTAAGCAGCCTCAGTGTTCCTGTGGCGATATCTCCGGTAAGCATATCCCTTATGGAATTTGTCATTGCGATTCCCGGTATTAAAAGCATTATCCCTGCAATCATAATTATATTAATGTTGACGCCGATATTTAATTTTACCAGAACTATCGCTGTAAATCCCGAAATAAGTGAGATTGCAAAATTGCTGACAAATTGATTAGTCTCATTTTTGAAGATGAACTTATTTAACAGAGCTATTACTGTACCCATTAAGGCGGCGGAAATGCAATCTTTTAGATTTCCGCTAAAGAACACGGCAAAACCTGAGCTCACAAGCATGCTTGCAAAAATAGTCCTCTTAAGGCTGGCTTCAGGTCTTTCCATTATTTTATTCAATTCGACGTTTATTTCTTCAACCGTATATTTTCTTTCACATACTTTTCTTGAAAGGTCATTTAGATAGTCGAGTCTGTCAAAATTCACATTATGCTTATCAACACGTCTTATCTGTGTACAAATATTGCCTTCAGGAGTTTCCATAGTCACCTGCATATTTGAAGTGATTATAAAAACATTTATTCTCTTACAATCATAGCTTTGACAGAGTCTTAGAATGCTATTTTCAACTCTGTTTACCTCAGCTCCTGCAACAAGCATCTGTTCGCCTATTTCAAGAACTACCTGAAGAAATTTATCGTAATCTATATTTGATTTTTGTTCTGATGCAATTCTAACTTCAGGAATCTTATTCATCGTTTTCTTTAATTCCCATATTATCTTCTGCTGTTAAAATTCTAAGCTTCTTGTGAAGAACCGAAAAAGTCAAAGGCAGTTTTTTCCCGTGCTCACCGTCAATATCCGTAGGTATATCTTCATCAGATTCAATTTTTAGATAATCTGTTTTGAAATGTAATACTTTCTTGCTTGAGCCGTGTTTACCCTGTAATATCTTCACGAAAATATGCGGCATCTCAACCATACTCATAGGTCTGAACATTATTACATCAAGAAGCCCGTCATTTATTTCCGAGTGTGGCGAAATAAGTTTGAAGCCACCTGCGGACTTCCCGTTCATAACAACCATAAAGTACATCTGTTCATCGTATATTTTCTTATCAGTTATGAGTTTCACCTTTAGAGGCTTCAAATCCGCAATTTCAGAAAGTCCCTTAAGATAATATGCCAAAACCCCTATGGAATTTTTTAGGACCGGATCCGTTTTCTGACTGACATCAACAACCTGTCCTATTGCTGCGACATTTATAAAATATCTTCCGTTTACAACTCCGACATCCGCATATGTAACTTTTTCGCCCAGCGTAATATCCAGCATCTTATCAATATTATTCGGTAAGTCAAAATAATAGGCAAAATCGTTTGCCGTACCTGCCGGAAGCACTCCAAGCGGAAGATCAATACCGTTATTTATCATTGCATTTACACAGATATTAATCGTTCCGTCTCCGCCTGCCACCAGAATTTGATAAAATTCGTCCTTATAGGTGACCTTATCCAAGCTTGAAAGAAAGTCTTCCAAACTATTTTCTCCCGCTCGTATAGGAATTACTAATTTGCCCGCTTTTTGGTACCTTGAAATTATCTTATCGAGATTATTCTTAAACATTCCGTTGCCGGAACGATGGTTATAAAAAAGTATGACCTTATTTTTTATTGACATCCCTAGCTCCTCCTAATATAACCGTTGAGCGCTGATTATTTCAGCTTATTTTCTACTGTGGTCAGATTTGTCTTTACTTTGCTCAACTGCTGTTCATATTCAGCGAGCTTCTTTCTCTCCGATTCTATAAGTGCAGCAGGAGCCTTTGATACAAATCCTTCGTTAGATAGCTTTGACGATGCCCTTTTAACTTCACCTTCGAGTCTTTTCATTTCTTTTTGAAGCCTTGAATATTCGGCACTATAATCAATTAAATCGTCCATAGGTATGAGTATCTCCACTCCGGTTATGATGGCACTCATGTTGTCCTTTGGCGCATCGGTTTTATCGGTGGTAAATGAGATTTCGGTAATATTTGCCAAATCTTTAATATATCTTTCACATGCTTTTATACTTTCGAAAGCTTCGGGCTCTGCAACCATAACCGCAGTGAGTTTTCTGCTCGGTGCGGCTTCAACTTCTGCGCGAATGTTTCTGATTGCTCTGATTGCCTCCATGGCAAGCTCGACTCTCTTCGTTTCTTCCGGATATAAAGCTTCATCATTTACCGGCCATTGCGAGGTTATGAGCAAACAATTATCCTCCGAATGAGGCAGAAAACTCCATATTTCTTCTGTTATGAACGGCATAAACGGATGCAGCAGCTTAAGCATATCCTTAAGAGCCTTTACAAGTGCCGATCTGACTAGCATTTTGTCTTCTTCGTCGTCCGACCAAAGTCTTTTCTTTACAAGTTCTATATACCAGTCGCAAAATTCATTCCAAATTATGTCGTAAACCTTTTGTCCCGCAAGCGCTAAATCGAATCTTTCAAAAGCATTATTGATATATTGCGTTGCTTCTGCAAGCTTATCAAATAACCACTTTTCTTCATCCTTCAGCTCTGCTTTTTTCAAATCCGTCATCGGCAGGAAGTTTCCGTCTTCGTCCTTGATATTCATAATCACAAAACGAGATGCGTTCCAAAGTTTATTTGCAAAGTTTCTTGCTGATTCCAGCTTTTCGGCTTTGAACCTCATATCGTTACCCGGCGTTATACCTGTAGCAAGCATAAATCTAAGCGCATCTGCACCGAATTCATCTATTTTTTCCAGAGGATCTATACCGTTTCCGAGAGATTTGCTCATTTTTCTGCCATCGGCATCTCTAACCAGTCCATGAATATACACATGCTCAAAAGGGATATTATCCATAGCTTCACATGAAGAAAAGACCATACGAATTACCCAAAAGAAAATAATGTCATATCCTGTGACCAAAACATTTGTCGGATAAAAATACTTCAAATCATCCGTTTTGTCAGGCCAGCCGAGAGTTGAAAAAGGCCATAATGCCGATGAGAACCAGGTGTCGAGCACATCGTCATCTTGTCTTATTTTTTCACTTCCGCATTTTGGACATTTGTGAACATCGTTTTCACTAACTATGATTTCTCCGCAATCGTCACAATACCATGCCGGAATTCTGTGGCCCCACCATAGCTGTCTTGAAATACACCAGTCTCTAATCTCATCGAGCCAGTGCATATATATCTTATCAAATCTATCTGGAATCAGCTTTAATTCACCTTTGTTCAGCACATCGACAGCAGGCTTTGCAAGCTCCTGCATTTTTACAAACCACTGTTCTGATAACATAGGTTCTATAGGCGTATGACATCTGTAGCATTCACCAACGGGTATGGTAATATCTTCAGTCTTTACCAGATACCCTGCCTCGTCCAGTTCTTCAACCCACTTCTTACGGCACTCATACCTGTCCATTCCCGCATATTTACCGGCGGTTTCCGTCATACATGCTTTGCTGTCCATGCATTCGATAGATTCAAGATTAGCACGCATTCCGACTTCAAAGTCATTAGGATCATGTGCCGGAGTAATCTTTACCGCACCTGTTCCCTTTTCCGGATCGGGATAGGCATCTGCTATAACAGGGATTTCTCTGCCGACTATAGGCAAAATAACTTTCTTGCCTATTATATCCTTATATCTTTCATCCTCAGGGTTTACTGCAATAGCTACATCTCCGAACATTGTCTCAGGTCTTGATGTGGCAACCGTAATATCAGGTCCGCCATCCTCGGCGGCAGGATAGCGGAAATACCAATACTTCCCATTTTGGTCTGAATGTTCAACTTCTGCATCCGAAAGAGATGTGCCGCATTGAGGACACCAATTTATCAAACGATGCCCGCGATATATCAGACCTTTTTTGTACAATTCTACGAAGAAGTGCCTTACCGCTTTGCTGCAACCTTCGTCCATGGTAAAGCGTTCTCTGGACCAGTCGCATGAGTCACCAAGCCTGCGGCACTGTTGTGTAATACGACCACCGTATTCTTCCTTCCAAGCCCAGGCACGTTTAAGGAATTCTTCTCTTCCTATCTCTTCCTTCTCTTTGCCCTCGTCTTCTCTAATTTTATTTACAACCTTTACTTCTGTTGCAATGCTGGCATGGTCGGACCCCGGCAGCCACAGAGCATTATACCCTTGCATTCTCTTAAATCTAATTAAAACATCCTGAAGTGTATGATCAAGGGCATGTCCCATATGTAACTGTCCTGTTATATTAGGAGGCGGCATAACAATCGTATAAGGCTTTTTGCTGCTATCAGTCTCAGCCTTAAATGCGCCGTTTTTCTCCCACATATCATAAATCCTCTTTTCAAAAGATTTCGGGTCATAAGTTTTAGCCAAATTATATTCCATTTATTAAAGATCCTTTCATTTAATAAAAACTAAAAATTGCAATAGAAATACATATATAATAATACCGCAATTCCCTTATATTTTCAAGCAAAATTGCTTTTATAGACAACATTTATATATGTTAAATTCAAACTTATTTGAAACAAATTCATACTAAATAAAGATTGATTTTATGCACCATTTTGATATGATATATTATGTAATTTTATGTTATATACAATTTAGGTTAGGCGGTACTTCATGAAGACTATTACATATAGTTCAAAAAAGGGCAAACTGAAATTGCGTGCGTTTATTATTTTACTCGCAATATTAGTTCTAATATCGGTATTTATATTTAATTTGATTAAGAAAAATCATAATGCAAATATATCAAAACAGGAAATACAAAAAAATGTTGAGAAAGTTGCTAAATTCAACTTTTCAACGGTTGTAGATATAGAAGCGGAATTACAAAAACTCGAAGCAATAGAAAACGGCAATCAGAGCAAAGAAAAAAACTACAGAATGATTTTCAGCAATTGTGCTATTGTCGGCGACTCGATTACAGAAGGGCTTTCCGTTTACGGATTTCTTGGAGCCGAACAGGTATTTTCAGAGATAGGCGATGCGGTAAGCAAAGGCGGTGCTATGTTTGATAAGGCAGCCGCAACTTATCCAAAAGCTGTTTTCTTCTCATACGGTATGAACGATATGGGTAATTACACGGGCAATGCCGAAGATTTCATCAAAGATTACACAAGCTTGATAAAGAAATTCCAAAAAAGTTCACCTAAAACCAAAATATATGTAAACGGAATAAGCAAACCCGACAGTTCGGCTGTGGAAACGAATAAAATTCTGGGTAACTACAGTAAATTCAATAAAGAAATCAAGGCAATGTGTAAAAAGCTTAAAATTACATATATCGAAACCTCACAAATTCTGGAAAAAGATCCTTCTCTTTATGCCGCTGACGGAATACATGTTCAGCCTGCATACTATACAATTTGGCTTGATCTTATGCAGGAGAAAGCAGGTCTCAAATAGTGAAAAAAAAATTTGTATTTATGATTGTTTTGGCAGCGTTTCTCAGCTTTGCCTACATAGGACAAAGCGCCAAGGATATACCTGTCTCAAAAATAGAAAAGTCGATGTCCAAATGCCTTAAGGAACAAAAACTAAAGAAGTGTATGGATCGAGACCTTATGCATTTTATGGAAATCGACCCGTCAAGTATAGACGGTTATTTCTATTATAAAAGTTCAGAAGCATTGAGCGTTGAAGAGTTGCTCGTCATTAAAGTGAAATCGCATAACAATCTCAATGAATTTCGTGACAGCATAGAAAAAAGAATTTCAAATCAACATAAGACATTTGAAAGCTATGGTCCAAAGCAGGTATCACAACTGGATAATGCTTTAATTATTCAAAAAGGCACCTACCTTCTTTACTACGTGGGAGATGACATTCAAAAAATAGAGGAGGTGTTCCGTAATGCTATTCAGTAGCATCTTCTTTCTTTTCACTTTTTTACCGATTTTGTTGGTAATATATTTTGCTGTACCGCTTAAAATCAAAAATTATGTATTACTCACAGCTAGCCTGATATTTTACAGTTGGGGTGAACCGGTCTACGTATTTTTGATGATTTTCAGCATTGTCTTTAACTGGTCCATGGCACTTGATATAGAAAAAGAAAAGTATTTCGGACGTAAAACAACACTTATATTTACCATAGTTGTAAATGTATTCATACTTTCATTTTTTAAATACTATGGATTTATAATTGAAACAATCAATGCCCTTTTGGGAACATCAATTTCATATACGGCATTACCATTACCTATAGGCATTTCGTTTTACACCTTCCAAGCCATGTCATACATTATAGATGTATACCGCGGCGATACCTGTGCGCAGCGTGACCCGTTCAAATTCGGGCTTTACCTTTCACTTTTCCCTCAGCTTATCGCAGGTCCTATCGTAAAATATAGGGATATAGCAGATGAATTGGAAGAAAGAAACATATCCCCTGCCTTAATAGGCGAAGGGAGCGCAAGGTTTATACTCGGACTTGCAAAGAAAGTGATAATCGCAAACAATATGGGTGCTCTGCATACCGATATTTTATCTATGGGGACGGACAGCTCCGTATTAACATCATGGCTCGGAGCCATAGCATTTACGCTCCAAATATATTTTGATTTTAGCGGATATTCTGACATGGCCATAGGGCTTGGCAAGATGTTTGGCTTTAATTTCATGGAAAACTTCAATTATCCGTACATATCAAAATCCGTTACGGAATTTTGGCGCAGATGGCATATCTCCTTGAGTACATGGTTCAAAGAATACCTTTATATCCCTCTAGGCGGTAACAGGGTTGGAAAATCACGGCATATACTTAACCTTCTCATAATTTGGACACTTACCGGACTTTGGCATGGTGCCAGTTGGAACTTTGTCGCTTGGGGACTTTACTACTGTATTTTTCTGATTGCCGAAAAATATGTATTTGCAAAGCATATGGAGCGTATGCCTAGTCTGCTTCGCCATTTTATAACTATGCTGATAGTCATAATTGCATGGGTATTTTTCTTCAGTGACAGCCTTGGTGCCGCAATCAGCTACCTCGCTAAAATGTTCGCACTGGGCAAATTACCGCTTGTAAATGCAAACTTCATGTACATATTAAAATCAAACTTCATATTAATAGCTATGGCTTGCGTGTTGTCTCATCCGAAACCTAACGAAAGCTACAGACTTCTGAGCAAAAGCAGCAATGTGTTTGCCATTTTAAGTCTTTTAGCCATCTTCGCTATTTCTGTAGCTTATTTGATTTTTAGTACATATAATCCGTTTTTATATTTCAGATTTTAGGATGGAGCAAATATGAACCATAAAACCGCAAAAATATTTGGATTTATTTTTCCTATCATACTTGTCTCTGTGATGCTCCTAAATATATTTCTTCCTGATAAGAAATTTTCAGCAGAAGAAAATCGAATGTTACAGATGATGCCGAAATTAAGTTTTACCAGTTATATTGACGGTCGCTTCGAATCAAAGATAGAGTCCTACGCAGCGGATCAATTTTTGCTTAGAAATCACTTCATAAAGATAAAATCGTCATTTGATTCTGCCCTTTTAATAAGCAAATCAAATAATGTATTTAATTGCAGCGATAACTATTTGATGGAGGACATAAGCAAAGTGAACAAAAAGAAGATGCGTAACAACATCGACTCGCTTTCAAACTTCAAAAAATGTTATCCTGATATTCAGATGGATTTTATGCTTGTGCCAAATGCTGCAAATATACTCTCAGATAAGTTGCCTCTATTTGCTGTGACAGAAAATCAAAATAAACAAATTGATGATTTTTTTCAAACATTAAAGTCTCTTGAAATCGAACCTATAGATGTTAGGTCTGAATTCGAAAAGCAAAAAGCAAAAACGGAACTCTATTATCATACTGACCATCACTGGACTACAGACGGAGCATATCTGGCATATGGCGAGTTTCACAAAAAAAAGAAATTTACCAGCAACATTCAATATGAGCCTCTTGTTGTAAAAAACGATTTTAGAGGTACATTGTCATCAAAAAGCGGCTTTACTAACGGCTTAAACGACAAAATTAAAATATTTCTTCCAAAACCCGGACAAGATTACAAGAACAGTGTTATTTTCTACTCAGATTCAAAGAAAAAGACAACTGAGTTCTACCAACTTGATAATCTGAATAAAAAAGATACATATACTGTGTTTGGCGGCAGTAACCACCCTATTTACAGTATAAAAACTCCTGTTGCATCCCAGAAGAGACTTCTTCTTATAAAAGATTCTTATGCAAACAGCTTTATTCCGTTCATATCACAAGACTATAGAGAAATAGTAGTCGTTGACCCGAGATACTTCTTTGATGATATAGGTGAAATTATAAAAGCTCATAAAATCACCGATGTATTATTTCTATATAATGCGAATACTTTCTTTAATGACAATTCGCTTGAAATGATGCTAAGTGCCTCAAAGGACATAAACAATATAAGTCAAAACTAAAAAAAACAACCCCGCGTTTATGGTATGTACCCAAAGTTCCGGACACATATCATTTAATGCGGGGGTTTATCATTAAAAAACCGTTTGGCGGCTTTTGATATTCTAATGTTCATCCAAATTTCTTAAAAAGCTTTTTCTATGTATTTCAGTTATTCCATACTCCTTTATACCTCGATAATGAGCCTTTGTTCCGTAACCCTTGTTTGACTCAAAGTCATATCCCGGATATGAAATTGCATATTTCTTCATTAATCTATCCCTTGTTACTTTAGCTATAATAGATGCCGCCGCAATGGATAAACTCTTTTGGTCCCCTTTGATAATTGACATTTGAGCTTTATCAAGTTCTTTTATTTCTATGGCATCAAACATTACAAAATCAATTTTTTCTCGTCCGCTTCTTAGCAGCATTTCATCTGCTTTGGACACAGCCTCTTTCATAGCAAGTTTAGTTGCTTCTAAAATATTAATTCTGTCGATAACTTCACAGCTTACCTGACCTATTCCGTAAGCTAAACATTTTTCCAAAATCTTCTCATATAGCGACTCGCGTTTCTTTTCGCTCAGCTTCTTCGAATCGTCTATCCCTATGATATCTACATCCTTGCTAAAAACGCACGCAGCGGCGACAACCGGACCTGCAAGCGGTCCCCTTCCGACCTCATCGACACCGGCAATCATCGTAAAACCCTTCGTTCTTACCTCAGCTTCCAAAACTTTAAGTTCTTCAGCTCTCTTCTTTGCAAGTTCAAGTCTTTCCGCCTTTGTCACTATAATCCCACCTTTTCTAAAGTTATCTTGCCTATCTGTCCGGCTCTAAACTCGTCTAATACAGTCCTTGCACAGCGACTGTAGTCAATTCTGCCCTTTGATAATATAAACCCCCTGTTAAGGGCAATATTATCCATATTTACAATACCTTCTTCAGAAATTTCATCTAGTTTATATCTGCTGATGAGAAGCTTAGGATATTCGTTTTGAAGTACTTCAATCAACCTCAACGCTAAAGTTTCCACATCCAAAATTTCATCTTTAATTGAACCGCAAAAAGCAAGCTTGATTCCAACCGACTCATCTTCAAACTTTGGCCACAATATACCCGGAGTATCAAGAAGCTGCATTCCGTTACTCAAAGTAAGCCACTGCTTTCCTTTTGTCACTCCCGGTTTGTCACCTGTTTTAGTACTTTTTTTGCCTGTCAGACGATTAATAAGTGATGATTTTCCAACATTAGGAACTCCTACAATCATAAGCCTGAGATTCTTTTTCAGCGTTCTGCCAACATTAAGTTCATCTTCTATATTTCCCATCAAAGTGAGCAAATCCTTTATGCCTGCGCCTCTCATTGAATCCAAAGACATTACTTTTGCTCCGCTTTTGCTGAAATATTCACTCCATCTAATAGTCTCTTGTCTGTCAGCCAGGTCGCTCTTGTTCAAAATAATGGTCCTGGGCTTTCCTTCAGTCAGCTCATCTATAACCGGATTTCTGCTTGAAATCGGAATTCTTGCATCTATGACTTCTATAACCATATCAACAAGTTTGAGATTGCTTGCAATAAGCTCTCTCGTTTTCTTCATATGCCCCGGATACCAGTTTATATTCTCTAATGACATTTCAAACCTCTTTCAATATTTTGTTACTGCCAGCCCGCAAATTCGTTAGTAAAAAGGACACCCCTCGGGTGTCCTTTGTGATCATTCTTATTTAGTCTTGATCTTTGCAGCCTTACCGGTTCTGCCACGCATGTAGTGAAGTCTGGCTCTTCTAACCTTACCTTCTCTAACAACTTCGATTTTTTCTACCCATGGTGAGTGGATTGGGAAAGTCTTCTCTACGCCTACACCGGAAGCAATCTTTCTAACGGTGAATGTAGCTCCGATTCCTCCGTTTTGTTTCTTCAAAACAAAGCCTTCGAAAATCTGAATTCTTTCTCTTGTACCTTCTTTAATTTTAATGTGTACCTTTACCTGGTCTCCAACATTAAATGCAGGGATCTCCTTCTTGAGATAATCCTGAGCAACTGAATCTAAAATATTCATTGATTGGGTTCCTCCTTTCCCTCCAAGGTGTTCATGCTACTTCTGTAAACAGAGGACCACCCGTACTAACTTAAATATTCTACCATTAAGTAAAATTTATTGCAAGCAAAAAAACAAATTTAACGCTGTTTCCCTGTATTTTGTGGATGTTGCAGATGTTGCCGGGTTTACTAATTCATAATATCTATGGACCTCCTATGCTCTTGGGTGCGTTCTGTCATAAACATCCTTAATTCTGCTCTTTGAAAGCTGCATAAATACCTGAAGAGCTTGCATATCGTCATAGCCTAAAAGCTCTTGCAAAGTCTTCAAATCCGCACCGTTTTGAATCATGTGGACGGCAAACGAAGTTCTTAAAATATGCGGAGTTATCCTGTCCTCCATACCAACAGCCTTTCCATACTGCTTTAAGATTTTCCAAAGACCTTGCCTTGTGAATCTTTCACCCATATAATTTACGAAAAGTGCTGACTTTAAGTCGTCATTTTGCTTTTTTTTCAAAAGACTCGGCATACTGATTTCCATATATTTCTTCATTGCTTCTTTTGCATATTTGCCAAGGGGAACAATTCTCGCCTTGCCGTGAATTCCCTGACAGGTTATAAAGCCCATACGCAAATTGATATCTTCTGTGTTCATATCAATAAGTTCCATAACGCGTATCCCTGTCCCGTACAGCACTTCCAAAATAGCCCTGTCTCTGTAGCCCTTTATGCTGTCACTCGGTTGCTTAATTAATTCTTCTACCTCGGATATGCTCAGATAATCTATCTCTTTTCTTTCGGCCCTCGGCGTTTTTATATCGTCAGTTGGATTTATTGATATTTGATTCGCCTTTATATTAAAGTCAAAAAAAGCTCTGAGTGAGGCAAGTTTTCTGTTAGTCGTTGACCTTGATTTTCCGTTTTTACTTAACTGCATTATATATGACAAAACATCCGTTTGAGTAGCGCTTAAAATATCGCTATGTTTTTCCGACATATATTTTTCAAACGCTCTGATGTCTCTGCCGTATGCAATCAAAGTATTATCAGATGCATTCTTGTTTTCCTTTAGGTATTTTAGAAAGGCATCAATTTTTTTCATGATTTCTCCTTTTTACAGTTTCTGCAACCATCATAATAGCTATAATGCTCTTTGCGTCCTCTATTTTTCCGGTCAATACCATGTCAACAAGTTCCTCAAGTGGAATCTCCAGTATATCTATAGCTTCATTGTCATCAAATTGCGTTTTGCCGGCAGTTAATCCTTCGGCTAGAAAAATATCCAGGCGTTCTTCTGAGTAGCCGACAGAGGTATATATTTGCGTCATAAGCGTCATCTTGTCTGCCGTATATCCGGTTTCCTCACGAAGTTCTCTTCTGGCTACGGACTCCCCCGTTTCATCTTGCTCTCTTTTCCCTGCCGGAACCTCAAGCATAATCTTATTAGACGGCTTTCTGAATTGTTTAACCATAACCAGTTTATTTTCACTTGTGATTGCAGCAATAGCCGAACCTCCATTATGCTCCACTATTTCTCTCACAGATGTGCCGTTTATCGATGTCACTTCATCACATCTTAAGTTCAGAATCCTGCCTTCATATATTCGCTTTGAACTCAGTGTCTTTTCCTCAAATACCACTCTGCGACCTCCACTCAATTTTTTTATATTATATCATAAGTTTACAAATGAAAAATGCAAATTGTTGTTTTCAAAGAAAATAAATTGTTTTTCGTAATGAAAAGTCCTCGCCTGTGAAAATTTTAATTATCTATAATTATGCAAAAAACACTTGATTTTTATAAATAAATATATATAATAATTATTAGGGTTATCCCCCTGATAACCTCTTAATCTCTAATCCCAATACCCCTTTTTAACAAAAGAGACCTTTTTAGGTCTCTTTTGTTTTTTTGTTCTTCATTATTGTGGTATAATGAAAATATTAAAAATATTGATGTATTGATTCGTATAGAGGTACAGATGAAAAAGATAAAAGAAAAGATAAATTATTTACCTGAGTTTCCGATAATTTTTGATTTGTTCTTCAAAAACAAGAAATTTGCCGTTTTAGATATAGAAACCACCGGATTATCACCAAATTTCAGTTCAATTATACTAGTCGGCCTAATTGTATTCGATGGAAAAAATACATACTTACATCAACTATTTGCCGAAACACCTCAAGAAGAAAAAGAAATAATTATCGAAACAGACAATTTAATCAGGGAAGTGGATTATATAATCACATACAACGGCAGGATGTTTGACATCCCCTTTCTAAACAAAAGATCAGAAAAATATAACCTCAAATTTACGCAGATATTTAATTTTGATTTATTTATAATAATGAAATATTATTCAGACTTACCTAAACTTATAAAAAGTATGAGTCAAAAATCACTTGAAGTATTTGCCGGTCTTTCTGATGCAAGAGAAGATAAAATAAGTGGAGGGGAAAGCGTAGAATTATATTCACAATACCAAGCCACCCACTCTCCAAATATTCTTTCACAGATACTTTTACATAATAGCGATGACATAAGACAGCTCTTTCAACTTGTAAAACTCGTTAAGCATTCCGATTTTGCCAAAGCAATTTGCCATCAAGGCATGCCTCATGTCGGCGGATATATAGGAAAGATTGATTATAAAAAAAGCACACTGTTCATAAAAGGGTATGCATTTCCTGCGATAGATTACATTTCCTTCCCGTCACCGGAATCACCATACAGTTTAAGCATGACTAAACTGACTTCCGAGTATATAATAGAAATCCCTTGCGAGTCGATAGTCGGTTCGGCATACTTTGATTTAACTAACTTAGTTGAAGAAAAACATCTTTCAAGTTTCAATTTGCCCGGTTTTAACAACGACTATCTGATTATAAAAGAAAATAATAAGTTTAACTATACGGAAATAGCTCTCTTTGCTCAGATATTTGCATCAAAGTTAATCAACGAAGTTATACATAATCTTTAGGAGAAATAAAATGCATATTGATAAAATATATAGAGATACAAAAATAGTTGTCAATTTAGACCAAATTGCCGAAAATATGAAGGCAATCAAAAAGCTTATGGGTAAAGATGTATCCGTTATGGCTGTTATCAAAGCAAATGCCTACGGTCTTGGTGCTCTTGCGCTTGCACCTGTTCTTGTAGAAAACGGTGCCGAATATCTGGCTGTTGCAACTTTGACCGAAGCAATAGAGCTAAAAACCGCATATCCCGAATTTCCCGTATTCATTTTAGGCCATACACCTGACAGATATTTACATAAAGTGGTTGAACTTGGTATCACACAAACAGTTTTTTCACTTCATCAAGCAAAATTAATTTCAGAGCTTTCAGGCGATTTGGGTCGCATATCCAAACTTCACATAAAAGTTGATACAGGATTTCACAGATTAGGCAATTATCCGGATAAGAACTTTGCTGACGATGTAGAAAGAATGTTTTCTCTGCCTGATATAAATGTTGAGGGAATATTTTCACACCTGGCACTTGCCGATGATGACAGCGATAAAAAACAGTTCGAAAAACTTTGCAAGTTCATAAAATTAATAGAAGATAGAGGATATAAGTTTAAGTACAAACATATCGCAGATAGTATTGCCTGTGTAGATAGTCCCGAATTTAGAATGAATATGGTTAGACCCGGTGCGCTTATTTATGGTATGAAAGGCTTCCACAAGGGCAGCATTAATGTTGAAAGTGCAATTACATTTACAACTGCAATATCTCAAATACATAAAATCACTAAAGGCGAAGGCGTCGGATATGACTATCTTTGGAAAGCGGAAAAAGACAGTACTATTGCTACACTCCCCTTTGGCTATGCCGACGGCTATCCTAGACAAATGCGCGATAAAGGCTATGTAATCATACGCGGACAAAAAGCCAAGCTCATCGGCGTGCTTTGCATGGATCAAGTTATAGCCGATGTAACTGAAATACCCGGGGTATCAGAAGGCGATGAAGCTATCATATACGGAAACGGTCTTGACGGATCAATGACAATTCAGGAAGCGAGTGAACTTGTCGGAACAAATAAAAATGATATAATTTGTCGTCTTTCTTCCAGACCGCCAAGAGTATACATAAAAGAAATATAGTTATTTAGCGGGCTATTATCGGGTTATAGTAAAAGCTAAAATTGAATGGTTAAAATAAAAAAAGACTACATTACGTAGTCTTTGGTGCGCGATAAGGGACTTGAACCCCTACGGTCTCCCGCTAGAACCTAAATCTAGTGCGTCTGCCAATTCCGCCAATCGCGCAAATTTGGTGACTCCAACGAGACTCGAACTCGTGTTACCGCCGTGAAAGGGCGGTGTCTTAACCACTTGACCATGGAGCCACAAAGACAGACTGTAATGCAGTCTGTCTGATAAACCGGCAACGTCCTATCTTCCCGGGCAGTCACCCACCAGGTATTGTCGGCGCTGAAGAGCTTAACTACTGTGTTCGAGATGGGAACAGGTGTGACCTCTTCGCTATTGTCACCGGATTAAACCTTACTAAACAATGT
>JAXFOY010000001.1:0-5570 GCA_034180045.1 Eubacterium sp.
GTTTTCTAGGTTCTCGCTGCCTTGTTTGACAGCTTAATCATATTACCATTTTTACTCTGTTATGTCAAGAACTTTTTCATTCTTTTTCTAACTTTTTCAAATGGTTTTCGCCACACGCTTTCGCGTGACAGCTTATCAATATTATCATTTCTAAATTCTATTGTCAAGAACTATTTATTCTTTTTTTAGAATTTTTAGAATGATGTTGCTGTCATATCCGACAGCTTGACTATATTAACACAGCTTTTACTTTCTTGTCAATTCCTTTTCAGCATTTTTTGCTACGCATATTTTGCTTGCATCAGTTAATTGCGTGATACATATTGGTAGCGTCTTCTTTCTTTGCAGACTCTATAAGTGCATCTACTATTACACTTACATTACTATTGCCGAACTGTATATCTATCCTGTCTCCTACTGCGACAGTTGCTCCCGCCTTTGCCACCTTATTATTAATAAATACTCTTTGTCCGTCACACGCTTCTTTTGCCACAGATCGTCTTTTTATTATTCTTGAATTCTTTAGAAACTTGTCTATTCTCATCTTATCGCTTGCTCCGATTTTGTTTATATATACATATATATAATATATATGTATGCGTCTTGCCTCATAACTTATGGTAAAAGAAAAAAGCAACCCACAAATGCGAGCTGCTTCCTAATATCAATGCTTATTTATTTACAGCATCCTTAAGAGCCTTACCTGCTTTGAAAACAGGAGCCTTTGAAGCGGCAATCTTGATTGTCTCTTCAGGCTTTCTTGGGTTTCTTCCTTCTCTTGCTTTTCTATTTCTTGTCTCAAATGTACCAAATCCGATTAGCTGAACTTTTTCTCCTTCGGTAAGAGCTTCCTGTACGCTCTGTAGGAATGCATTGATTGCAACTTCCGCATCTTTCTTAGTGAAATTTGTTTTTGCTGCAACTGCAGCCACCAATTCTGCCTTATTCATTGTATATCCTCCTTCAATACCAAGCACGATTATTCTTTAATCTCTCGCCAGATGACATCTGCTTCAGTTAAACTTAGGTCATCGACTGATTTTCCCTGAGCATTAGCTATATGCTCTAGCATTTCAAACATCTTGATAAATCTATCAGTTGCTAAGTTCAATGCCTCTTCAGGATTGACTTTTACAATTCCGGATACATTTACCATAGAAAAAATCATTTCACCCACCGCTTTTAATATTACAGCCGGCTCAGCTTTATCTATTTTACCGCTATCGATAAGCCTCGTAAACTCATCTACGGCCTTGTCCAGTGAAACCTTAAGATCTGTACATTCAAATCCTGCATCGGCAGCTTTCTTAAGGACCTTTTCACTTCGAAGCAGTGCCGGAAGTGCTTTTGGAACATCTTTCAGCCTTTGGGTATGCGTTGTGTTTCCGTGCTCTTTACTCTTTACATTCTCCCATTTTTCAAGAACTTTGTCAACTGTTTTCGCTTCTTCTTCTGAAAAAATATGCGGATGCCGTCTTATCATTTTTTCACATTCGTCATTAATTACATTTTTTAATTCAAAATGCCCCTCATCCTTTGCCAAATCACAATGAAAAATAACTTGAAGGAGAACATCGCCAAGTTCTTCTCTCAAATTAACGTAATCTTCTTTTTGGATAGCTTCAACAGCCTCATAAGCTTCCTCAATCATACACCTTCGCAAACTGTCATGGGTTTGTATTTTATCCCATGGGCACTCTTTTCTCAGAATGCTCACTATTGATTTAAGTCTGTCTATTGCTTCTGACTCAGAGTTAGCTTCATGCAGCAAATGCTCGTACTTTGAAACATGAAAATTTCGTCCCATATCTACTCCCATCTTATGAACTTTCGGATTAATCTGTTGAGCTTTGCTCCCATAGGAACGGTTTCCAGTTCGGACGGCGTCACAATTCTTAGGAAAATAACGAGTGCGGCATATACAATTACGCCACAGAGGATTGCGAAAAAGGTTGAGACGGTATTCCCGATTCCAAACCTCATAAGTTTATAGATACCGAAGACAACTCCACCCATGATAGCAGAAGCAAGACATGGTTTCACGTATGTCAGCATATAATCAATATTTGCTCCCGTATACTTTCTTACAGACATATTATTTAATATGAAGGAAATGGTATATGCAACCAAAGTGGATAAAGCCGCACCTTTTATGTTCAGCGAGTTAATTCCCACAAGTATATATGTAAGTATTATTTTGACAATCATTCCTATTATTATATGCTTTACGGGAAGAACCTGCTTGCCGATAGCCTGAAGAATACCTGTAGATGTTTGGCTTAGAGCAAGACCAATTATTCCTATAGACATTACCATCATCGTCGTTGTGGCTTCATCAACTTCAATAGGCTTTGCCGGATATAGCAGTGTCAAAATGGGTTTAGCCAAAGCAAATATTCCGAAAGCGCAAGGGAAAGCTAGAAGCATGGTAAGTCTATATCCCAAAGAGACATTATCATGTACAGCTTTTTTATCCGATATAGCAAAGGCTCTAACTATTGCCGGAACAAGG
Source organism: Eubacterium sp. (assembly GCA_034180045.1). Classification (GTDB taxonomy): domain Bacteria; phylum Bacillota; class Clostridia; order Peptostreptococcales; family Anaerovoracaceae; genus Eubacterium_B. The sequence continues at coordinate 2,513 of JAXFOY010000001.1, forward strand.
CTAATCGCAACAGCCTGGGTGAAAATTTGCGGAAAGCCTATCAAAGTACTACAGTAACTGCTTATCAAGCCGTAAAGGTGTTTCGCCTCATCAAAACTGAAGCCTGTGGATTGCAATCTTCTCATTATAATTCCGGTATCAGCCATATTCATTATAGGCATTATTTCTGAACCTATAATAATCGGTATAGCGATTATTATGATGTTTCTAACGATTTGTTTCGTATCCTGAACATCTTGGCTGTGTTTTCTTATCTTGTGATTTATTACGGGTTTGTTCAGCATGTAAATAAAAAATACCAAAGCAAGACCTGCGAGAGAACCTACAGTTGCACCGAACGATGCACCTGCTGCCGCAGTTACAAGCCCCTTCGGCAAGAGCGTGTAAGCCAAAATCAAACCTACTATAATTCTCACCATCTGTTCCGTTATCTCCGAAAGCGCAGTCGGATTCATATTTTGTCTACCCTGAAAATATCCTCTCATTGCAGACAGAAGCGGTACAAATATAAGAGCCGGGGCGATAGCCCTTACAGCCGGTGCAGCTTTAGCATTTCCCATTAGTGAAGTAAGAGGTCCCGCACCGAAAAAACAGATTAAAAACAGCACCGCTCCCATTATCAGCATGATAATCATTGAAACTCTGAATATTTTGTGGGCATTTTTGTACTGCTTTACGGCTATGCTTTCAGATACCAATCTTGAAATCGCCACAGGAAGCCCTGCCGTAGCAAGCACTACCAGTGCACCGTAAATAGTGTAGGCATAGCCGTAATATGCCATGCCGTCCGCACCCAGCCAATTTGTTACAGGTATTCTAAAAAAGACTCCGAGGAATTTTACAATTACACCCGCAATACCTATTATTGCTGCACCTTTTAAGACTTTATTGTTCATATAAGTTCTCCAAAATCAAATTTATAGCTTTGACAGTATTTCTGCCACACATTTTTCAACCTCAAAGGAAGTTTTTTCTATATCTATCGTCTTGAAATCTCCGTTTTCGTAGACAATTTTTCCATCTATCATCGTCATCACTATATCGCTATCGGTTGCCGAAAGCACGAGATTGTTTAGAAGATCATGTTTTGGACACATATTAGGGCTGTCGGTTCGCAGCATTACCAAATCCGCTTTATTCCCTGCTTTAATGAGTCCGCTGTCGTACCTGCCTTGGCTTTTGGCGCCGTTTAGAGTCGCCATTTGAACTGATTGTAAAGGTGTTATCAGCTTGGGATTATAATTCTTAACCTTTGCGAGGAGGCACAAGGTCTTCATCTCCTCGAACATATTCAGGTTGTTATTACTTGCAGAACTATCGGTTCCTATCGCTACGTCAATCCCCTTTTCTAAAAGGCGATTCACATCGCAAATTCCACTTGAAAGTTTGAGATTGCTCACCGGATTGCTGGCAACAGTAACACCTTTATCTTTTAATATATCAAAATCTTCATCTTCCAACCACACACAATGTGCCGCTGTTGCTTTGACATCAAAAATACCGCAATCCGCCAGATACCTGACCGGCGTTTTCCCATTATGCCTTTTCTTACATTCATCGCGTTCCATCTTTGTTTCCGAGACGTGAACATGCATATTAAGCCCGCTTTCCTTTGCTATTTGAGCTAATCGCTTTGCTGTATCCTCATTTGACGTATATTCTGCATGTAAGCTATGGTCTATTCTTATTCTGCCATCTGCAAACATGTGATATTTTGCGGCTACCCGCTTTGCTTCTCTCACGGACTCCAGGCTGTCAAAATCAGCTCCTGTAGGATTTGTAATCGATCTGGAAATATTCGCCTTTGCACCGCTTTCCGCTACAGCCCTGACCATATCATCGACAAAGTAATACATATCGCTAGTTGATGTTATGCCGTACTTGAATGACTCCGCCATGGAAAGTAAGGTACCGTAGTAGACCGCATTCGAACTTAGCTTTTCCTCAAATGGAAAAATCTTCTTAAAAAGCCAGTCCTGCAAGTTCATGTTTTCACCGTAGCCTCTCATCAAAGACATCGGAGAGTGAGCGTGTGAATTGACAAACCCCGGTATAAGCAATCTATTTTTGCCGTCTATGACTCTTGTCTCGGCATCGGCTTCTATTTCAAAATGAGATATTTGTTTTATTTTACTATCTTCAACTTCTAAGTTCACATTATTTTCTATTTCAAAATGTTCATTTAATATTGTTATATTTTTGAAAATCATTTTAAGCTCCTGTTTATGTTAATGCTTTTTATCTATTATACATTGTTTATGATTTTCTTAAAACTATATTTTTTTAACTAGGGTTTTATTAACTCGTTTTTATTTGTCATACATGGTGGAAAACGCGGTAAAGTACGGACATCAAAACAGCGCAGCAGGCTAATAAGCCCACTGCGCTATTTTATTTTTCATGGTTTTACCTATATCAGATTATATTTTTCCCAGCTGATTTTACATTCGGCTATTTTTCCATAATCCTAGCTACCGCTTCTTCCGAAATAAGGTTGTCTCCTCCAAGCAACATGCATTTACCGGCATTTGCCTTGCCTACATATGCCTTTGCCTCTGAGGTATCATTATTGCTTGCAAGAAGCAGAGGGCATCCATCCACTGCACAAAGCGCACCTGCGCAAAGTCCGTCAGGGAAGTTATAACCATAGGTCAAATAAACCTTTTCCTGCTCGCCTGAGAAGAAACGCTCCGCTATAGCTCTTGAGGTCTCAAAACGATTATTTCCGGCAATTCTTTCCGTATTACCGTATTTTGATACTTCGCTTTCCACCTTATCGCTTACCGCTTGCTTTCCGCCTATTAAGTAATACTTCTTGCTCTTTAGGCTCGCAAGCTCTTCCTTTTGCGTTTCGTTAAGCGCTTCATCTACTAACAGCACAGGTACTCCCGCAGCCGAAACTGAAAGTGCATCCGCGAAGTTATACGCATAGCATATTGCAACATCCTCATCGCTGACTCCTGCTTCCTTCAGCACCGCTATGTTAGTGTCAAATCTTGTCGTTCCGTGCAAACGCTTAACTTTTCCCGGAATCATTTTTACTGCCTTAGTTGAGACT
>JAXFOY010000006.1:0-37231 GCA_034180045.1 Eubacterium sp.
ACATTGTTTAGTAAGGTTTAATCCGGTGACAATAGCGAAGAGGTCACACCTGTTCCCATCTCGAACACAGTAGTTAAGCTCTTCAGCGCCGACAATACCTGGTGGGTGACTGCCCGGGAAGATAGGACGTTGCCGGTTTATTGAGGACTGCTTAGGCAGTCCTTTTTATATTTTTGTGTATTTATTAACGACGGAAATAATATGCATATATCTTGGAGCATAAAACTAAAGTAAGTTGTTTTTTCTACCCCTAAATGGTATAATTTACCTATATCGAATCAGTTATTTAAGGAGCAGGCACATGTTGATAATTAAGATTTTATTTTGTATACTCTTAGTTTGCCCGATGGTGTACATCGTATTTTTGCTCTTTAATAAGATGATGGAAATCGTCATCAAAAGGAAATAATAATGAGCAATAAAAGGTTTTGTACGACTTGTAATAACTTTGATTTAGACAGAGGTATTTTTATATCCGTTGAAGGCGGGGACGGTTCAGGTAAATCTACTCAGCTTTCCAATATTAAAGAATATCTTGACTCAAGAGGCTATGATTCTTTGTTTTTAAGAGAGCCGGGAGGCACATCGATAGGCGAAAAAATTAGAGATATACTCTTGGATTGCGACAATTCAGAGATGTCCGGCATGACAGAAGCTCTTTTGTATGCTGCCTCGCGTGCGCAAATTGTAAATGAAGTTATTATACCTGCATTATCCGAGGGCAAGATTATTGTCTGTGATCGTTTTGTTGATTCGAGTATTGCTTATCAAGGGTATGGCAGGCAGATGGGCGAGTGTATAATGGAAATCAATAAATTTGCCGTCGGCGAATGTATGCCCGACTATACGCTTTTTTTAGATATTTCGCCTGAGGATGCTGCGGAACGTATAGAGAAGCGTAATGAAGCAAAGGACAGAATGGAACTTGAGACGGAGTCTTTTCATACGCGTGTTTACGAAGGCTATATTTCTCTGCTAAACAGTGAGTTTGCAAGGGATAGGTTTATAAGAATTGACGCAAGCAATCCTCCCGACATGGTTAAATCAGATATTTTTGATGCACTTGACAGAGTGTTAAAGTAGATTTTAGAAGAGGTTTTCGTGGGACTTAGCGCTTATTTTGAATTTGGGAAATCGGTTAAATCTCTCAGTGAGGCTGTCAGAAATAAAAAAATTATGCACGCTTACATTATTGAGGGCGATAATCTGACGGATAAGCTTGGTCTTGCAAAGAATTTTGCAAAGGCCTTGCTATGTAAGGAAAGTCCCGGAGAAGGCTGCGGCTTTTGCAGAATATGTAGGAGCATCGAAAATGAATCCTACGAGGACTTACATCACTTATTCGATGAGAAGTCAATAAAAAATGACGATATTGAACGACTGCAAGTCGAGCTTTCTGTAATTCCGTCCGCCGAAGGAAAAACACATATTGCAATCATAGAGTCCGCCGATACCATGACGGTTAGGGCGCAAAACAGATTATTAAAGACATTAGAAGAACCGAAAGCAAATTCACTTATTTTGTTATTATCTGAAAACAGTACTAATCTACTTGCTACGGTTAGGTCAAGATGTGCAAGCATCAGGATAAACAATGCAGGAAAAAGTCCGGATGTGGACGCTAAAATGCTTAGAAATGCCGAGAAGATAATTTCAATGGTGAGCGAAAGAGCCTTTTTCTATGAGATAAAGAACAACCTCGAAACCTTTGTTAAAGATAGACGAGGCGCATTGATTTTTTTAGATGCGATGCAAAGAGTAGTGAGAGAGTATCTTATTAGCGGAAATTCGGCGATTATGGATAGAGCAAAGGCAATGCAATGCATGTCATTTATTGAGGAAACAAGGCGTCTTATTAACGGGAATACTAACTTTAAGTATGCCTTAAGGAATTTAATTTTGAAGATTGGAAGGTAAATAATGATAAATGTAGCCGGCGTTAAATTTCGCAATAACGGCAAGGTGTATTATTTTGATCCGTTAGATTTCAAAAATCTTGAGATAGGTTGCGGCGTAATTGTTGAAACAGCCAGAGGATTGGAGTTTGGATATATCGCAATGCAGCCTAATGTAATCAAGGATTCAAATATTGTTAAACCGCTTAAACCCATTGTGAGAATAGCTACAGAAGAAGATATTAAGCGCAAAGAAGAAAACGAAAACAAGAAGTCTGAGGCTATGCGCATTTGTCAGGAAAAAATTGATAAGCGTGAGCTTGAAATGAAGCTGATAGATGTAGAGTACACCTTTGATAATAATAAGATCGTCTTTTATTTTACAGCGGATGGGAGAATTGATTTTAGAGAACTGGTTAAGGATTTGGCAAGCGTTTTCCGCATGAGGATAGAATTAAGGCAGGTAGGGGTTCGTGATGAGGCTAAAATTTTGGGCGGCTGCGGACCTTGCGGAAAAGGGCTTTGTTGTGCATCGTGGCTTGCGGATTTTCAGCCTGTTTCAATCAAAATGGCAAAGAATCAGAACCTATCATTGAATCCAAGCAAAATTTCCGGTATTTGCGGCAGACTTATGTGTTGTCTTAAATATGAAAATGAGGTCTACACAGAACTTCGCAAAGGAATGCCGGAACAGGGCGAAACCGTCAAAACTGATGACGGATTAGCAAGAGTCTTAGATACCAATATTTTTAGAGAAACCGTAAGAGTTAGGCTCTGCACCGGTGAAAAAGACGAGGACGGTAACGATAAGCTTTCAGAAGACATATATACATACCGTAAGGATGCCATCAAAAGGCCGTACAGCCGCAATAAGGGAAATAAGGACAGAACGCCTAAGCGTGACTACAATAGCGATCATGAAATTCTCAATGAAGTTGACGATGAATATAAGGCTGAGCTGGAACAGCTGCTAAAGAACGATTAAGATGAAGCGACGAGAGGATAACATCGGATTCGGGGATCTAAGATTAATCCAAGACGAAGATTCGTTTTGTTATGGTACAGATGCAGTATTACTTGCTGACATGGTCTGTAGAAGCATTGATATCTCGGAAGATATGCGTATTTGTGATCTGGGATGTAATACAGGTATAATTTCTCTGATTTTGTCGGCAAAGTGCCGTGCAGACGAAATCGTAGGAGTTGAAGTTCAGGAGCAGGCGTTTGAGCTGGCAAAAGAAAATGCCTTAATAAACCATCTGACAAAAAGACTGTATTTCGTATGCTGCAATGTTAAGGATATACAAGTCTGTGATAACGGTATGTTGCAGAAAGGCAGCTTTGATATTGTTACAACAAATCCTCCATATACGGAAGCCGGCAGGGGAATTATAAGCGAAAACAAATCGAAAGCTATAGCCAGGCATGAAATTTTGGCAAGTCTTGATGACTTCTTCGAGACGGCGGCATTTTTGCTGAAAGACAAGGGGCAGCTGTTTATGGTACACAGACCGGCGAGAATTGTCGATATATGCGAGAGTTGCAGAAAGTTTAACCTTGAACCTAAAACGATAAGGTTTGTCAGCGGTAAGCCGGGAGAACTGCCCAACATTTTACTGATTCATTTCGTAAAGGGCGGAAAACCTGATTTGAAGTGGCTTAGTCCAATCAGTGTAAGAAATGAGGATGGAAGTTTTTCCAAGGACGCCTTATCCGCATATGAGTTATATTAATTACGGCAGATTATTTTGTGGTAAAATAAATATTTTATTTTGATGATTAAAGGGAAACCCCCGGGAGGTTCTAAATGATAAGTATTGATTTGAACGCTTTACTGTATATTATTTTGATTGTAGCTGCAATTATTTTGCTTATATTTTTGATTGTTGCAGTAGCGCAACTTATAAAATCTCTTAAAAAAGTAAATGTTATTCTTGATGATGTTTCAACTGTGAGTGGGATAGTCAGTGAAAAAGCGGTAGAGACAAAGCCTGTGGTCGATGACTTGTCAAAGGCGATGCTCAGCTTTGCTAACGCGGCAAAGGGTAATGAATCGACAGTTGCGTCAATTTCGAGCATAGCAAAATCAATAAGTTCATTAGTTTCAATAATCAAAAACGGCAAATCGAAATAGCTGAGAGGAGACATATAGATGAAATCGACAGGGATACTTAGACCGGTAGACGCACTTGGCAGGGTTGTAATTCCCATAGAGTTAAGAAGAAGCTTGGATATAAATACAGATGACAGTTTAGAGGTTTTCGTTCAGGATGACTACATAATGCTGAAAAAGTTTGAGCCTAGATGTGTTTTCTGCGGAAGCAGTGATGATGTCACCGAGATTCACGGAAAGAATGTGTGCGGTGAATGCATCAAAGAATTGAAGAGACTATAGATAAGGCTTTTGGCTGACTACTAAATTCGGAGGAAATCGTGGCGAAATTTTTAGTACAAAGTGGTAATCCGCTGAGCGGTGAGGTACAGATTAGCGGTGCCAAAAATGCGGTACTGCCTTTGATGGCATCTGCAATTTTATCAAAGGAAAAATGTAAGATAAGTGATGTTCCAAATCTTATAGATGTTAAAGTAATGAGGGACATTTTGACATATCTTGGCGGAAGTGTTAAGCCTATAGGTGAAAATACTTTGGAAATCAATATGGACGGGTTATGCAAGCAAGAGGCAAATTATGAGTACACCAGTAAGATGAGAGCTTCTTTTTTGCTCATGGGCCCGCTTTTGGCAAGAGACGGTTATGCGAAAGTATATATGCCGGGCGGATGTACTATAGGCGAAAGGCCGATAGATTTGCACTTAAAGGGCTTTGAGGCGCTAGGTGCGGAAATAATAGCCAAGGAAAATTATATTGAAGCAAAGGCTTGTGCGGGGGGACTTAAGGGAGCGACTATATACCTTGATTTTCCAAGTGTTGGCGCAACCGAAAACATCATGATGGCAGCGGTACTCGCCAGAGGTATTACATATATTGAAAATGTTGCACAGGAACCTGAGATTGTGGATTTGGCAAATTTTATGAACAAGATGGGTGCCAAAATCAAGGGAGCAGGAACCGACACTATCAAGATAGAGGGCGTGAAATCACTGCATGGAGCATCTCACAATGTCATTCCGGACAGAATAGAGACCGCTACTTTTATGTTGGCGGCCGCTATAACACGCGGTGAAATTCTCATAAAAAATATAGTACCTGACCATGTGAAGCCTATAACCGCAAAACTGCGCGAGTGCGGTGTTGAAATTGAAATTTCAGATGCAGGCTTATACGTAAATGCAAGAGATAAAAAGCTTGTTGCGACGGCGATAAAAACCTTGCCTTACCCGGGATTTCCAACGGATATTCAGTCTCCGTTTATGTCTTTTCTCACGACGGTTGAGGGGGCAAGTACGGTAATAGAAACTGTGTTTGAAAATAGATTCATGCATGTTGCCGAACTGAACAGAATGGGAGCAAACATCAAGACTGACGGAAATAAGGCGAATATTCAAGGGGGTAAGCAACTTGAGGGAGCAAGAGTAATCGCAACCGATCTTCGTGCAGGTGCCGCAATGGTGCTTGCCGGTCTTGTTGCGTCGGGAACAACCGAAGTTGCGGATATTTATCATATTGAACGCGGATACGAGAAATTTGTGGAAAAATTCCGTAAGCTGGGAGCAAATATTTTAAGAATAGAAGATTAACGGCTCGAACTGACAAGGTTGAGCCGTTGTCAGTATGTAGAGAAAGGGAGAATTAAATGTCTGATACAAATTACCTGGAACTTCTGGCGGATAGGTACCCTAACATCAGAGCAGCTGCTGCTGAATATATAAATCTTAAGGCAATACTTGCGCTGCCAAAAGGGACCGAATATTTTCTTAGCGATCTTCACGGCGAACATGAAGCTTTTATCCATATGGTGCGTAGTGCTTCAGGAACTATAAAACAAAAAATTGATGAACATTATGCGGGAATTTTAAGCGAGGATGATAGAAATGACCTTGCGGCTTTGATTTACAATCCGCAGGCAGAGATAGAAAGACGCAAAAAGAGTGAAGAGGATTTTTCGCAGTGGTGCGTTACAGTTATTTACAGGCTTGTAACGATTTGCAAATCCGTTTCGACAAAGTATACAAGGTCAAGAGTTAGAAATAGATTGCCTAAATATCTTGACTATGCGATGGACGAACTTCTTCATGCAGACGATGAAGAAAATCGCGCACATTATTATAGTGAAATTATAAATACAATAGTAAATTTCGGTTTTGGAGAAACTTTTATCATAGAGATGGCTGATGCTATAAGTCGCCTCGCTGTTGATCACCTTCACATAATCGGAGATATATTTGATAGGGGCGCGCACCCTGATATGATTATGGACTATCTGATGGATTTTCCCGATGTTGACTTTCAGTGGGGGAATCACGATATTGTATGGATGGGTGCGGCAGCCGGAAACTGGGCGTGTATCGCAAATATCATAAGAATGAATGTCAGCTATAATAACTTTGATATGCTTGAGGTCGGCTATGGAATTAACCTTAGACGATTGACTACATTCGCAGCGGACACATATGGCGGCGATGCTTGTGAAAGATTCCGCCCACACATTCTCGACAGGAGCGAGTACGATCCTGTCGATGATCAGCTCGCGGCTCAGATGCACAAGGCCATAGCGGTCATACAATTTAAGCTTGAGGGACAGCTTATCAAAGCTCATCCTGAATTTGATTTAGATAAGCGACTTATTTTAGATAAGATGGATTTGGAGAAAGGTACGGTTACGGTGGAAGGAAAAGTTTACCCACTTAACGACACTAACTTCCCGACTGTTAATCCAAAAAATCCATATGAACTTAACGACGAAGAACTTGCGGTTATGAATTCGCTTTCGGCCTCCATAATTAACTCAGAGAGGCTCCAAACTCATATAAGGTATATGTTCAGTCATGGCGCTTTGTACAAACGCATAAACGGAAATTTGCTGTTTCACGGCTGTATTCCTATGGATGAGAAGGGTGAATTTATTCCCGTTGAAATTTATGGTGAGAAATGCTCAGGGAAAGCATTGATGGAGCATCTTGATAAACAGATAAGGGCATCTTATTTTACTCCTGAGAAAATAAAGGAATACGGTGAGCCCGGTGATATAATGTGGTATTTATGGCTCGCAAAGGACTCACCTTTGTTCGGCAAGGAGAAGATGACTACATTTGAACGCTTGTTTATCGATGATAAAAGTACGCATAAGGAGCCGGTAAGACCTTATTATAAGCTGATAAACAGCAAAGAGCCTTGCGAGAAAATCCTCAGAGAGTTCGGTCTTGACCCCGCTCGCTCAAAGATTTTGAACGGACATGTGCCTGTAAAGATTAAGAATGGTGAGAGTCCGATTAAGGGCGGTGGACTGTTGTATGTGATAGACGGCGGTATTTCAAAGGCATATCAAAAGCAGACGGGTATAGCCGGCTACACATTTATTTTCAATTCGAAATTTATGGCACTCGCTGAGCATAAGCCGTATGAACCGCTAAGGGATGACGGGACTCAGGAGTTTTTTAGCCCGAGCATAAAGACCGTGGATACTTTGCCGAGCAGAATGCTGGTTATAGATACTGACCAGGGCATTGAGCTTCAAAGACAGGCAGAGAGCGTGAAACTTTTGGTAGATGCATATCGCACAGGCGCAATCAAAGAGCGGGCAGAGAGCAAATACTCGGCATATAACAAGAGGTAATGCTTGAAATGCGTGTTTTATTCATAATTGACAGGAGGGGCAAATGAAATTTGACGAATTCAAAAAAAATGAAAAGACGGAAGCTGAAGACGCAAAGGCTATGAATTTAGAAGTATATGAAGAAGATGAGATAGATATGCTTGAGGAGTATATCTGTAAGCAATATGGTGAATTTGAAAATGTATTTCATGAAATTTTTTCTCCTGATATTCATGTGGATATTGCAATCGTGCCGCCAAACGAAAATCAAGACTACTATACATTGATTACAATGGGTATGGGGGCGCATAAAATGAATGTGCCGGAAGAACTTTCGGAGTATAATTTGGATAGAGCGGAGCTTGTTACATATCTTCCTAAAGATTGGAAGCTTGATAGCGACGAAGAAATCTGGTACTGGCCGCTGAGATGGCTCAAAATATTGTCACGTCTGCCTATAGAGCAAGATACATGGCTCGGTTTCGGACATACCGTTCCGTCGGGAGAACCTGTAGCTGAAGATGTTTCGTATAATTGTTTTATGCTTATCGATGATGCGTCAACCGTTGTCGGAACTGATAAAACAATAAATTTCTACACAATGCTGCCGTTATATGAAGAGGAAATGCATTATAAGATAGATAATGGCGCAGAAGCCTTACTTTCACTATTTGAGCAGAAAGAAATTCCATACCCGCCAGTGATAGATAAGCAGAGAAAAAATGTTTGTAGCAAGTAGCTATTGTATAAAACAGCCGTAAAAGGCTGTTTTATTGTTTTATAGATATAATATATTTAAGGTATCCATATAACATCTAATTAAGCAAATAAAACTTTTAAGGAGGAAGACGGATGAAGTATGGATATATACGAGTATCAACAAAAGAACAGAATGTAGACAGGCAGTTAAGCGCCATTTTAGAAGAAGGAATTGAAATAAGAAACATATACATCGATAAGGCAAGCGGAAAAGATTTTAATCGTAAAAAATATAAAAAGCTCATCAGAAAACTCAAAGCAGGAGATGAACTATATATCAAATCCATAGACAGACTTGGAAGAAATTATGATGAAATTATTAAAGAATGGAATTTAATCACTAAAGAAAAAAACGCGGAAATTATCGTGCTGGACTTTCCGCTTCTTGATACCAGAACAAAGACTTGCGATTTAACGGGGAAATTCATAGCCGATATAGTTCTGCAAATATTGTCTTATGTGGCGCAGATAGAAAGAGAAAACACTCATCAACGACAGATGGAAGGTATAAAGGAAGCAAAAAAGCGAGGAGTTAAGTTTGGAAGACCTAAATGTAATTTACCGGATAATTTTCACGAAATCGCGGCAAATTGGCAGAATGGAAACCTTTCTCTTAGAGAGGGGGCAAGGATACTTAAAGTGAGTCATTCAACGTTTTCCAGAAAGATGAAAGAAGAAGGTATTATTAAATCTAATGGAAATAAACGAGAGAATTATAAATAATGGAGCAAAAAGTAGACTTTAAGTTACAGTCGAAAACATATAAATTAAAAGCTTGAAACATATCTGCAAAAGTCTTCAAACCAATTGAAACCACACAAAGATTATAGTTTTTCTTCATTATACTACAATTTGTAATGAAAGGTCTACTTTTAGTTCCTGAATAAACGCAAATTTTATAGAGGAATCGCTATAGTATCTATATAGGAATATTCTAAAAGCAAATATATGCGGGTATTCTAAAAGCTAAAAGAAAAAGGAGTATGATAAAGTTGAAGACAAAATTAAGAAGTAAATTTATGGCTGTGGCTATGATGTTTGCTTTGCTGTTTCAAGCATTTATGCCGGCCACTACTGTTTTTGCAGAAGGAAACCTGCATAATAATGTCATCAAAAGTATTAAACTGACAAAAGCAGATTTGACAACGCCTATTCAAAGCATTGGCGAATCACAACAAATGCAGTTAGTAGCTGATTTTTCACTGCCTAACAATACGGTAAAGGAAGGCGATAGGACTGTTATTAAAATTCCAAATGAGCTTGCAATTTACAAAAGCGAAACCTTCCCGATTAAAAATACAAGTGGAGATGTCATAGCAAATGCGGTAGTAGACTCTGATACCAAAACAATCACTGCGACTTATACGAAGTATGTGGAAGAGCATTCCGATGTAAGCGGTTCACTTCATGTTACGGTAATTGTTGATAACCAAGTCGTAAAACAGGCTCAAAAATTACATCTTGTTGTTAGTATGGGCAATTCTACAAGCTTTAATTTGGACTTCGATTATACAGGGATAATCGGTGACAATCCGGATGAAGCACTTGGAAAGTGGAGTTATTTTGATAAGGATGATCCTACTATTGTGCATTGCAGGATTCGTGTAAATGCAAAAGGCGGTATCTTCCCGTACATTAAAGTGACAGATACGCTTGAGTCTGAATCTGTTTCTTACGTTAAAGAAAGCGTTGAGATAAAAAAAGGCAAATGGAAGCTTCCTGATGGTGGAGGATACTATATTCTGGAAAATGAGACTAATGTAACCAATCAGTTTCCTCTTGCCTATAATGGAAATAGCTTTACCGTTCAGTTCAATAATATTCAAGGCGAGGGTTACATCATCAAGTATGATGTAAAACTCGGATATACGCCTGTAAATCAGGAAGTAATCAAAAACAGAATTGTTGGAGAAACGAATAATCAGCAATTCTTAAATACATTGACGGCGGCTCTTTACCAACAATCCGGCGGTGAAGCAAACGGATATAACTATACCATAAAGATTCATAAAGAAAGTGAAGACGGCACCAATTTATCAGGAGCAAAATTTGAAGTAATTAGAAATTCCACGAAGGCAAAAGTTGGAGAAATTACCACAGACGGAGTGGGAAACGGCAGTCTTGGCGGATTACTAAAAGATAATTACACACTTAGAGAAATAGAAGCACCTAAAGGATATATCCTTGACAAAACTGAAATACCTGTCACTACGGCTGATTTCGGCACAGATAAAACAGTACTAAAAACAGTTAAGAATAAACCTGTCAGAACTTCCATTTCTGTAGAAAAGAAATGGATAGGACCAGTAAAGGATTCTGTTACCGTACACCTTTATGCAGATGATGTGGACACGGGAAAAACAGTGTCCCTAAATGCCTTGAACGGTTGGAAAGCTGCATTTGACGATTTGCGCAAATTCAAAGCGGACGGTACAGAAATCAAGTACACTATCAAGGAAGATGCTGTTGAAAACTATAAGTCTGAAATCACGGGAGATATGACAGCGGGCTTTACTGTAAAGAACACAAATACCGAAAAAATAGAAATTCCTGTAATTAAGAAATGGGTTGGAAAAGCAACGGATTCTGTAAGCGTTAAACTCCTTGCGGACGGCAATGTAAAGGAAACAATTACATTGAAAAAGGCAGATAGTTGGACGCATACTTTCAAGAATCTTCCTAAATATGATGAAAACGATGGGCATGAAATTGCCTATACGATTTCGGAAGTAAAGGTAGACGGATATACAACAGGTATCACAGGCACAGCTAAAGAGGGTTTTACCATTACAAATACTATTACAGGCAAAGTATCTATACCTGTAACCAAGACTTGGGTAGGTAAAGAAGGAACATCTGCGACCATTCGTCTTTATGCGGACGGTAATGAAATTGATTCCATTACGCTAAATGAAGCAAACAAGTGGCAGCATACCTTCAGCAATCTTGAAAAGTACAAAGCCGGAAACGAAATCAAGTACACTATCAAAGAAGATGCTGTTGAAAACTATAAGTCTGAAATCACGGGAGATATGACAGCAGGCTTTACTGTAAAGAACACAAATACCGAAAAGGTATCTATACCGGTAATGAAACAATGGGTAGGTAAACCAGCTGATAAAGTAGAAGTGAAACTTCTTGCAGACAATGTAGAAAAAGATACAGCAATCCTAACTGCCGATAAAGACTGGAAGCATAGCTTCAAAGACCTGCCTAAATATGATGAAAACGATGGGCATGAAATTGTTTATACCGTTAAAGAAGTAAAGGTTGACGGATATACAACAGGTATCACAGGCACGGCTAAGGACGGTTTTACCATTACAAATACCATTACAGGGAAGGTATCGATTCCTGTGACTAAGAAATGGATAGGAACACCGACAGAGAGTATTACAGTTAATCTCTATGCAGACGGCAAGAAGATAGACAGTCAGAAACTATCTAAAGACAATAACTGGCAGTACACATTCAAAGCCCTTGAACAGTACAAGGATGGAAAGGAAATAAAGTATACTATTGAAGAAGAAAAGGTAGCGGGATATTCCACAAGCATCACCGGTGATTCAAAGGACGGCTATATCATTACTAACACGAAGGACAAGCCTAAGCAGCCGAACACGGGAGATGGAGCAAATCTGTCCATATATGCTTGGTTTATGTTAACTTCAGGAAGTTTACTTATTTTGTTGGGTATTATAAGAAGGAAACATGCAAAGTAAAATTTGTATTACGGGAATGGAAATTTAAGAAATTACTAAGAGAAGTGGAGTAAGTATCTACTTCTCTTTTTTATTTGTATTGATTTAGCAGCGATTCATCGAACGAATGTGAGATGAATAATATACCACTGACTGAGCCGGTGGTGATTAAAACTTTTAAGGGAGGAGGTGAAGAGATGGATTTTGAATCAGAGAAGCAGAGTATGTTAACGCGCAGTTGGTGTTGCAATAAACATGTATTATTCAATCCGAGATAAGGATTCGAATAAGAACAAAAAGCATCTATGACAGCAGAGGTATTTTGTTTATGTAATTTAGAACTTGTATTTGTGTGTTAGTTTTGGTTTTATAATGCAAAAGAAAGTGCTGAATATAAATAATCGCCTAAGTTCTTAATAATCGCCTAAAAATATGCTATAATTAGGTGAAATGAAAAGGAGGTCGGCAAATGAGGATTTTTAATTATGAAAATCTAACAAGAAGCAAGTGGGATAGTGAAGTCATAAATCTTTTAGCACAAATCCATGAACACAAAGGAAAACAAGAACTTTTTTTGAAACGCAAACCTGCCGTTTTAGATAAATTAGTAGAAATTGCTAAAATTCAAAGTGTAGAAGATTCTAATAAAATCGAAGGAATTATAACAACAGCAGTTAGAATAAAGGAGTTGATGAATCAAAAAACAACCCCTAGAAATAGAGATGAAGAAGAAATTATCGGATATAGGGATGTGCTAAATATGATTCATGAAAGTTATGAATATATTCCAATTAACAGTAACTATATTTTGCAACTTCATAGAGAACTATTTAAGTATAGTGAAAAAGGAATTGGAGGTAGATATAAAAATACGCAGAATTCTATTGTAGAAAAAGATGAATATGGTAATGCTATTGAAAGGTTTAAGCCTTTATCACCATATGAAACACCGAATGCAATTGAACAAATTTGCGATGAATTGAATATGGCTTTTGATAAAAAAGAAGTGAATTCATTGCTTTTAATCCCAATTTTTATCCATGATTTTCTTTGCATACATCCTTTTAATGATGGAAATGGAAGGATGAGTCGTTTATTAACAACTCTATTGTTGTACAGACAAGGATATGTAATTGGGAAATATATCAGTTTAGAAAGTAAGATAGAAAAAAATAAAGATAGTTATTATACTGCTCTGGAAAAAAGTGGAATAGGGTGGCATGAAAACAAAGAAAACCCCGTGCCATTTATAAAATATATTCTTAGAACCATATTAGCTGCTTATATTGATTTTGAAGAAAGAGTTGATTATGTAAAAGCACCTGCAATCGTTCTTGTGAGAAATGCAATTGATAGCAAGTTAGGTAAATTTACTAAAAGTGATATGATGGAATCAGTTCCTAGCGTAGGTAAAGCTACAATTGAAAATATGCTTAAGAAGTTGGTGGAAGAAGGTTACATTGAAAGGCATGGTAAAGGAAGAGCAACGTTTTATGTAAAGAAGTAAGAATTCCTTAAAAGTGGCAATAATTTTAGGTAAAACAACAGAATTTAGGGCAAGCATCTACTAAGAAAGTAGGTGCTTTTTTGATACCTGAATTGTCAGGCTAAGTGCAACGCAATTGAAAAATAAACTTCATAAGCTGCGTTTGGTGAATAAATCCCATCAAAGTAATTGCGTGCTATTTCTCTTGGAACGGTAAATCTGTCACGATGAATAGTTCATCCTTTGATATTGGATGTCTTCGCAAACACCATTATACCAAGGTTAAGGATCATTATTTAATTGTTGCACTTAGAGTGTAAATTAAAGAAAGAATGTGCAGATATGAACTGCAAAAAAATATTGAAATAGTTAAGTTGTTATCTTAACCACCGCAACGTTTATTTCAGAATTATAAAGTTTTGCACTACCTTTTTATTATACTATTGTACTGAAAAAAAAACAAGACTTGTATTATACAATAATGAGAATATTATATAATTAATTAATTATTGTAAAATGGAGGGCATACCAATGTGGATATAATCAGTTAAGTAATGAGAATTCCCAAGAACAAAGCTTAGCCGCATTAAATAAATATAAATTCAACGTGCTTCGTAAATATTATAAGGGATATAAGGGATGAATCAAATTACCGGGAAGCCCCGGAGAAAGGAGAAATCCAGCCCGATATGCGGTAACTGGATTACATGTGAAGTATAATGAATGAAAGCAAGCAAAAAAAACGATTTACGGTTCCTCATGTTTATATTCTTTTGTTAATTATAATTGTTGTATTCTCGTTACTGAGTTATGTAATACCTGCAAGCGTATACGATATGAAAGATGTTGGTGGAAGAGAAATAATAGATGCCGATACGTGGCACGCAGTTGATCGAACTCCTGTAACATTTATGAAGTTTTTGACATCTGTTCCGAGGGGAATGCAGGAAGTTGCACAGATTATATTTTTTATATTCATCGTTGGAGGTTCATTTACAGTACTCCAAGAAACAAGAGCAATAGAAGCGGGGATGGGAAGACTGGTTAAAAGAATGAAAAACTATTCTGTCCTTATTTTGCCCGTGATAATGATTTTGTTTTCTTTAGCAGGCTCAGTATTTGGAATGGCTGAAGAAGCGATACCTTTTATTGCAATTTTTGTATCGTTATGCATAGCTATGGGGTATGACTCAATAACAGGGGCAGCTATTGTTCTTTGTGGAGCAGGTGCAGGATTTTCCGGAGCATTTATGAATCCGTTTACTGTGCAAGTAGCACAGGGGATTTCAGGACTGCCGTTACTTTCGGGAATGAAGTTCCGAATCATTATGTATCTATGTATGGTTACTCTGGCAACTGTATATGTGGTGAGATATGCAATCAAAGTAAAAAACAATCCTGAGAGTTCTTTGATGTACGACATGGATAAGGCGAGGGATGACAGGATTGAAATGGAGGATATTAAGGAGTTTTCGGTACAAGATGCTTTGATTCTTGTAGTACTATTAATTGCAATTGGTCTTGTTGTATTTGGGGTTATTAAGTACAGCTGGTATATGGACGAGATTGCAGCGGTATTTTTTGGAATGTCAATAATAGTCGCTATAATAAATAAGATGGGCTTTAATCACTATGCAGAAGTTTTGGCAAAAGGAATGGCAGAGATTGCTTCGGGAGCGCTTGTGGTCGGATTTGCAAGAGGAATTTTAGTAGTAATGAACGACTCTAATACATTGCACACCATATTACACGCATGCGCAAGCTTCTTAGGCGATTTACCTTCAATGGCATCGGCGGTAGGAATGTATATTTTCCAATGTTTATTAAACTTTTTGGTGCCTTCGGGTTCCGGACAAGCGGCAGTTTCGATGCCTATTATGGCACCTTTAGGAGATTTAGTTGGAGTAAGTAGACAGACAGCATGCATAGCATTTCAGTTAGGTGATGGAATTTCTAATATATTCACTCCAACATCAGGCTATTTTATGGCAGGTCTTGCACTGGCAAAAATTCCATGGGGCAAATGGGTAAAATGGATTTTACCGCTTATTGCACTTGAGTATCTCTTAGGGATGTGCTTTGTAATCATAGCACAGCTGATAGAACTGGGACCGTTTTAACATAAAGTATTTTTCAGATAGAACAAAAATCCTGTTATCGTGCAGCAATATAGAGTCGTAATGATATTAGCAATACAGGTTATTTTTAAGCATATGAATATAGCCTGAGTCTTGTGCTCAGGCTATGTATTTAGAGGTGCAGTTATGTTGGTTGTAAGTTTTTTAATCGTGAGTGCCGTCATTGTTGCAGGCATATTCATTAGAACGTTAATCAAGGAATATAACAAAAATGTGCTGGTTTTATCACTGGTGATAACGATGTTAATTAATATGTTCGCAATACATAAAGTGAATATTTTAGGCTTTATTTTAATGATAGTGATGCCTGTTTCTGTAGTGTATGTAATAGGAATCGAGTTAGTGAGGGCAAAAGAATTTGAAGATGAGAACATAAATTAACAAATAAAAATGTTGGACTAATTTAACATCGTAAGAGCAAATTAAAATCTTTGTAGGAGCATTTTAATTATGGATATGCAATTCTTTCAGACTCACAGATACAAAGAGGAGGGAGCTATGAATGACATTTTGCTTATTAATGCAAAATATCCGGACTTTGCTGCACAAGAAATTAAATTTGGAAATATCGCAATTAAAGATGGAAAAATAATATATATAGGTGAGGGGGAACCTGTAGCACGGGAAGTGATAGATGTTGAGGAAAACATTGTTTCACCCGGATTCATAGATATACATATGCACGAAGAGGATTTTGTAAATGAAGGTTATAAGTACATAATATCAAATATGATGCTTAGTATGGGTGTTACAACCGCGGTCGGCGGAAATTGCGGAATTCAGCGTCAAAAAATCAGTGAATTTCGCCATGGAATATCAAGGCTTGGGGGGGCTCCAATTAACTATATAATGCTGGCAGGCTACAATCAGTGTCGGTACAAACTGGGAATAGAATCGTTTGAGTCGGCATCAAAATATCAAAATGCAAAAATACGGGATATGCTTGCGCAAGAGATTAAGGACGGAGCCTTCGGAGTTTCTTTCGGGATAGAGTACGACCCCGGTATCAGTACAGATGAAATAATTAAAGCATTAAATATTTTAACAGGTCCTAACATGTTTTCGGCAGCTCATTACAGAGCAGATAATGATGGAGCAATTGAATCAATAAACGAAATGATACATATATCGAATTGTATAGATGGAAAGTTCCAAATCTCCCATTTATCCAGTTGCTCTGCTATGGGGCAAATGAGAGAAGCGCTGGATATTATTCATAAAGCGATAGATTTGAATCCCGGTCTGAACTATGACACCTACCCGTTTAATGCCCTTTCGACACATATAGGCTCTACGGTATTTTACGATGGTTGTCTAAATGCATGGCATCGTGATTATTGCGATATTATGTTAACGGAAGAACCTTATAAATACCAATTTTGTGATAAAGAGATATTTCATGACGCACGTAAAAACTACCCCAATATGCTGGCTGTTGCGTTTGTTATGAACGAAGAAGAAATTGAGATGACCGTAAGCGACAGTTATGGAATGATAGCCAGCGATGCGATAATAAATGGCGGGAAAGGACATCCCAGAGCTGCCGGCACATTTCCGAGGGTTTTAGGCAAGTATGTAAGGGAAGATAAAAAACTGAGTCTAATTGAAGCATTGCGGAAAATGACAATCACCCCGGCAGAAAGGTTAGGGCTTTCTTCAAAAGGGATAATAAGAGAAGGTGCGGATGCAGATATTTGTATTTTTGATCCGAACACAGTAAAGGATAATGCTATATACGAGGATGGAAGTATTCCACCGTCGGGCATAGAGTATGTGCTGGTTAACGGAAAAGTTGCATTAAGGCACGGGAAAATACAAGATGGTAATTATGGAGCATTTATTCCATTTAGAGAATTGTGTTAAATAAAATTCTACGCTATGATACAAATTTCGGCATATATATTAAATAGAAATGTCATAGAAGGATAGGACAGAACTATGAACTACAGTGAAATAAAGAGGGAAATAATTTTTAATGTAGAAAAAAATAAAGATGAATTTGCTGAACTGAGCGATAAAATAGCGGACAACCCTGAGCTTTCGGGGGAAGAATATGAGACATCAAAGAGGATTGTCAGCATGCTTGAGAGTAAAGGATACACCTTAGAATATCCTTTTGACGGGCTGGATACCGCTTTCCGCGCGGTTAATGGAGATAATAATCATCGATATAAAGTCGCAGTCATGGCTGAATATGATGCATTACCTGAAATAGGGCATGCTTGTGGGCATGCTCTAAGTGGAGCTATCAGCTGTTTGGCAGCGGTAGCGTTGAAAAACTTTCAAGATGTTCTGAATACAGACGTACATGTTATAGGTACGCCGGCGGAGGAAGTTGACGGGGCTAAGTGCAAAATGGTAGATGATGGCGTCTTTAACCAATATGATATGGCGATAATGGTACATTTATATAATCAAAATCTAGTGGCGCCGAGGCTTATGGCATTGAGAAGTGATGAGTATACTTTCCATGGAAAAGCTGCACATGCTTCGGTTGCTCCATGGGACGGAATTAATGCATTTAATGCTGCACAACTAATGTTTCATGGAATTGACATGCTGAGACAGCATGTGCATCCCGACGTGAGAATTCACGGAATTATAACTAACGGAGGAGAAGCACCTAATGTTGTACCGGAAAATATTAGCGCGGAGATTTATGTAAGATCGTTGGAATACAGTAAACTGGAAGCAATTGATAAAAAGGTCGTTAATTGTGCCCAGGCAGGCTGTATTGCAAGCGGTTGCACTTGGGATAGACGTCCTACGGCTAAAATATATAAAAACCTAAAGAATAACCGCACAGGCGAGGACAGTTTGAGGGAAATTTTTTCGGAACTTGGAATTGAGGATAACGGGGATTACAGCTTGATATTCGGCTCCGCAGACGCGGGTAATGTAAGTTATGTTTGTCCTACATTTCATCCGTGTTTACAGTTATCGCCAAGGAATGTATCAATTCATACCCGAGAATTTGCTGATTTGCTAAAAACAGAAAAAGGGCATATGTGTCTGGTGCAAGGAGCTGAAATTATTGCTCTTCAGATTGCAAAGATCTTTGGGAATCCAATCATGATAAACAATATGAAGAATGATTTTTTAGCCGACTAAATAAGGATTTGAATTAGTCAGCGAGACATCAAAGTGCAGTGATTGGAATCTCAGAAAATGTAGGAAAAGAACAGATTAAAGGAAAAAGCCCTGAACTTTGCAAATACAGCAACTTCAGGGCTTTTGGTGCGCCATGAGGGACTCGAACCCCCAACCTACTGATTCGTAGTCAGGCACTCTATCCAATTGAGCTAATGGCGCAAATATATGCTTGTAACAAGCTTACTTGTGATATTATAGTGGATTTTCACTTTTTTGTAAAGCACTATTTGAGCAAAACGCACGAAATAAAAACAAAAAACGGCGTGTTAACATATTCCAATCAGGATTATCACGGTGTAACACGCCGCATAAATTAAGTTGGCTTAATTTGATGATATAACCGTATTTTTTCCCGAAATATCGGGCTTTTCTCTATTTAGATGAACATCGTCGTGAACATACTCTATCGACTCCTTGCCTGTAAAGTGGTCAATGTCAATTTCTATGAGTGAGGTCTTATCAAGAAAGCGTTCTATCCACTCATTTAAGCGAGGATTTCCCGGACTCAGTTTTTCGGCAAATATTTTTATGCTTTTAATTTTTTCATCTCTGTCATCTATGATTTTGGCAGTGCCGAAAACTATTACGCTACGGAAGAATTCGCTGTACGACTCATAATCTTCAATGGCGGTATCTATTACGGTGAAACACACATTCGGATTATGATTGAGTGCATCAATCTTGTATCCCGCTTTGGCGCTGTGCAAGTATATCTTATCGTTAACAAAGCTGTAATTTAGCGGTACACCATAAGGAAAATCATCATCGGGTTTTAGGCATAGGACACCGAACTCATTTCTTGATAGAACGGTTTTGCAGTCGTCGTTGTTAAGCGCTTGCTTAAATCTTCTCATTGGCTTCATAGATGTCTCCTTTCCGTCAATCGGCTAAGCAAAAGTTTGCAGCGGTATACTGCAACTATCTGCATACCTTATCACGTAAATTTTGCGTTTTGATGTTTATTTACGCACATTATAGACCGAAAGTAACAACAATACAATTGTAAAATCAAAAGAGCCCGAAGTTTTGAGCCTTAGTTTGTGTAGTTGTCGAAATATCCCTGAATATACACAATCGGAGTTCCCTTATCTCCTGAACCGGATGTCAGGTCGCAAAGGCTTCCGAGCAAATCTGTAAGCTGTCTTGGAGTTGTCCCTTGAGTAGCCATTTGACCTACGAGATTATCTGATTTTGATTTGATAGCTTCTTTGATAGCTTCTTTTAATTCATCTCCGCTCAAATCCTTAAAATCATTGTCAGCCAAATACTTTAGCTTCAACTCATTAGGTG
Source organism: Eubacterium sp. (assembly GCA_034180045.1). Classification (GTDB taxonomy): domain Bacteria; phylum Bacillota; class Clostridia; order Peptostreptococcales; family Anaerovoracaceae; genus Eubacterium_B. The sequence continues at coordinate 20,137 of JAXFOY010000006.1, forward strand.
TTCCTTCCAGACCGCTTGTATAACCGGGTGAAACCACAGGGTCTGCAAGCTCCCAGATTTTACCTACCGGATCCTTAAAGGCACCATCTCCGTACACCATCACTTCTATAGTCTTTCCCGTACGCTTTTTAATTTCATTCTGAATAGCTAAAACAAGTTCTGTGCAGTCGCGAGGGAACAGCTTGATTTGGTCTTCTGTAGACTTATTTGAGCCTAATAAGCCGTAAGTTTCGTTATATCCTGAACCGTCAACAGGTTCGTTCATAATGTCGTCAAGACTGCGTACACATTCAGCCCCATGTTTTAGCAGCAATGATTTTGTGCGCTTGCGAGTGTGAATATCACAGTTGATAACAAAGCTTGTATGCTTTAGAATCGTGAGCGGGCTGTTTGAGAAAATTATTTCGCATTCCTTGCCGAGCGATTCTACGAGTTCTTTATAATATTCGACATAGTCAATTCCGGTGAACTTATGCGTTTGAAATCCGAAATGTTCGCGATATTCAGCTTCTGTAAGAGTGTCCTTCCATGGGTCTATGCCTGCGTCGTCCATTTGTTCAAGTGAAATCAGATGGTTTCCTACCTCATCGGACGGGAAAGAAAGCTGAAGGATAATTTTCTTTACATTGCTGCTTGCAATTGCACGCAGAATAATGGCAAAACGGTTACGGCTTAGGATGGGGAAGATAACGCCAAGCTCTTTTCCCGCGAAATCTTTATTAATATCTTTGGCTACCTGGTCTATATTTACATAATTACCTTGCGTGCGGGCAACTATACTTTCGGTGATTGCCAGCACATCCTTCTCGCCGATTTCTATATTTTCATTCTGATAAAACTCATCTAACAAATTTGGAATCATCTGAACAAGATTGTCGCCTGACTTAAAAATAGGTGCGCGCAAGCCTCTGACAACTGTTCCTACTATTTTCTCCATTTCAATCTCCTTTTTTACGATTTGCATGGCTCAGCAAATCGAAATTCAAAAACATTTAACCTCATATACTAGAATAATATACCAAAATGTGATATAAGTAAAATAAGAAAAATAAACAATAGATATAATTTGAGGTAATATCATTATGAATTTGAATCACTACCAAGTCTTTGTTGCAGTTGCTGATAAAGGCAATTTTTCTAAAGCTGCGCAGGAGCTGTTCCTCAGCCAACCGGCGGTTTCTCAAATGATGGCGAGCTTGGAAGCAGAGCTTGGAAGTAAACTTTTTGTCAGGCAATCACACGGAGTAACATTAACCGTTGAAGGGAGAGAGTTTTATCAAATCGCCCAAAAAGGCATTCTGATTTTGGAACAGGCAAGTGAGAGAATCCGTGAAATGAAGGAACTTGAGTGGGGGATTTTGCGACTTGGAGTTTCAGATACCATTTCCCGATATATACTGCCAAAGCATCTTAAGACATTTTCGGATAAATATAAGGGAATACGCATAAGCATACGGAACGGTACTTCGAGTGAGCTTGAGGATATGCTGTTAAACGGAGAAGTCGATATAGTTGTGGGATTTGAACCGAGGCGTAAGGAAAATATCGATTTTTTTTCTTTGATGACGGTTCACGAGGTGTTTGTGACATCAAAAGAATACGCAAGCAAGCTGCCTAAGCCGTTAACTGCGGAGAATATCAATCAGGTTAAAATAATGATGCTTGACAGAAAAAGCCAGACCAGAAAACATATTGATGCGCATTTACTTTTGCAAAATATAGTTTTGCGACCGGAGGTGGAACTGGCTAATTATGAGCTTCTCGCGGAGTTTGCCAAAGAGGGTCTTGGGATTGCCATATTGGCAAGAGAATTTATAGACGGACTTTTTGTTTTAGATTCCGACATAGATCTGCCTACTCGTGAGGTAGGGTTTTATTATCAAAGGAAACTGCCTCTCTCATATGCGGCAAGGGCATTTGTGGAAATGATTACCGACATAAAGGATTTATAGGGAAAATCGCAGGTTATGCCGGCAGTATTTGCACTTTGTATGTTGAAGTAGCGCCTTTGGTATGATATAGTGATTATTAAGTTAATATGTTAGATTTCAGTGCAGAGTGTTTGTTCACAATGTTAAAAGGGAATTAGGTGAAAATCCTAAGCAATCCGGTTACTGTAATCATCCCGTAAACCGAGTTATACCATTGCGCCATGCGTGAGAAGGTCGGTAAGCTTTGAGGTGAAAGCCAGGAAACCTGCTGAAATTTAGTGGGTTCTTCCGAAGAAAGATAAGCTTACTTTTAGATATATTTTCGCAGATGAAATAAGCCGGTGGCTTCTTTTCTTGAATTTAAGGTTATTTGAGGTGCCGACAAGCGGTGAGAAATTTTATATCTTTGTTATTTGCTGTTCTCTTCGGAGAACAGTTTTTGTTTAGGAGATGTAAATGGAAAGAAAAGAACGGAAAGTACTAAAGCGTTTGTGTGTACTTATGCTTGTGCCTGGACTTATTATGTCAAACTTTTGCTTTGATGTAATGGCAATAGCTAAGGATGAGATTGCTTCAGATGCTACGATTACCGGAAAACAAGTTAAGGTCGAAGGAAAAGAAGCGGGTTTGTTTAGCTACGATATAAGGACTGCCGCGGTAATCGAAAACGGTAAATTCAAGGAAATTAGAGTAACTCACATTAGCGAGACGGATGCAGTTAGCAAGACTTTGTCAGAAACTGCGGTTAAAGGCGTAAATGATTTTCTTAAGGGAAAACCTGCAACTTTCAAATCAGTTGAATCCTTAGATGCAGTCACAAACGCAACTATAAGTACAGAGGCAATAAAGTCCTCTCTCATGGATGCTTTAGGCAAGGCGGATGCTGCTAAGACGCAGGCGACGGAAAACGATGAAAAGCCGAGCGAAGACTCAATATATAAGGCTGACGGTAAACTGAAAAACGGCACCTATTCTGTAGATGCGGAAACAGACAGCTCGATGTTCGCAGTGACAGACGGCAAATTGATTGTTGAAGACGACCGTATGGAGGCGATTATAACTCTGAAAGGAACCGGCTTTGACAAGATTTATATGGGAAGCGCAAAAGAGGCAGCGTCTGCGAATGAAGAGGACATCATAGGAAGCATGCCCGGCATTACGGACGCAACGGAATCAAAGAGGACTTTTTGGAACATACCTGTTGAGTCCTTGGATAAAAACATTGTGATATCTGCCCGTTCGTCAAGGAAGCGCAGATGGTACGATCACACCATAAATTTCAAATCTAAAAATATACAGCGTATTTCTACAAATCTCGAAAGACCAAGTATAGAACAAAACGCGCAAAAGTTTATGTACCAGAATTTCATAGATGAAAAAATCTTTGCAAACAATGCCGACGTTATTACGGTTTCGCAAGGTGTAAACTATACAGTGCCGTTTTTTGATAAAGATGAAACTACAGAGATAAGCAGCATTAAATTTAAGCAGAGCAGTGACAAAAATTTTAAGCTTGGCTGGCATGTTTCCAATTGGGATATTTTCTCAACCAAAAAAAGAGATTTGCATGCGGCAAGTACTAAAGCTTTCAGGATAAAAGACCGCTCAGAAGGCGATGTGAATTTTGATGTAAAATTAAAAATATATGACGCTAATAATCCGAAGGTGAATAGGAGTTCGATAATGGAAGATACTGCACCTTCAATAGGAGAAAAGCTGTTTCACATAAGGCTTAAGGGCGCGCCGGCACCTGTGGATGTGAACTTCAGCGTGAAGGACGTCAAAACAGGAAACACGATTGATAACCCGGTCGTAAAAATAGAAGCACCAGACGGAACTTCAGTCATTCCGAACGCAAAAGGGAAATATACGCTCAAGGTTGGTGTGAAGTATAAGCTTCAGATAAGTGCTCCGGGATATTTAGATAAGGACGGAAACGAAAAAATTTCAGAAACCTTGCGTGTTACAAGCGCAGGCACCATAGAAAAAAAGATGCTTGCGGAAAAGGATAGCAAACATAAGGTGAAGTTCCGAATTAAAGACGAGTCGGGGCAGCCTATAAAGGATGCGAAGCTTGAACTTACACACTCTGCGTCAAATCAAAAAGTGGAAGCGGACCCGGACGGCAGCTATACGCTGAAAGACAATCAGGAGTACAGATATACAGTATCGGCAGAAGGCTACATATCAAAAAAAGATATTGCGGTAAAAGTCACTGAAGATAAGGACTTCGACATAAGCTTAAAATCAAATATAAAGATATATAAGGCGAAATTCTGGATGTATTCTCTAGCCACGCATGATGAGTATAAGGGCGAATATAAACTTTCGGTATTCAGCAAGAACGGAGAGGAAAAGAACTTTGTTGAACCGGGTAAAGATGGAAAATATCCGCTAAAGAGGGATGTTAAATACTTTTGCGAGGTTGAGATTGAAAATCATTATATGACCAAGTATACCGAGTTGCCCGCTGTGTTTAACGGAGATGAGGAAGATGTTGAGGTCCGTGTTGTCATAGATGAGACGGATGATTATAAGCTGGGTACGGCGATAGCAGGAGCAAAGGAGTATCTCGAAAAGGTAAAAGTAGGCGAAAAACCGTCTGAATATCCGGCTGAAGCTAAAGCGGAGCTTGAAAAAGAACTTGCAGCTGCGGAGGCTGTTTTAGCAAATCAAAATGCTACATCAAAAGACAAAGAATCCGCTATGGACAAGCTGAATTCGGCTGTGAGAATCTGTAAGAATAAGCAGAACTTTGCGGAGATAGAAGTAAAAGTTGTTACCCATATTAATACCGAAACCAAGTACAATGCGGCGCCGCAAGTGATGAATCTCAAAGTAAGGGGCGACGAATGCAAAAAATACGGATACCAAAAGTCCGGAATTGAGTCGAGAAGAAATGTAACTCCACTTGATGTCGCATATGCAGTTCACGAGAAGCTATATGGAGAGGAGTTCAAGAAAAACCCGAAAAAATACCTTACATTTGATTATAAGGACGGGCGCATGTTCGGCAATGGCAAAAATGTACGTTTCTTCATAGCTGTCGATAACAAGAGCGTTGAACTGATGAATCTTGAAAAGAAAATTGTACCTGACGGAGCCACTGTCTTAATTTCGACATACCCATCTAAGGAAAAGCATACCGTTTTTCTCCATTTCAAAGACGCTCCTAAGCACATATATACAGGTGAAGAGATAGTACTTCATCTTCTTGGCGGAGAGATAGAGTCAATAATCAATAAATATGATAAAGCGCAGCCGGGATACTCTGTGACCTTTGAAAATACTAAAACGAAGGAAATCGTAGAAAGCAAGTCGACAAGTGATGAAAACGGTGAGCTTAAGATGATTTTTCAGACTGCCGGAACATATAGAATAACAGGTGTGGGAAATAAAGATGTAAAGAGCGTATTGATACCTGAGCTTGAAGTTGTGGTTAAGGCTGACAAGCCGAGCTTGAATATCAGCATGTCAAAGGACGGAATTAATGCGGGAAATGAAATAAAGCTTAAGGACGGAAGCGATACGCATTTGATTTACACACAGAAAAAATCAAAGGGTGCAGCGTTAAGCGTGACGGACGGAAATTTTGCAAATTTCGTTGAACCTTATGCAAAGGTGACTGTTGACGGTGCTGTTTTGAAACAGGGAAGGGATTACGAGGCGAGAGAGGGCAGTATTATAGTTAATCTGCTGCCGAGCTACCTTGAAAATCTCAAACCGGGGGTACATGTGGTAAGAGTGTATGAAAGAAACGGTTATGCCGAAGGTATAATTGAAATCGCAAAGGCGACCGAGGAAGTAAAACCTGTTGATAATGGTAATAAGGTAGGAACAAATGTGACTTACGGTGTAGATAATACAGATGTTAATAAGGCAAAAACATCTGTAAACACAGGGGACACAAACAATTATAAGCTATGGATAGGGCTTGGGGCCGCTGCCGTAGTTGCTGCAATAATCCTAACGATATTAGGTAGAAAGAAAAAGAAATAAATCAAAATATAAAATCCGTAGATGGAACTAAAAATGAATTCTGTCTGCGGATTCTGTTTTATCTTGATCTTATCTATAGAGGTTTTGCTTCCGGCACTGCCGGTTTAATTTGTCCTTCTTTTGTAAATTCCATAAATCACAACAGGCGTAAACCATATAATAGTTATGCGTATTAAAAATGACGGAAATTCAAACAGCTTCTCCTCAGGAACATCCATCAGACACTCTACAAATGTAGCTGTAGAAACCGGCGTGATTATTGCTAAATATGAGGTGAAGAAAGGGCTTTGCCAATCACTTTTTTTAAGCATGTAATATACTATTGATATTAAAATAGGTCAAATTCACTCTATGTTTTCCCGGTTTTTGATTATATATGCATATGTACTTAAGCATAATTGAAGATAAAAGAGCTAAAATAATTGACAAATTTCGAGCGGAATAGCGTATAATAATATAAGTACAATCAATAGAGAATTTGGAGGATGAAATGTACGAAAATTCAACGCAGGCGCTTATGAGTTTTTTAGAGAAGTCTCCTACGCCATTTCATGTTGTGGCAAACATGAGGTCGAGGTTTAAGGAGCTCGGATATGAGGAACTCTATGAAGGCAATCGCTGGGATTTGAAGGAAGGCGGCAGATACTTTGTGGTGAGAAATGAATCTTCATTTATCGCATTCAGGGTGCCGGCATCAGGTTTTAGAGGATTCCAGATTGCTTCAGCGCATACTGACTCTCCTTGTTTCAAGATTAAGGGTGAGAAGCCTGAGATTGAAGAAGGGGATACTTATGTCAAACTGAATGTGGAGGGCTACGGAGGTATGCTCATGGCTCCTTGGTTTGACAGACCGCTTTCTGTTGCAGGGAGGGTAATTGTAAAAGAAAAATCTACGAAAAATAACGATGTCGTAAGATTGCTTACCAGGCTTATTGATGTAGAGCGTGATCTTTTGATGATTCCGAATCTTGCTATTCACATGAACCGAAAAGCAAATGACGGGATTGCCTACAATGTGCAAAAAGATCTTCTGCCTCTGTTTGGGGAAATTGAATCAAAGGGTGACTTCATGAAGCTGATAGCACAGTCGGCAGGAGTTTCGGAGGATGAGATAATAAGCAGTGATCTTTATCTGTATAGCCGCACAAAACCGACTGTTTGGGGCGGACGAAATGAGTTTGTATCGGCACCGCGTCTTGACGATTTGCAGTGTACCTTTTCCATTATGCAGGCATTTTCGGATGCCGAGGATAATTGTGCGGCGGTAACCGTTTTTGCAGCCTTTGACAACGAGGAAGTTGGAAGCGGAACCAAACAGGGGGCGGATTCGACATTTTTGAGAGATGTGTTGGAGCGAATAGGAGAGGCGTTTGATATGACAAGAGCGGAAATTGCCGCAGCTATCGCTTCCGGTTTTATGGTTTCGGCGGATAATGCGCATGCAGTGCATCCTAATGCAGCCGAAAAAACCGACCCTGTGAACAAGCCGAAGATGAACAAGGGAATAGTAATCAAGTATAATGCAAATCAAAAATACACGACTGATGCGGTATCAGCTGCGGTGTTTAAGCAGATTTGTGATAGAGCTGAGGTTCCTTATCAAGAATTTGTGAACAGGTCGGATATGCCGGGCGGTTCCACTTTGGGCAATATTTCAAATGCGCATGTATCGCTGAATTCAGTTGATATCGGTTTGGCGCAGCTTGCTATGCATTCGCCGTATGAAACCGCCGGAGTAAGAGATACGGAATATTTGATTAGAGCGCTAAAATGTTTCTTTGAGGCTCACATAGCAGATGAGGGCTGCGGGAAATATTTGCTCAATTTATGATTTTAATGTAAGCTCATAAATACTCGTAAAAAAATAATATAATATATTATATAGATAAAATATATAGGTCAAATGGTTTGATGAGAGAAGCAATCGGGCTTCGAAACTTAATATGATTTTTGTGGTTTTTATAGGAGGGTTCAAATATGGAAACTAATGGACTGGAGAATATAGGTATTATTAATACCAAGGCGGTATATCGCAATCTGTCACCTGCGGAACTGACCGAGCATGCTTTGAGACGTGGGGAAGGTAAGCTTTCAAATACGGGCGCGCTGGTTGTGAAGACAGGAAAGTATACAGGCAGAAGTGCAAAGGATAAATTTATCGTCGATACTCCAGCTGTTCATGCTGAAATTGCCTGGGGCGCGGTTAATCGCCCTATAGAAAAAGAAAAATTTGAAGCGATAAAGGCAAAGGTTATAGCGTATTTACAAGGTAAAGAAGTATTTATTTTTGACGGTTTTGCGGGTGCTGACCCTAAATATAGACAAGCTATCAGGGTTGTCAATGAACTTGCATCCCAAAATCTATTCATACATCAGTTGCTGAGGCGTCCGTCACCGGAGCAGCTTAAAGATTTCACCCAGGACTATACTATCATTGCAGCACCCGGGTTCAAATGTATACCGGAGGTAGACGGAACAAATTCTGAAGCCGCAATTATAGTGGACTATGAGGCTCGTGAAGTCGTTATTTGCGGAACATATTACTCAGGGGAAATAAAGAAATCCGTATTTTCAATTATGAACTACGTGCTTCCGAAGATGGGTGTATTTCCAATGCACTGCTCGGCAAATGTAGGAAAAGATAATGACAGCGCGGTTTTCTTCGGCCTTTCGGGCACAGGAAAAACAACGCTTTCTGCCGATGCTGACAGGAACCTTATCGGAGATGACGAGCACGGCTGGTCCGATGATTCGATATTTAATTTTGAGGGTGGATGCTACGCTAAGTGCATCAATTTATCTGCTGAAGGGGAACCTGAGATTTTTAATGCGATTAAGTTCGGCTCTCTTGTTGAAAATGTGGTCATGGACGAAAACAGCAGGGAATTTGACTTCTTTGACGACTCGCTTGCAGTTAACTCAAGAGTCGGATATCCGATAGAGTATATACCGAATGCGGAACTTTCCGGGATGAGTGCAAGTGTACCTAAAACAGTTATATTTTTGACAGCGGATGCCTACGGTGTTATTCCGCCTATTTCAAAGCTTAATAAAAATCAGGCAATGTACTACTTTGTTTCAGGATTCACGTCAAAGGTTGCCGGTACGGAAATCGGTGTTGTTGAACCGGTACCTACTTTTTCCGCATGTTTCGGGGAACCTTTCTTGCCGCTTGACCCGTCAGTATATGCAAATATGCTTGCCGAAAAAGTGGAAAAGTCAGGTGCCAACGTATATCTGATAAATACGGGAAGAAACGGGACAGGAAAGAGAATGAAGCTCGCTTATACAAGAGCTATGGTGACGGCAGCTCTTACCGGTGAAATTGAAAAATCAGACTTTGTCATAGACGAAACTTTTGGCGTTGCAGTGCCTACTTCAATTGAAGGAGTTCCTTCCGAGCTTTTGATTCCGGCAAATACTTGGGAAGACAAGCAGGCTTATGAAGCAAGCTGTCGTAAACTTGCTTCAAGTTTTATTGATAATTTCAAAAAGCATACTAAAGTAGATGCTGCTGTTGTAGCGGCAGGCCCTAAGATTAAGTAGAAAAACATGGAATTTAAGCCATATTCTTAGCAATGAGAGTATGGCTTTACTTATAGCCTTAGCTAAAATGATAATTTTGATGAAACGTAAAGGTAGTAACACTTGATGAGAAAACATACTACGTGGACTATCATAATGGCAACACTAACAGTTATTTATGTAGTTTTGATTCATGTATATGTAAGCAGAAATGATGCGCATGGACATCTTTCTTTGCTATATCTATCGCTTCACTTCGGATGTGTAATTCCGTGCGGTCTTATGGCTGTCCGTATAATTATGTTTGTAGAGTAGGTGGTATGGGAGTGGTTTTATAAGAAGTTCGGCAGTTATATATATTCTCGACCTTTTACATACCCCATCATATTTTTCACTCATCTTTTACTTTTCGGCAATTGCAGCCGGAACAGTTAATAAGTTTAGGTAGTTTCGTATTGCATAAATGACAAATTTTGTCGTAAGCATTGGGGAAAAGGGGCGGATTGAGTACAACATATAAAAATGATATAATAATATAGTGTTATGAAGTGATAATCAAAACAGATGGGGAGGCAGAGCAATGGCAGTTTATAGATGTGTTGTATGCGGATATATATTCGATGAGGAAAAGGAAGGCAAAAGCTTCGATGAACTTGAAGTCTGTCCTGTTTGCAAGCAGGGAAAATCAAAGTTTGAGCTTGTAGAAACCGAAACCGCCGAAAGTAAATCCGAAAAATTAAAGGCGACAAAACAGGAGAACAAAGAGGCTGACTTGTCGGAGAACGAATATCCGGAATATGACAAGACTTATATGAGAATCGATAAAAAGTGCCGTTATATGAGTGAAATTCACGAGATGGCGGTTTCAGGAAAGTCGATAAGTGCAGCCATGGGCACACAGATGCCAATGCCCGGATGGGATGATATTTTGCTGATGGGGGCGCAGCTTGACCCTATGCCACTAAATGATGAAGATGAGGTTGACACTATGGTGGTAATAGGGAAAAATGCTAAAAAGCCACTCATAATTGAAAATCCGATTTATATTTCACATATGTCGTTTGGAGCTTTATCAAAGGAAACGAAGGTTGCACTTGCAGCGGGGAGCAAGCTTGGAAAATCCGCAATGTGCAGCGGCGAAGGTGGAATGCTGCCCGAGGAATTTGATGCCGCAGCCAAATATATATTCGAATATATACCTAATAAATATAGTGTGACTGATGAAAATTTACGGAAAGTCGATGCGATAGAAATTAAAATAGGTCAAGGAACAAAACCGGGTATGGGAGGTCATCTGCCGGGAGATAAGGTTACTCCGGAAATCGCTGCTATGAGAGATAAGAAGGTCGGCGAAGATATAAAGAGCCCATCGAAGTTTCCGGGTGTAAACACAAAGGACGATTTGAAGGCGCTTGTGAGCGAACTGAGAGCTCGCTCGGATGGACGCCCTATAGGTATAAAGCTTGCAGCCGGTAGAATCGAGAAAGACATGGCATTTGCCGCTTATGCAGAGCCTGATTTTATTACAATAGACGGAAGGGGCGGCGCTACAGCCTCAAGTCCGTTCTTTCTGCGTGAAGCTACAAGCGTTCCTACGGTGTTTGCCTTACACCGCGCACGAAAATTTCTTGACAGTATAAATTCAGATATCAGTCTTATTATAACCGGCGGACTTAGGGTATCTGCGGATTTTGCAAAAGCTATTGCCATGGGAGCTGATGCTGTTGCTGTTGCAAGCTCAGCCTTAATAGCAGCTGCTTGCCAGCAGTACAGAATATGTGATTCGGGTAATTGTCCTGTAGGAATTGCAACCCAAGATCCGAAGCTGCGAGCAAGGTTAAATGGTGAAGCCGCTGCCAAGAGGGTGGGAAACTTCTTGAACGTTTCACTTGAAGAACTAAAAAGCTTTGCCCGCATAACGGGACATAAAAGACTGAGTGATTTGAACACCGGTGATTTATGTACAACAAGTCTTGAAATCTCCACGCACACAGATATAGAACATGTGTAAAATACAAATACTACATAATTTAGAAATCGTAAGCGCAAGAAAACGTAGGTAAAAACTACATGCGATGATTTGGGCATTTTATTATTTGCGATATTGACGAGGCGTTAAACCTGAGTGTTTCTTGAACATTTCGGTAAATGCACTCGTCTTTTTGTATCCCAATAAATGTGCAATTTCGGAAATATTTTTCCTCGTATGAGAGAGCATATGGCAGGCGGCTTGAAATCTTTTTTGAGTTTTATAATCCCTTATAGTAGTATTGTATACAGCCTTAAAGCTGTATTTTAATTTTGAGGCGCTCATGCATGCCATTGATGCCAGATATTCCAGTTTCAAATTCTCATCAAGGTGAGTATCTATATATCTTGCAATATCTACAATCACGTCAATATCTTCAGAGTTCAACGCGGAAGGGCGCATAAGCGAATTGGTCATCAAGTGTTTTTCATGAATTATAAGCAGAATCATTTCATTAAGTTTGCTTTCGTAAAACATGTCTGCACATAGACCTGTTCCATCGTATTTTATAATTTGTTTTAATATGGCTATCGTTAGCTCGGAGTTATCTACTATCTGAGGAATATTTAGTTTTTCTATCTTTTTTTCGTGAATTACGGCAAACTTTTCGTTAATATACTGGATATATTTATTTGTCAATATAATGACAAGTATAGATTTGCCTGAACTAGCGTAACTGAAGATTACACCGTCTTCATGTTGATAATGCTTTATATCCTCTTCTCTCAAAGGATAATTAAAGAATATTATTGCAGCAAAGTTTTGAATGTAGTGGATATTATGTGTAAAACTTTTTGTTTCATTGTTGTTGCGATTTTGCAAATCCGAGACAAATTTTCTTATATTGTTATATTTCATAATGCACCTCTTTCGGGTAAAAAAACTCCCTTAACGGATAAATCTATATATGATGTATTGTGTATTATACACATTAGTCTGTACAATCAAGTATGGTTTGTTAGTGGCAGCTAACCTGCCTATGTAATATTATCATAAAAAGTGGTTATATTGCTAGTGTAAATAATTACATTTTAATCATGAAGGGAGAAAACAAGATGAGTAAAAAAGCCGTTATTTCGGTTTTTGTCGTTTGCGGAATAATAACGTTGGGCGTTGTATATATACTTGTAGGTGGATTTAATGCTGACAAAACAAAAGATTCTAAAAGCGATGATAAGGTTGTAACAGCAAAACAAGACGAGAAGGACGAGACGGTAAAATTAAAGGATGGCGAGTATACCGAGAGTGCAGACGGTTATGCAGGTCCTGTGACGGTTAAGCTTACTATAAAAAACGGTAAAATAGCAGCTGTCGATGTGGTATCACAAAATGAAACCCCTGAATTTTATGCAAAAGCAAAAGCAATTTTACCTAAAATAGTAGAGCAAAACAGCGCAGATGTCGATGTGATATCCGGTGCGACTATAACGTCAAATGCGATTAAAAATGCAGTAAGAAAAGCGCTTATTAAAGCCGGCGCAAAAGATAATCCGTCCGCTAAAAAGAAAGTCGGCAGTACCGAAAAAAGTAACACAAAAAGCAACACAAGCAGGACGTTTACAGGAAGTGTTAATACTGTATCCGCATCCATCAATACTAATACTGCGAATTTGAAAGACGGAACATATAGAGGATTTGGAACAGGATACAGGGGAACTATTGAAGTTGCGGTAAAAATATCAGGAGGAAGGATTGTCGGAATAGATATCTTAAGTCATAGGGAAGATCAACCGTACTTTAATATGGCGCGTGGTGTTATCACGAAGATATTGTCAGGGACAAGCAGAGTAGATGCCGTATCTGACGCAACATTTTCAAGTAATGGAATTATTAACGCTGTAAACGACGCATTAAGGAAGGCAAGCGTAAATACTGTGAGCAGCAACAACAATGTTATTGTGCCGGTAGCACCTAAACCGCCTGTGGTAAATGAACCGCAAGTGCCTATTACTCCGAGCGATGAAAACGAGCTGTTGAAGATTAAAGAGCGGACAGAAAAGAGAGTTGATGAATTAATGATTACCGGAAAGCTCAAAGACGGCTCCTATGACGGGTATGGTGTTGGATATTTATCTTCCGGGACTATTAAGACAACTATCGTAGTTAGCGGAGGCAAAGTGACCGATATCAAGGTTAGTGAAAAAAAGCCCGATTATGCAGATGATATAATTCCGTTTAGAGGTATTGCATTAAACGGATTGACATTTTTTAAGGATAATGACAGTATAAAAAATATTGCTTACATGGTGTTATTCTCAGAATATAAAAAACAAATTACTGAAGCGGACGATATGTATAAAAAAGCCGTCGAACTTATAGGTAAGAAATACGCTACACCTATTAAGGGCTTAAATAAAAGCATAGGTGGAGAGAAAAAGATTTCCATAATTTCCGATTCAATTAAGCAGTATTTGAAGAACGAACACTCACAGGGTAAGATGCTGGATTCTGTAACAGGAGCGACAGTAAGTTATGGAGGCATTGCAAATTCAGTTAGCAATGCGCTAAAAAAAGCGGAGAATGATTATTTAACAGGAAGCGATATAAAAGAACTGAAGGTAGTAGCTCCCGGCAATTCTGTGGATCCGGCCAGCGGCAAGATAGTGCTTAAGAACAATAGAAAGGCACCGCTTGATTTGTCGGATTTGATTATTTCCATGGTCAAGAAAGACGGTCAGGAAAAAAAGGTAAAATACAGCGAGTTCAAAGATAATAAGCTGATTATAAAAGATAGTGAAACGGGCAAAGAACTCGTTAACGGCATGGACTTGTCAGCTTATAAAAACAAAGGAGTTATTCTGGCGGAAATTCATCATACACCATCTATCAGAAGTGTATCCTTACCGATTTGGTTAGGTAATTACAGCAAGAACTATATTGTAGGTATAGAATACAGCATTGACGGCAGTGATTGGAAAGCTCTTAAAAATCCTAGAATGGATAATATTGACGGAAATAACATCGCTCACGATGGTCAGACAATAGAGATTCCTAAGGGATGGACAGGGAAGATAGTTAAGCTCAGAGTTGTTGGTAAAGATGGAACGAGATATGATTTTAACACTGATGCAAAAGTCGGCTCATCCAGTACGATAAAATATGTTCCTAAAGAAGGTTATGATAATGGAAATATCTCTCCTAATTTGTTTATTAACTTCAAACTTACAGGTGATGAAGGAGAAGAACAGGAAATCGAAGTCGATAATAGTAAGATAGGAATTTCAGGAGACCATGGTGTTGATATTATCGAAAGGGTCGGAATAAAACCTATCAGTGTCGTGCCGTATGATTCTACGGTTACTTTAGATAAAGACATTAAAAATCTTCCTAAAGGATTGTCCTTTGACGGTAAAATTATAACAGGAATTCCGGAGGTTCCGGAGGCTGAATTTGGAAGTGCTTTCTTTAAGACATATGAAATAGTCATAACAGGACATCAAGGGAAAGTCAAAATGATAAGAAAACATAAGCTACATATTTTTAGAGATCGCGACAGAGACCAAATTGCAGATGTGGAAGAGGGCGATAATGAACTGGATTCCTTTACTCCGCATTTTGCAACGAGAACCCTAGAAAAAAACAAAAATGACGCTCTGCCGACTATTGAAGAATATAAGGCGATGCTTTCAAACTTCCCTAAAGACGACTCTGTAACAATTAAAGTAATTAATGAGCCGGACATGACGAAACAGGAAAAACAAAAAGTTAATTTGGAGTTTACTGTTAAGGGTTTGACAAAGGTTAGCAAGTCAGTTGTTTTTGTAAACGTAAAATAATAATCGATTTCAATATTTAATATTTTAATGCTTCATATAATATACTTCCGATTATTTTCGGGAGTATATTATTCTTTATGTAATATGAAACAATAAATTTAGAGGAGAACTTAATGAATTTAATAATAGGCTTAATAGCTATCACGATTTTTTATATTTTGACAGCTGATGCTATCAAGAAAGTCCCGGTAGCTTTTTATGTAGGAATTTATTTTTGGACAGGATTTGTCATAGTTTATTACAGTGTAAGACTTTATGCAACTATGCCGCAATGGTTCACATCATACTTTATGGATATATTCCAAAGAGGTATTTTTTCGACAGTCACGTTTATGATTGTAATGTTCTTAGGAACGGTTAGAAAACATAATAAAATCACGAAAAAATTGATGAAGGTAAGGGGAGAAATATCTATAATAGGCTGTCTCTCGGCACTTTGTCATAACGTTATATTCGGGATGATTTATTTTACTATGCTATTTAAGAATCCGGAACTGATGAGCACGAGATCTTTGATAGCATCAATTTTGACTATTGTTTTGCTGGCACTGATGCTGCCGCTTTTGATAACTTCTTTTAGATCTGTGAGAAGAAAGATGAAAGCGAAGACTTGGAAGAATGTACAACGCCTGGCGTATCCATTTTTTATATTGATATATGTTCATATAATGGTGCTGTTTACTGCCGATATCAGTAAGAACATAGTAAGCATAGCAGCATATACCGCAATATATGCTCTTTATGTGATTTTGAGATTGAGGAAGTATTTCTTAAAAAAGAACGCTCCACAAAATATTGCGAATGAAAAGACCCCTGCAATTGTAAAATAAGCGAATGAAAAAACATAATAAAAGCACTTCAAGCAATGATGAGGTGCCGTAACGAAGGTTTTGAAATCAAGTGGCAAAGACAATCGGTACGGTATATTGCAGAAAAATCTAAAAATCATATTTGGAGGAAACTGCAATGAAATCATTATTTGAACAAATGGGTGGCACTTATCGTGAGGAAAACGGTTATCTCATTCCCAATCTAAGCTTGCCCGATGAAGAACAGGTTGAAATTGGTGTATGGGGACAACGACATTTGAGATATATCAAACAACACCACAAGGTGCTTTGCACAAATCTGCTGACAAGCGGCAAGTTGAACGGCTATCTTGCAGAGCTTGACAAGCAGGCTGAGGATATGTTTTTTCGGCTCGTAAAGCAGATGGCGGAACATGAGGACGTTACCGAACAACTCAAAGCAGATAACCAAATTGAGTGGGTTGCTCGAATGAATAACATTCGCTGCAGAGCCACAGAGATCGTAAATAATGATATAATTTACACCTAAACGACAGCGGCGGTAGGGAGAGGAATTCTCCCTGCCGCCGCTATTTTAATCATCATCTTCATCGTTAGACCAATCGGATATAATATGTAATTCGCCTGAATCCATATCCATTGCCATATTATCTCCCATCCTCATCAATAAATCTCCGTCAGAATCTATTGCCATATTGTCAGAGATAGAATGAGCAAAATCGCCGTCCTCGAAATCAAAAAAATGCTTACTCATATAGCACCTCGCTTGAAAATTTAATAACCATATTTGTTTATTTCTAAAACTCTGAAGGTTGCATTTTTGAATTGATTTAATTTTTCTTGATCTACATATTCAAAATCTTTCAAATATATCTCTTGTCCAGAACCTAATCTATCAGCGTAAATCATATCTGTTTCAATTCTTGCACCGTTTGCATCTACCGCTTCAATTGTTATGTAATAAGTGCATTGTTTTTCAGCTTTGTTTTTCACTGTAATATCAAGGGATGTCTCGGAGAAGTAGCC
>JAXFOY010000021.1:0-17357 GCA_034180045.1 Eubacterium sp.
TTTATAAGCTACACGATAGAAAAAATTATCGTGTAGTCTATCGTGTAGTGAGTGAGTTATTGTTGAAATTTCAATACTTAGCGGATTGTGAAAACTGTGTGAGTTTTTTGGTAAAAATTGGTAATAAAAATAAATCGTGAATTAATTAATTCACGATTTATTAAAAAAGAAAGGGTACGATATACCCCAATTGGACAAATTGATTATATCATACCTTAGCTTGTTATACAATGAAAAGGATGTGATATTATGAAATTACCTAATGGATATGGTTCGGTTTATAAATTGTCTGGAAAAAGGCGCAACCCGTGGGTTGCAAGAATAACAGTCGGATGGAAAGATGATTTTGAAAAGAAAAAGTCATATCCGATTTATAAATTCATTGGCTATTATTCTAAAAAGGCGGATGCGTTACAATCATTATCTGATTATCATCATAATCCCCTACAATTAAATTCTAAAATTACTCTTGAGGATTTATATAATAAGTGGTTCGAACATCATTTTGGCGAAGAGGTTAATTATAATTCTATAAATACAAAATCCACATGGAAGATTTGCGCACCGATTAAGAATATGAATATTGGTGATTTGAAACTCATCCATTTTCAAAATTTATTTAATAAATCAGGTAAAAATCTCAAACCGCTGATTAAATTAAAAAGTCTTTTAGGAATGATGTATGATTATGCTGTAATGTATGAGATCATATCTAAAGATAAACGTGACATGATACGTTATATTGACTTATCAAAATTTGATAATCCTAATAAGATTACTCGAAAAGTTTTTACAAAAGATGAAATAAATGAGTTGTGGCAATCTAATGATGAGTATGCGAGTGTAATTTTAATATTATTGTTTACAGGATTAAGAATTGGCGAATTAATTTCTCTAAAAAAAGAAAATGTAAATTTGAATGAACAATATTTTAATGTTATTAAGTCAAAAACTAATTCAGGAATAAGACAAGTGCCTATTGCTGATAAACTCGTCCCTTTATTTGAAAAATGGATGAAAACTGATTCGGAATATCTGATTTGCTCACCCACTGGAAAAAAAATTATCTATAATAATTTCAGAATAAACAATTGGAATCCGTTAGTACCAAATCATACCTTGCATGACACAAGGCATACTTTTATATCTATGATGACCGCTCAAAATATAGATTCAAGAATTATAAAAAAAATTGTTGGTCATTCAACTGACGATATAACTCAAAATGTATATACTCATATAGATTTGAAAATAAAATTAGATGCAGTCAATTTGTTACTTTTTTGTTACTAACTGATAAGATTTTATATGTTTTTGTAGATAGTTAAAATTAAGATAACCCTTGAAAACACTTGATTTTCAAGGGTTATAAATTTCAAAAAATAGATTAGTATATTATAGCATATATATACTGTAAATAAAAGGATTAACTATGAACAATGATATTGAAAATAAGGCTAAAATTCAACATTCTTCAAATGAATTCGACAAGTCGAAACCCAGAATTCACATGCTCGGCGATGAGCTGAAAATGCTATTCGGCTCTAAAGTTGTCAAGTTATCCATTGACGGCAACTTTACATGTCCGAACAGGGACGGCAGCAAAGGAGAAGGCGGTTGTATATTTTGTTCTGCAAGCGGCAGCGGAGATAACGCCTCGAATATAGATGACCAGATAGACATGTTATCTAAAAAGTGGCCTGAGGCAAAATATATAGCATATTTTCAAAATCACACAGGCACTTATGCTCCTATAGATGAGCTTAGAGAGAAATATTATAAAGTTCTGAGCGACCCCCGTATCATCGGGCTTGCAATTGCCACAAGGTCTGACTGTATAAGCGATGAATGTTTTGAGCTTCTAAACGAAATAAATCAAAATCACTTTCTTTGGCTTGAGCTTGGACTTCAGACAATACACAAAAAAAGTTCGAAATCGCTTAATCTTTGTCACGATATCTCTGATTATGATTATGCTATGGAAAGGCTCAATAAGCTTAAAATAAAAACCGTAACGCACCTTATACTGGGTCTGCCGAACGAGAGTATTAACGATATTAAGGAAAGCGTAAATCATGTTATTTCAAAACAGCCGTGGGGAATCAAGCTTCACCTCCTAAACATCATTTCTGGAACTACTTTAGCTAAGCAAAATCCGAATTATATGCCATTTAATTCAATAGATGAATATGCTGAACTGGTATGCGATTTGTTGGAAATAATACCTTATGAAACGGTAATGCACAGACTTTCCGCAGATTCTCCGGCAAAAACTCTCATTGCACCAAAGTGGGCATATAGAAAACGTCTCATTCTTAATACTATAAATCAAAAACTTAAAGAACGAAACTCTTGGCAGGGCAAATTTTCGATTTGAATATTTATATACAAAAATCGGGCAAAAGTAACACCCCTGCCCGATTTAGCATCTGCTTATTCTATTTTACGCTATAGATTTTTGACTTTGAATGTAAAGTACAGCATATGTGCAAGCCAAACTATCAGAAGAACTATTCTTCCGATAGGCACAGCATCCATGAGATAAAAACCGATTCCCATAAGTACCGTAATGCTAATCATAACTTTTATCTTCGCATTTTTCGTCATTCCGCCCTGTTTTACAAAGGATTCCAAATTGTTCTTGTATAACTTTGTCGACCGAAACCAGCTGCTCAATCTATCCGAGCTTGCTGTAAAGCAGGCTGCCGTGAGCATAAAGAAAGGTACGGTTGGCAGGAAGGGCAGTACTATTCCTATAGTTCCGAGCAAAAGACTGATAAAAGCCACCACTATTAAAAATATCTTTTTCATATTAGCATATCCACTCCTAACTCACTCTTCCCTTATCTATCTTATAAATTCTTTGTGCAATTCCCATAGTTGATTCTCTATGCGAAACAATAACGACGCTTTTCTCCCTTGCCTCATTTTTCAGCACCTGCAAAATTGCAGCTTCATTTAGACTGTCAAGATTCGAAGTAGGTTCATCCATCAAAATCAAAGGTGAATCGTGCAAAAATGCCCTTGCTACGCCTATCCTTTGCCTTTCCCCTCCCGATAAGGTCTCACCAAGTTCCCCAATTTCCGAGTCGTATCCATTCGGAAGCGTCATGATGAAATCGTGAATCGAAGCTTTTTTGCAAGCTGATATAACTTCTTCTCGCGTTGCATCAAGTTTGGCAACTTTAATGTTGTTTTCTATACTGTCTCTAAACAGTTCCGTTTCCTGAGTAACAAAGCTTTCCATATTCCGCAAGTTCTCTGTATTTATTTCGCTTATCCGTCTATTCGAAATTCTAATATCACCTCTATCTGCATGCCAAAACATCATCAGAAGTTTTAGAAATGTAGATTTCCCGCTGCCGCTTTTCCCTATTATTCCTACAATCTGTCCCTCATCAATCGATATATTGACATCATCTAAAATCAAATCTTTTTCCTCTGTTTTCGATTTATATGAGAAACACAGATTCTCGGTATCCACACCGGTAAAACCAATTTCTTCCTTTCCTTCGACATCCTCAACTGCGGGAAGTTCATCAAGTATGCCAAAAACTCTTACAGCAGCCGCCAAGGTATTGTTAAGGGAGCTGCCCAGACTTGCCAAAGCTATTGTCGGTCCAAAAGAAGCAAACATTGCAAATACGGGAATAACTACATGCTCCAGATTTCCTTTGCCTCCATTTGTATATACTGCGATAAAAAGCATACCGAAATCGAAAAACAATATAAGCGCGCCTGTGATTGCCGAATTAAGCCCTATATTCGCTTTAAGTCTTCTCTCTGTTTTGCTCAATTCATCGGATTTGCTTATCATCTCCTTCAGGCGCTCGCTTCCATGAGAAAATTGTATAATTTCATCAAGTCCCCTCAGGCTGTCGAGTACATGACTGCTCATATCACCCGATTTACCTCGCATTTCATCTCCATAACCCTTGCTTAATTTTGACATTACAAACGGTACTGCAACGCCTATGCAAAGGTATGCTGTAATTGACCATAGGCCCGGCAGCAATCCGTAAGACCCGATAAATAAAGCCATGGATATAGAAAATATCAAAGCGATTACAACAGGTGAAATCGTATGGGCAAAAAATACTTCGAGAAGCTCTATATCCGCGGTTATCACAGAGATGAGATTACCTTTTCCATGGCCGTCAAGCTTTGCCGGACAAAGTTTCCTCAGAGCTCTGAATATCATATCTCTTATAATCGCCAATACCTTAAATGCAATATAATGATTACATGTCTGTTCACCGTATCTCAATATACCTCTGGCGACTGCACAAATGGCCATTACGGCAAAAATTATCACAAGGCTTTCATATCTTGCCTCGAAAACACTTACCAGCCCGAAACCGCCTAAAACAGTTATAAAAGTTGCAGATAAATGACCTATAGTTCCAAGTACAATTCCGAGAATCATTATATTTTTAAGAGGCTTTACCATCTTGAGAAGCCTCAACATTATAGCCATATCTATTCAACTCCTCTCATATTTTCCAAACTCTGCTGAGATAGCCAGAGCTTATGATACAAGGTCTCACCTGATAAAAGTTTGCGGTGATTTCCAAATTCTCTCACCCTACCTTTTTCCATGACATAGATTCTATCTGACTCGATTACATTTGCAAGCCTGTGCGATATCATCAAAACACCTTTATCTTTTGCGAGCATTCTTATCTGATTTAGAATTATTTCTTCACTTTCAACGTCAATATTCGAGCTTGCTTCGTCAAAAATATAAAACTTGCTGTCATGTAAGATTCCTCTTGCCAGTGCAAGTCTCTGCTTCTGCCCGCCGGACAGGTTTGCGCCTGCCTCCGATATTTCAAAGTCAAGCCCACCGTCATTCATAAAAAACCCCGCAAGATTTGTCTTTTCCAGCGCCTTCCACATTTCTTCATCCGTAGCGCAAGGTTTTGCCATAAGAAGATTGCTCCTGACAGTACCCTTAAAAATATAACTGTTATGGCTTATATATGTTATATTTTTCATAAGCGATTCCTCTGAAAGCTCATCAAAATCAATATCCGCAACGCTTATTTTCCCATGATAATCATTGTGTTTTTTCATCAAAAGTGCAGCTATCGTGGATTTACCGCTACCGCTTTCCCCCACTAGAGAAACCATTCCCCTTTCACTAAACTCCACGTTTACTTTCTTCAACACTTGAGTTGTTCCATCATAAGAAAAGTTTACATCTTCAAGGCGTATACCGCCTTTCTCCGGAAAGGCAATTATCTTTTTTTCAGGAGAATGCAAGTCTAAAACTCTAAAAATCTTTTCACTCACTGCCATACCGTTCATAGCTATATGGAAAAAGCTCCCAAGCTGCCTCATAGGTATGAAGAAATCCGCCGAAAGCAGGATTATAGCTATTGTCTGTTCAAGACCTATGGCATTTTGTCTAAATTGAGTAATTGCTAAAACTATTCCTAAGGCAGCGCCGCCATATGCAATCAAATCCATAACGGTTATGGAATTTAACTGCATGCTCAAGACCTTCATCGTTATTTTTCTAAAATCTTCCGCTTCTTCATTCATCTTCAGGTTCTTATATTCATCTGCCTGATAGATTTTAAGCGTTGTCAATCCCTGAAGATTTTCTAAAAAAGTATCACCCAGTTTGGCATATTTCCCCCAATATTTTGAAAGGAGTTTCTTTGCAAAAGTCTGCACTCCCGCGATTGAAACCGGTATCAAAGGCACACATAACAAAAGCACTATCGCAGGTGTAAAACTCATAAATACTATTACCGAAAACAAGGTTAACGGTGCTATAAGCGCATAGAAAAGCTGAGGCAGATATGCACCGAAGTATGTTTCTATCTGTTCTACTCCCTCAACTGAAATTTGGACAAGCTCGGAACTTACAACACTTTCCTTATATGAACTTCCTAATGCAAGCATTTTTTCCATAAGCCTTTGCCTAAGAGTTTGCTTTACATGCTTTGATGAGAGATAACTCATTTTACTTGAAATTATATTGCATATTATTCTGGTTACCAATGCCACAAAAAGTATTGAAATCGTAATTGCAAGCATTTTGTTATCCGCTTTTCTAAAAAATACTAAACTTATAAATTTTGAAATTGCAAGTATCGCTATGATGTTTACAATTAGATTCAGCCATTGAAAAAAAACATTTCCCGCTATATATTTTTTGCTGTCCGACAAAAGTCCGACAAGTCTTTTATTAATCATAAATACATTCCTAATATTTCTAAACCATAAGCACAAAAGGCTTTCCCTTTACATCAACTACATCCAGTTCAACATTGTAAAGTTCTCTCAGCAAATCTTTGTTTATAATTTTTTCCGGATTGCCTTGAGCCACTACCTTACCTGATTTTAACGCTATAATTTCACTGCTGTATCTGAGAGCCTGATTCATATCGTGTAAAACCATAATTATTGACATTCCATGCTTTACATTCAGTGTTTCCGTCAACTTAAGTATCTCTATCTGATGTTTTACATCCAAAAAAGTAGTAGGTTCATCAAGCAGCAGGGTATCTGTTCCTTGTGCTAAAGACATTGAAATCCACGCACGTTGCCTTTGTCCGCCCGACAGCTGTGAAAGAAGTTCTTTTTTGTTCTCATAAATACCGGTAACCGCCATCGCCCACTTTATCTTTTCATCATCATCCTTATTTTTTACGGGCATACAACAGCTTCCATACGGAATTCTTCCATAACTTACAAGTTTTTCAACGGTAATATCAAATGGAATCGAATTGTACTGGTGAACTATGGCAATTTTTTTTGCTAAATCTCTTAACTTTATATTTGAAAGATTTTTTCCCAGAAAAATAATTTCCCCGGATTGCTGCTTAAGATTTCCCGTCATCAAATTAAATAATGTTGATTTGCCGCATCCGTTGGCACCTATAATGGTAGTTATTCCACCTCTATCAATTTTGAGAGACAAATCATCTATTATCTTTACTTTGTCGTAGCAAAATGATAGCTTTTTTATTTCAAACAGATTATCTGCCATATGTTTTACCTGTCCTCCTAAGTAATATGATGAAAAAAGGACCTCCGACAACTGACATAACTATGCCCGGACTTATCTCATGCGGCGGTAAAATTCCTCTTCCCACGGTATCTGCAAGCAAAAGACATAAAGCACCGAGAATAGTGCTGTATGGAATCAAAATTCTGTGATCTGAGCCCACAAGCAATCTTGCTATATGAGGCACAATAAGCCCCAAAAAGCTTATCGGTCCTATTATCGCCGTGCTTATAGAAGCAAGCAGCACGCCTATGGCTGATATTACCACCCTCGCCCTGTTCACATTTACACCGAGCGATTTCACCGTCTTATCCTCCAGCGCCAGCAAATTACAGAGCTTTGAAACTATCATGGCAAGAATGATACCTAAAATAACATAGACAACGAGTGTCTGAAAGTCTTTCCACGTCTTCATGCTTATATCCGAGTTCAAAAGGCTCGCTCCGGCAGAAAAGTTTCCTCCGGAAAGGGAGTTAAAGGCATTGCTTAGACCCATAAACATTGCGTTTACAGCCACGCCGACAAGTATCAGTCTAAGAGGAGAAAGCTCTCTTCCCGACCATGAAAGCAGATATACGATGAAGCACGCTAAAATTCCTCCACAAAACGCAAAGGCAGGCAAAAAGAAGTACAGCTCAGGGAAAAAAACTGCAATTATAAGCGCAACAAAACCGGCTCCCGAACTTATCCCCAATATTCCCGGATCAGCCAGAGGATTTTTCATTACAGCTTGCAGCAATACACCTGAAACAGACATGGCAGCTCCGCCGAATATAGCGATGAAAATCCTTGGAAATCGTAAATCATATACGCTTGCAACATTTTCATCGTATTCAAACAACAGCCCGTTTATGAGCTGCTTAAAGCCAAGTTTGATGCTACCCGTATTAACAGCCCAGTAAAAGATAACTGCCAAAGCGAACAAGGTTATTATGAATGCAGCAATTTTTCTGCTTTTATTTGACGTCATACATCATCCCTCTCTCATGCCTTCTGCATTTTCTTCAAACAATAACCCTCTTAGCTTTTCCATAGCCTGTGTATAGTTAAATCTTGCGCTCATATTAAACAGCGTGCTGTCCAGATCATATACTCTACCGTTTTTTACAGCATCAAAGTGCTTCCAAATATCGTTTTCCGTAAATTCCTTTGCAAACATTGCCTTTACATCATCCGGCATGGCATGTGCCGCACGCAGAATAATATCAGGATTCTTGTTTTTCATATCCTCTGTGTTTGCCTTCAAAAAATCCTTATTCTCATCACCGTACACATTTTCACCGCCCGCAAGTTCGACCAAATTTCCTACATAACTTTTATTTGTAGCAACTATATATGAACCCGGCAGTCCCATCAAGATAAGCACCTTAGGCTTTTTTCTCCCTTTTATGCTTTCATTAAATGATTTCATATAGGCTCTATGTTCTTCTATGACAGCTTTAGCTTCTTCTTCATGACCAAATCTTTCACCCATCTGCTCTATTGACTTAAACATCCCGTCTACACTGCTTAAATCCACAAAATAATATGGTATCTTTGCCGCCTCGTATTTACTCTTAAGTTCATTTTCAAGAGATAAAGGAGAAAGTACACAGTCAGGTTTAAGTGATTTTATAAGTTCAAGATCAGGAGACATTGTCATTCCTATTCTCTTGAGTTCTGTATATTCCTTCGGAAGTTCCGAACTTGTGTCGCAGACTCCTACGAGTTTAATTTTTAGCTTGCTGCATATTTCCGCCGTTGCAGGCGATGCTGCAATAATTCTATCATCACCTTTTTTATTCTTTTCGGAATGCTGATCCACGCACGAACAAAGAGAAAATATGCAAATTATAGATAGCACAAAAGCTGATATTCTTTTTACCATTCCTATACCTCGCTATTTTTTCATTTTTTTGTAAACTATAAATCCACATATCGCAAGGATAATAAAAATCGCAAAACCAATGTAAACAAAGCTCATCTTAGCTCCATTGTTTTCCTTGTTCGTTTTCTGCTTCTTCACTTCGTTTTGTTTTTTAGATTCTGAATTTTTCTTTTCCTTTTTACTATCTTTTTTACTTTCCGCTGACTTTTCTTTATCGTTTTCCTTCTGTTTTTCTTCTATATTCTTTGATTCATCCTGTTTTTTTGCCTCTGTACCTTCAGAAGGTTTGGTACTTGCTTGGGCCTCCTGATTCTCTGCGACAGATGTATCAATCGCACTTACAAAATCACCTTGTCCCGGCGTCAGCCCCGATGAAGTCATAAAAAATACGACATCCCTACCCATAGGTATAACTCTCATTGAGCATCTTACCGGTGCTCCCACATAAGGAAGCTGCAAGCGAAAATCTGCATAATTTCCGGCTGAGTTCGTATTCACGGCACTCACAGCATAAAACGCTCCACCTGACGATGTGCTGAAAGATATATTAGACATGGCACTTATATTATTCAGTCGGAAAGTCGTGTAAATATTCCCGTTAGCATCTATTTCAACAAGTCCCTGGCCGCTTATAGTGCTTTCCGCCATTCCCTGTCCTATTGCTTCCTTTTCCTCTCCTCCTGAGTCCTCAATCACCCCTGTAATCGGATTTCTATATTGAGGGATTACCGCTGCGGTATACGTTCCCGGACTGTTTGCAAAGCTGTAATTTGTAAAGCATATCATCAAGATTATAATGGATGATATTGCAATTACGAATATTTTTTTATTTGACGACTTTGTCATTTTAATCTTCCTCCTAGTCAATCCTTCGCTTTACAAAATAAACAGCAGGTTTATCGCTTGTTTGCAACAATCCTGCCGTTCATTTTATATAGCTTTATCCGGGAATCTATTGTTTATTATATTTCTTTCTCAGTATAAGAGCTACTAAAGCACTTCCTACAAGTCCAAATGCAACAAATGGAATTTCCCTATTCATATCACCGGTATTCGGTGCTTTTACACTTGAATTGCTTGCAATTGTGAATTTTGATACTACCGAACCGTTTGTTGATACTATTTCAAGATTATGAACTCCAACGCTCAACTTATTTAGTGTTTCAGGAAGAAGTGTAACCTTGGTGCTTCCTGACACCACCGTATACTCTTTATCTCTTAACAGTTCCTTTCCATCCAAAAGGACTTTAACAAAACTGCTGATGTCTGCATCAGATATGAATACGAGTCCCGTCTTGCTTCCCTTTGTCCAAGTCTGATTCATTTTTGATTTAAGTTCAGGCTTTTTTGCCTCTCCGGATTTCCCCGGGTTTATAGGATTTATTTCTTTACCCGGTTCAGTTTCAGGCGCTTTTGTTTCGGTTTTTTCATCAGACAAAACAACTTTACCATCCATCCAGGTCTTCATTGCCGTAATATATATTTTTATAGGTATTTCCTTTTCATTCAGCTTATCCCTTGTAAAGCTGAATGCTGCAACATATACACCCTCTCCTTTTGTCGCAAGAATTTCCTTTCCGTCTACACTGATTTTTGCCAGAGACTCAGTTATGCCCATCATACCTGCTTCTTTGAATGAAATGGTGTAAGTTGCCTTTCCATTCTCCTCAACCAGCTTGATAACCGGATTAAACGCCTCAGTCATAAGCTTCATTTCGGTATTGTTCGGTTTTAGGAATTTACCTTTTACCTCAAAATACTTCTTTACATTTTCCTGCTTGCCCGTCTCAGTGCCTTTATCCGGCGTTTCCGTGCCCGGCTTTTTATCGTCAGGCTTTTCTGCGTCAGGCTTTTTGTCATCAGGTTTTTCTGTATCAGGCTTTTTGTCCGGCTCAATCTCTGTTTTGTCACCTACGAAAACAATATTAAAGTCATATGAGTTACCCATTGTCTTTGAATAAACTCTTACAGGAATTTTATCTTCATTCAGTTTTGCTCTCGTAAACGTGAACTCAGATATATAAGGTGCCTTACCCGGCTTTACCATATAGTCTTTGCCATCTACTGTTATCTTTTCCTGTTTTTCTGTTATGGACATCATGCCCACTTCTTTGAAAGCGATTGTATATGTTGCCTTACCGTTTTTCTCCGATATTTTTACCTCAGGATTGAAAGCGCCTGTAAATACCGCGGAATCACTGCCGTCAGGATATATAAACTTTGCTTTTCTTGTGTAGTTTCTTGCTTCAGGACCTTCTCCCGACTCTACCTTAAACTTTGTTTCGGCATAGCCTCTCTTTGTATCAATCTTCAGGCTATGTGTCTTATTTTCAAGCTTATCCAGAAATGCCTTTTTCAGCGAGATCTGAATATCCGAGCCGACAATCTCAAAATCCTTATCTTCAATCTCTTTTCCGTCTACATATACCTTGGATAAATCACTCTTGGTAAGTCTGTTAAGTCTTAAATTCAGCTTCTTTGACTTTTTCTTCGAGTATACAGGCATTCCTTCTTCAAAGCTTATGTCGGAATCCCCGTTAATGCTCATCGTGTCGGTTTCATCTGTAAATTTCTGTGCAGGACGCCCCATAAGAGTTTCAAATTTATCTCTTAGTACCTCAAGCTCATTCTTAAAGCCATCTTTATCTATGCTTTTCTTACCTTCATCGCTAAGCTCGTCATACTGTTTCTCCAGTTTTTTCAGCTGTTCTTCAGAATCTTTACCAAGCTGTTTCTTCAGTTCTTCTATATCCTTTTTCATCTGAGAAACGCTTTTGTCCTCATCAAGCTTCTTTAGCGCGTCAGCTATAGCTCCCTTTGTCGCATCGCTTGTGTATGTAGCATTCGCTATTGAATCAACCTTATTATAATCATCTATTGTTCTACCGATAAAATTGTATAAGCCGCCTCTTGGAATAAACTGATTCCAGTACATCATATTTCTTGCCGCTAAATGTTCGTCTTTTTTGATGCTTTCAACAGTACCGTTATCTTCAATTTTTACAATTTTATTGTCGCTTACATACACGGCAAGCTTTACAAAATAGCCATAGCTGTCAATTTGGCAACTTCCGAGAAGTTTTTTATGGTTGTTTTCATAAAACCATCCGAAAATCTTTTCTTCCGCATCAACAAGCTTTTCATATACTTCAGCAGTAACCGTCTCTTTTCCTTTTGAATCCAGAGCATTATACATCTTTCTTGCTTTTTCTACATCGGCTTTGCTGTAAATGCTGACTTTCCCTAAAGCATTAATGGCATCTTTTACCTTTTGCCCTGAACTTTTGCTGTCTTCTTCCTGCTTTACCTGATCTTGTGTTTTTAATTTCTTTATCTTATTTTCAAATTCCATGAAGTGACTTCTGGCATTTGAAACAAGCTCTTCATTCTTTATCTTTTTCTTAACTTCATTGATAAGTCTTTCAGCTTCCGCCCTGTCCTTCTCAACGTATTTTTCCGCAGGTCCGTATGCTTCTACTTGAGCAAGTATTTTTTTCTTATGCTCTTCATTTTCAAATGCAGCTAAAATAGCTTTTTTCACGCTTCTTGTAGAAGTTGTCGACTGCGAAATCGCATTGACCTGAACATCGTTAAGCGTTTCTTTTGTTTTCCCCTTAAACAAGTCAAAACCCTTAGACTTAACGAAATTATCCCAATAGCTTTTGCTATCCGGAGCAAATCTAGCTACATTAGTTGATGTATCAATATCTTCTACTGATATAATGCTTCCTTTTTCATCAACCTTCACCTTAACATGCGCATAATAATCACGATATGTTCCGTCCATTTCCATTACAGGACTGCTTCCGTACAAAGTAGTCGTTGTATCATCCCCTGCAAAAGCAGAGCCGGGAATCATAGATAGTGCGGTTGTAAAGGATAGTGCTGCTGCCAAAACCTTTGCAGCTCTTCTTTTCTTCATAAAAGTTCCTCCTTATAAGTTATAGAAAACTAATGTTAGAATTAACTAACCTGCATCCTAAAGCAAAGGGCAAAATATACATTCACCCTCTAATATCTTGATTCTATATGAGCAAAATAAAAAAATAAAGTCTTAATTTGTTGCATGTTTGCTACAAATTTTGTTAATAAAAAATTAAAAATATATAAAAGCCTACATTCTCAACATCATATTTTGTTGCTTGGTTGCAACAAAACTTCACATGCTAAACTAAAAGCGTAAAAACCGCATGGCTTTCCGGCATGTGAATGCATCCCACATTACAGCTGAGTTTCACCGGCATACTTCCATGCAATATTTTATCTCTGTTTTGCCCCATAGAAATAAAACTCATATATTCAATAGGAAAAGTAATTATATCACCATGCTTTTCCGCCTCAACGAATTTATCTCCATCATAATACTTAAATGTACTCACTTTACCCTGCATTTTTTTGCCGGTAAGTCTTGATACTTGGCTTATATTCTTCGCCTTAAGGCTTACGAGTCCCTCTCCGTCCTTTACGGTCAGTATGCACGGGTGATAAAATCCGTCATTTGACATGGAAATGTTGGTATTATTTCCCATGGTTTTCTTATACATCACAAATTGGAGTTCGTATGTGCCGTTTCTTAATTTTTGACAAAGCCTTCTTCCATCAAATTTTGAATGGGAATCAAGAACTTTCTTTATGCGCATTTTTTCTTCAATTTCTTTAATAACCTTAATGGTTTCGTTTGAACAGTACATCGACAGCAAAAATGCATCCTGCCTTGCCGCTACAGGATTTACACCCTCGTCCAACAAATGGTTTGTAACTATATCTATCTTTTCAACATACTCATTTGCAAGCTCTTCTCCAAGCTCTGTCAAAACGGGAACACGTTTTTCGCTCCTGTCTAAAAGACCTTCGTTTTCGAGAGCTTTCATCGCTCTGCTAATCGCATATTTTTCCTCTGACAATGACTTTGCCAAACCTGTAACATTGCAATTTGACTTTGACATTTTCACAAAACAAGTTAAAATTCGCATCTTCAATATATCGATATTATTATGCATTTCGCCTCCGTTTGCGTTAGTTTTAACTAACCATTTGTTGTAAGTATATCACTTGATTTCATTTTTTTCAAACAAAAAAACCTCTTAATCGAGGTTTTTCTGTTTTTACAATGAGAGCAAAATTACATATAAATTATATGGCTTACATCTTTGATTTGTCATAAATAGGATATCTCTTGAAATAATCCTTTACAAGTTTTATAAATGTGCCGCTCAGCAAGAATACAGCTATTAGGTTAGGAATCGCCATCAAACCGTTAAATGTATCTGCAACACCCCAGATAATTCCGAGGTCTACAGTTGCACCAAGAATAGCAACTAGTGCATATACTACTGTAAATGGCTTTAATATATGACTTCCGAAGATGTATTCTATACACCTTGAGCCATATAGTCCCCAACCGAGAATTGTTGAAAATGCGAAACATACCAGCGCTACAGCAGTAAATATTGATACCCAGCCGCCATATGTATTGATGAATCCTGAAATTGTAAGCTCAGCTCCTGCCGGATTGCCAAAGCTTATCTGCTTAACTCCGCAAAGAATTACAAGAGCAGTTAATGTACATATAACAATCGTATCAATAAATACCTCAAACACACCGTACAAGCCTTGTCTTACAGGTTCATCCGTGTCAGCTGATGCATGCGAAATGGAACCTGTACCAAGACCTGCCTCATTTGAGAATATACCGCGAGATACGCCCCTTTTTATACTTAGGAATGCAGATCCTACAACACCACCTGTTACTGCTGTCGGATTAAATGCGCCTACAAAAATAGTTTTGAAAATGCCAGGTAGATATTTTATATTAATTACAACTACTCCTATTGCCAAAATGATATATATTGCTGCCATGAACGGAACAAGCTTTTCCGTAACGGCACCTATTCTCTTAATACCTCCAAGAAGAATAATCAGAATAAGTAAAGTTATGATAATTCCTATTACCAGATTAACAATTTTCAGCGATCCGCTTTCAATAATGTTATAGTTCAGCAAAGCTGTATCAATTGCTGTAGTAATAGTATTTACTTGCGTAGCATTACCTGTGCCGAATACTGTAAGAACACCAAGCCCTGCGAAAAGATATCCGAGCCACTGCCAGTTCTTTGATAAACCGTTTTTAATATAATACATAGGTCCGCCAACCCAATCTCCGTGAGAATTTCTTTCTCTAAAATTAACAGCCAGCGTTACTTCTGCAAATTTTGTACACATACCTAAAATTGCAGCAATCCACATCCAAAATACGGCACCTGGACCTCCTATTGCTATAGCACCGGCCACGCCGGCAATATTTCCCGTTCCCACGGTGGCTGCAAGAGCCGTTGTTAGGGATTGAAAAGGAGTAGTTGCGCCGCTTGCGGCTTCACTTCTAGTAAACAGCTTACCTAAAGCAATCTTAAGCGCATAACCGAGCTTGCGAAATTGAACAAATCCAGACCTTAATGTTAGTAAAATTCCTACACCCAGCACACATATCATTGCCGGAACACCCCATACGATGTCGTTGACCACACTATTAATGGCTTCAATTTTGTCAATCATAACACACCTCAAATAATTAAATACAATAACTTACATAAAACAAATCTTCTAACATTTTCTACATTATTGTACTCTATCAGATAATTCAGTGCAATACAAATTGCGTATGTGTTTTGTATACATTGACAATATAAACTAAAAAGACACACAGAATTTATCCGTGTGCCTGTTAGATGTATTCATATATATTACAAACTAGTTATTATTCGGTCCTAATCTACCATCATTGTAATGTTTACGACATAAAGAAACATACATTTCATTTCCGCCAACCATAACCTGTTGCCCATGCTTTACTATTTTGCCATCGACCACTCTGGCAACCATTGTAGCCTTTCTGCCGCACCAGCAAATAGTTTTTATCTCTTCTATCTTATCCGCATATATTAATAGATAGTATGATCCTTCGAACATTTCATTTCTGAAATCGTTTTTAAGTCCGTATGTAAGAACGGGCACATCAAAACTGTCGACAATTTCTACTAATTCAAGTACCTGATGTTTTTTCAAAAACTGGCATTCGTCTATTAAAACACAGTCAACTTTTTTCTTTTCATTTTCATTTATGAAAAGTTCCAAAATATTTGTGTCATCATCGACTATCGTAGCTTCTCTTTGTACGCCTATCCTTGATGTAATCACACCTTTTCCATATCTGTCATCCACGGCAGGAACTAAGGTCATAACGTTCTTTCCTCGTTCATCATAATTATACGCTACTTTTATTAGTTCAATGGATTTTCCCGCATTCATAGTGCTATATCTATAATATAATTGTGCCATGTTTCACCTCATAATTCAAAGTACAGGTTTATAAAGCTTACGACGAAATCTAAGATTTCTGCTTATCGTGCAGTAGCTTGCCGCCAATCGCTTCGCTCTTGGGCAAGCCTTGCATAAAGCTTACGACGAAATCTAAGATTTCTGTAAGCTATTAAAAAACAGCTCCCCGAGCGCTTAGCATCGGAAAACTGCTTATAAATGGTGCCCAGACTCGGAATCGAACCAAGGACACGAGGATTTTCAGTCCTCTGCTCTACCAACTGAGCTATCTGGGCACATCTCATTTATTTAATTGGTGGTGGGCCATCGGGGACTTGAACCCAGGACCTGCCGGTTATGAGCCGGACGCTCTGACCAACTGAGCTAATGGCCCACGCTTAAAAAATGGTCGGGGTGGCAGGATTTGAACCCGCGGCCCACTGGTCCCAAACCAGTTGCGCTACCAAACTGCGCTACACCCCGATATAAATATTAAATTGGCAGGGGCAGTAGGACTTGAACCCACGGCACGCGGTTTTGGAGACCGCTGCTCTACCAACTGAGCTATACCCCTATATTAACGTGGCGGAGAAGATGGGATTCGAACCCATGCGGCCCTATATGAACCCTAACGGTTTAGCAAACCGTCCTCTTCAGCCTCTTGAGTACTTCTCCAGGCTTAATCTACTACCTAATTAAATTATGTGGCGGAGAGGGTGGGATTCGAACCCACGGTCCCTTTCGGAATCACTGGTTTTCAAGACCAGCTCCTTAAACCACTCGGACACCTCTCCAAATGTGGATTCTCATTTATTTAGTATCAATTATACAAATGGTGACCCATCGGAGATTCGAACTCCGGACACCTTGATTAAAAGTCAAGTGCTCTGCCGACTGAGCTAATGGGTCAGGTCTACTGGCTGGGGTAGCAGGACTCGAACCTACGAATGACGGAGTCAAAGTCCGTTGCCTTACCACTTGGCTATACCCCATTGTCACCAAAGCGATGGTGAGTCCATAGGGATTCGAACCCCAGACACACGGCTTAGAAGGCCGTTGCTCTATCCAACTGAGCTATGGACCCACACTAAATTTGAAAAAATGGAGCGGATGATGAGAATCGAACTCACGCCATCAGCTTGGAAGGCTGAGGTT
>JAXFOY010000022.1:0-59887 GCA_034180045.1 Eubacterium sp.
TTTATAAGCTACACGATAGAAAAAATTATCGTGTAGTCTATCGTGTAGTGAGTGAGTTATTGTTGAAATTTCAATACTTAGCGGATTGTGAAAACTGTGTGAGTTTTTTGGTAAAAATTGGTAATAAAAATAAATCGTGAAAAGTTACTTGCGAGGTGAATTTTTTTTTTGAACACAAAACAATATTTGAAGCAGTCATATAGATTAAATGAACTTATAAAATCAGAAATGGAAGAATTAAATCAGCTTAGGGATATCTCGATGTGTATTGATTACTCAAAAGATAGAATTCAAGAATCAAAAGTTGCAGATGAAAAAATGGTAAATCAGGTTAATAAAATAATTGAACTTGAAAAATCTATTAAAAAGCAAATTGATAAAATGATTGATTTGAGAATTGATATAAGGGATAAAATCGATAATGTTGAAAATGTTGATGAAAAACTTTTACTCAAGCTTAAATATCTAAATTTTTATAGTTTCGAAGAAATAAGCGAAGAGATGAACTTGTCACTGAGCACAATTCATAGAATTCATAGTAACGCTTTGAGAAATATAAAAATTGACACTAAATGAGAGTAATTGATAATAAATGATAAGTGTAATCTATGATATAATGTATTTGTGAAAGCCATGCTTGAAAGAGCATGGCTTTTTTATTTGTGCTTGAAAGGGGGAGAGAAATGACACCGAAACAGAGAAGATTTTGTATTGAATATGCAAGCAGTGGGAACGCTACACAATCAGCTATTAGGGCTGGATATAGTAGCAAAACTGCTGGAGTAATAGGAGATGAGAACCTAAAGAAACCTTATATTCAAAATGAAATCACAAAGTTAACACAAGAAATGGAATCAAAGAAAATTGCAACGGCTAAAGAGATGCAAGAAACACTAACATCAATAATTCGTGGAGATTTGCAAGAAGAAGTTATTATCGTTGAGGGATGCGGTGATGGTGTAAGCGAAGCGGTCACCAAAATGAAATCCCCATCTTTTAGAGATAAAATCAAAGCGGTTGATACACTCAGCAAAATGCAAGGGTTATATCTTACTGGTACGCAGGTTAATATTGCAATACCTGTATTTGGGGGTGAATTAGACCTTGAAGAGTAAAACCAAAGGTAAAGGTAATATAAAAGCTCAGAACAAACGCAAAAGGGAAAGATTGAAGAGTAGACATCGTGCAGAGCGATGGGATGAAGCGGTTGAATTAATCGATGGTAATTTTAGTAATTATCCTTGTGGATATTGCATTAGGTATCATGGTTATCTTACACAAGGGCTTATGGATACTCACGGGTGTCTGAAATCTCATTGTAGGAGATTAAGACATGCGAAGAAATAATATATATTTACCCAACATTGTGGGCAAAGGATATAAGACATTTTGGAATTTCAAGGGAAGATATAGAGTTGTCAAAGGTTCGAGAGCATCGAAAAAATCAAAAACAACAGCATTGTGGTATATTTATAATCTCATGAAATATAAAGATTCTAATTTACTCGTTGTTCGTAAAACTTATAGAACATTAAAAGATTCTTGCTTTACAGAATTAAAATGGGCTGTAAATAGATTAGGGGTAAAGCATTTATGGGATTTCAAAGAATCACCACTCGAAGCTACATATCTACCGACAAAGCAAAAGATATATTTCAGAGGGTTAGATGACCCACTTAAGGTAACATCGATAACAGTTGATACAGGAGCGTTGTGTTGGATGTGGATTGAAGAAGCGTATGAGGTTATGAATGAATCGGATTTTGATATGCTTGACGAATCAATCAGAGGTGAGGTGAAATCACCTTTATTTAAGCAAATTACACTAACACTTAATCCTTGGAACGAAAAACATTGGATTAAAAAGAGATTCTTTGATGTAGATGACCTTGAAATATTAGCACTCACCACAAATTATATGTGTAATGAGTGGTTGGATAAAGCTGATTTGAAAGTTTTCGAACGCATGAAAGCTAATAACCCTCGAAGATATCAAGTAGCTGGGTTAGGCAACTGGGGTATAGTTGAGGGTTTAGTATACGAAAATTGGAAAGAACAAGAATTCAAATTTATATCTCAAGAAGAGTACGATAGGTTATCCGGTGATAAAGATGTATACGTTATTAGGGACGAGTTAAAATCACCTTTTGGGTTAGACTTTGGATATACTAACGACCCATCTGCGTTATTCTGTTCTATGCTTGATTTAGAAAATAAAAAACTATATGTGTTTGATGAGTTTTATGAGAAAGGTTTATCGAACAAAAAAATATATAGCAAAATTTATACAATGGGGTACAGTAAGGAGAAAATTACCGCTGACTCTTCGGAACCAAAAAGCATAGATGAATTAAAAGGGTTAGGACTTAGAATCAGCGGTGCTAAAAAAGGCAAAGACTCAATCAATAACGGTATTCAATGGATTCAAGATTTAGAAATAATAATACATCCTCGGTGTGTAAACTTTTTGACTGAAATTAGTAATTATACTTGGGGAGTCGATAAATTTGGAAATAAAACGAATAGACCAATTGATGATTTTAATCATTTGATGGATGCAATGCGTTACGCACTTGAGCAATATATTGAGGGTAAAAAATGGATATACTGATTAATAATTTAACTTGGCACATTGATTTTATCGATGACGATAAAATACAAATGAACGGTGAGAATGGTTCGATTTTCTTTGGAAAGACGGAGTATATACCACAAACCATATTGATAAGAAGAGGGTTAAGCAAAGAAGCTACAAGAACGACGATAATTCACGAATTGACACATTGTTATTTGTATTCATATGGTATGTCAAAGGTCGATTTTAACGAGGAATTTGTATGCGATTTTGTAGGTATTTATGCTGATGAGATTATAAAGGTTACGGATAGGTTTTTAGATGTTAAAAAATAATGAGATATTAGAATTTATAAAAAAAGACAAAGTATCAACGAGAAAGCAAAAGTGTAAAGAGGGTGTACGGTATTACGAAGCCGAGCATGATATAAAAAATTATAGGATGTTTTATTATAATGCTGATGGGAATCTTGTAGAGGATGATACAAGAAGTAATATCAAGATATCACATCCATTTTTTACAGAAATTGTAGACCAGCAAACACAATATATGCTCAGTGGTAGAGATGGTTTTGTAAAATCAGATATACAAGAATTACAAAGTCATCTTGAAGAATATTTTGATGATGATTTTATCGCAGAATTAAACGATGTGTTAAACGGTGCTATAATCAAAGGATTTGATTATATGCACTTGTATTTTGCCGAAAATGGTAAATTGTCATTTGAACATATTGATGCTATGAATGTTGTTGAAGTCAAAGCGAAAGAAGCCTCAGATGGGCGAAATTACATAATCTATTGGTATTTGGAAACGACATCAGAAGATGAAAAAATTATGAGGGTTATGGTATTAGATGAGGAATATACTTATTTCTATATAAGCAAAGATTCATCTAAATTGGTGCTTGATAAGACTGAGCAGACAAATCCGAAACCTCACATTTTATATACCGAAAATGGCAAATTAATGGGTGAATCACTCGGATATATTCCTGTATTCAGACTTGATAATAATCATAAACGAATCTCGAATTTGAAGCCGATAAAACAGCTTATAGACGATTATGACATAATGAGTTGCGGATTATCAAATAATTTAGCCGATTTTGACCACCCACTTTATGTGATTAGAGGATTCGAAGGTGATAATCTTTCAGAGTTATCACAGAACCTTAAAACGAAAAAAATGATAGGTGTAGATGATAGTGGTGGTGTAGAGGTTCATACAGTTGATATACCATACGAAGCTAGATTGGCGAAGATGCAACAGGACGAAAAGAATATATATCGTTTTGGTATGGGATTTAATTCTGCACAGCTTGGAGATGGAAATATAACCAACATAGTTATTAAATCAAGATACGCGTTGCTTGATCTCAAGTGCAACAAACTCGAAATCAAGTTAAGAGCGTTTTTAAAAAAGCTTGTTAACATAGTTATCGACGAAATTAATAGTAAGAATAAGACTGCGTATCAGTCTAAAGATGTATATTTTGAGTTTAATCGTGAAGTTATGACTAATGCATCAGACAATGCACAGATTGAAAAGACAGATGCAGAACGAAAACAAATTGAAGTAAATACGATGTTATCTCTCAATAGTGTGATTGATGATAAAACTATAGTAAAAAATATATGTGATGTTTTGGATATTAATTATGAGCAGATAAAAGATGATTTACTTGGCGGTGATATGATTGAATAAGTCAGAAAAAGAAGTAATAGATTATCAACTTGATTCTGAAAAACAAACTATCAAGGAATTACGAGCGGTATATAAAAAAGCAAGTCAAGATTTAAAAGAAAACATTGAGCGGTTGGTCATTAGATATGACGAAACTGAGTTACAATCTATAATTTATCAAAAAAACTATCAAGAAGCTATAAAAAAGCAGATTGACGACGGCTTAAAATTGCTTATAACAAAGGAATATGACACAATTGATGATTTCCTTAATGATAGTTATAAAAATGGCTATATCGGTAATATAAAGCTTTTACACAATCAAGGTATACCACTTGTACTACCGATTGACATGGACGAGGTTACAAAAGCATTAAAAATTGATACTCGACTGTCAAAAAGGTATTATAAAGCAAATCCGTTGAAAGGTAGACTCGAAGAAAATTACGATTTGCTTAAAACACGTGTGAGGACTAACATATCAAGAGGTATAATTCAAGGTCAATCATGGCAACAAATCGCTGTGAATATCGCGTCAGGCATGAATTCACCAATGCGTAAAGCATTAAACGATTCTATACGCATTGTGAGAACTGAGGGGCATCGAATACACCAACAAGGATTTCTCGATGCTGGATTTAAGGCAAAAAACAAAGGTGCTGATGTTATTAAACAGTGGGATGCAACGCTTGACGGTAGAACAAGAGATGAGCATAGACTTGCAGACGGACAAACCAGGGAATGGGATGAAGATTTCGAAGTCGGTGGTGAAAAAATGAAAGCACCGTCGATTGGTGGTTCTGCCAAAAATGTAATTAATTGTCGATGTTGTCTATTGCAGAGGGCAAAATGGGCATTGGACGATGAAGAACTTGAAAGATTAAAAAAAAAGGCTGATTATTTCAAACTCGATAAATCAGAGTCATTTGACAATTTCAAGACAATTTATTTAAAAACTACTACAACGAGTGTAGGTGATATTTTAAATAATCCTATAATATCACAAGATACTCATTACACATCGTTAATCAATGGATTGACGAGTAGAAACATTACTTATAATCCAGTAAAAGAACATCAACAAATTATAAATAACGATGAAATAATATATAGATTAGCTGGTGGAGATAATACAAAAGGTTCTTGTGCATCTTTGGGATTAGCATATATAGGGCAACGACAAGGATGGGATGTATTAGATTTTCGTGGTGGGGATAGTCAAAAATTCTTTTCACAAGGTTTAAATTTATATATGGTTTCACAACTGAATGGTGTAAAGGTTATAAAATCAAAAATGAAAGGCACTATAACAGCTGGAGTAGATATGTTGAAGCAATGTGAAAAAGGTAAAGAATATTATCTTTGTGTTGGTCGACATGCATCTATTGTTAGACGAACAGATAACGATGTGTTACAATACTTAGAATTACAATCAGCTACATCAAGTGGATGGACTGATTTCAATGGTAATGTGAGATATACATTGAAAACTCGATTCGGCTGTCCGACAAATGGTCATTCTGGGATTTCAGATTTTATGATTGACATTACCGATAGTGATTTTTCAAAAAATGAATTCAAATCGCTATTAGGTTATATTAATACAGATGAAAGTAGGCAGGTGAAAGGAACAAATGGAACAATCAAATAAATGGTACAAAGAAAATCCGGATGATTTAATTTGGTGGTTGGACACCGGCGATACAGTTGGAGAATGGGTATTTAGTTTTGATAAACAAACTATATTTAATATGTTTTCAGACTACCCGTGGAAGTTGACAAAAGAACAAAAGAAAATATTTGATAAAGAAAACCCATATTGGGCAGATTTTTTCAAAGATAGATAATTATGATACTTAAGACAGCCTAAAGGCTGTCTTTTGTTATATAAAAATTCATCAGTAAAGATGTAAAAATCACTTTAAACAAGACGAAACTTGTAAAAATCGTATTAAAGGAAGGATAGAAAAATGACATTACAGGAAATTTTGAGATCAAATGGGTTAACAGATGAACAGGTGGAGAAAATCACAAGTGATATGAAAACAAACAAGATATTTACATCGAGTGAAGAAAACCTTGACATCAGATATGGCAAGCTTAAAGGAGAGTTTGACACTCTAACCGAAGCACATGGTAGAGCTACAACGTTAATCGAAGAGTTAAAAGCTAATAACGGTGATAATAAGGATTTACAGGATAAGGTTAACACTTATGAAACACAAATTGACACTTTAAAAAATGAGTTATCGGAAACCAAAAAGGAAAATGCTATTAAGGTCGCTTTACTTAACGCAAAAGCGACAGATATTGATTATCTAAGCTATAAGCTAAAGGAAAATGACTTAAAGCTAACCGCCGATGGTGAAATTAGCGGACTTAACGATTTGATTACAAATCTCAAAACTCAGTACCCAAATCATTTCGAGAGTACATCAGATAAGAAATTTGAGATTAACAAGATGAACAACGGAAATGGTGACGATACTGATGTAATATCGAAAGAAGATTTTAGCAAAATGGGTTATAAGGAGCGTTTGACTCTCTATAACGAAAATGAAGAACTCTATAACGAGTTGAGTGGAAAGGAAAAGTAAAATGGCTACAGGAACAACAAAACTAACAAATATGATTAATCCGGAAGTAATGGCGGATATGATTAGCGCGAAGATCAAGGAAAAAGTGGTTGTAACACCATTTGCAAAGATTGACGATACTCTAACCGGTACAGCCGGAGATACAATCAAGGTACCATCATACGAATACATCGGTGATGCTGAGGATGTAGCTGAGGGTGTAGAAGTGGGTACAACTGTACTAAGCGCTACATCAACATCTGTAACAATCAAAAAGGCAATGAAAGCAGTTGAACTAACCGATGAAGCGGTACTTTCAGGCTATGGTAATCCTATTGGAGAAGCAAATTCACAGCTTGCTAAGTCAATCGCATCAAAGGTTGATGCTGACGGAATTGTCGCACTTGGTAAGGCACAGCTAAAGTATACAAAGGATGCGACAAAGTTGATTTCTTATGAGGGAATCGTAGATGCAATCGATCTATTCGATGAAGAGGTTGCAACCGAAAAGGTAATGTTTGTAAATCCAAAGCAGATTACAACCCTTAGAAAAGATCCAAAGTTTATTTCTGCTGATAAGTACGATAACGACGTAATGATGAAAGGTGAAATCGGAATGATTGCAGGTGCTCGAATCGTACCATCAAAGAGAGTAAAGGCAGTAAGTAAGAAGTATTCTTGTCCTATCATCATTCTCAATGAAGCTGATGTGGAGACAGTCGATGAAGCGCCAGCACTAACAATCTTCCTTAAGAGAGATGTAAATGTAGAGACAGAGCGATTTACACTTGCGAGAAAGACGGCTGTATCTGCTGATGAATTCTATGCGGTGGCAATCACAAACCAGTCTAAGGTTGTTGTTGCAGAATTCGCATCAGAACTGTAATCAAGGTAGGTGAACTTGATGATAATCTCAGTCGATAGAATCAAGAAAATTGAACAATTTAAGAGTGTAGACGATGAAGAAATCAAAGAGCAACTTGATGCGTTGGAAATACTAATTAGAAAGTATACTAACAACAATTTTCAAAATAGACACGTCAGGTTCACCGCATCATCGATTAACGACAAACTGAACGGTATATCCCCATTCTTAAAGGTTGGGGATACCGTTCAGATATCACAATCAAAGGTGAACGACGGATTATATGTTGTAAAAAAACTTAATATTGATTCAATCGTCGTAGATAAATCGCTGTTTACAGTCAACAAAAATCTTGTAACAAAGGTTGAATATCCTTTTGATGTCAAGCAAGGGATTATAAATCTGATGGTGTGGGAAATCGAAAACCGCTCAAAGGTGGGGGTTAAGTCTGAAACTCTATCGAGACATTCGGTTACATATTTTGATTTGGACAAAACTAATCAAGTAATGGGTTATCCTGTATCGCTTTTAGGTTTTCTTGATAAATATATAAAGGCGAGGTTTTGATATGATTGGTGGTAATATCGTTGCGACAGTCGAGAAAAAGACAGTCAAAAAGAATAAAATCGGTGAATCTGTATCATCTTGGGTTGATTACAAGACTATAAAAGGTTGGCTAGATTATACAAGCGGTGCTAATGATTTATCAAAACACCATGCAAAAGTGCAAGATACCACACATATATTTATGTGTGATTATCAAACGGATATAAAACCCGATTACAGGCTTAAAATCCACAACGATATATATGCTATTTTGCAAGTTGACAATCCTATGGAGATGAACAAACATCTTGAAATTTATCTAAAGTATATAGGTGGTGGTATAGGTGTTTGAAGATTACTCAGTGAAGGTTAAATCGGCAATGAATGACCAAGCTATAGCATTTCTCGAAGAAGCATGTGGAGAAATAGAATCGCGGACTAAACGTAATACAAGGGTTGATACTGGTAAAACAAAATCATCATTTCAACATAAAATTGATGAGGGTGATTTAACCGGTTATATCGGTTCAAATTATCAAAATGCGATATGGGAAGAATTTGGAACAGGGATGTATGCGGTAAATGGCAATGGTAGAACTACACCGTGGATATATGAAGATGAACACGGTGTAAAACATTATACTCGAGGTAAAACACCATCGAGGGCATTTTTTAAGGCTTACAACAGTCTTAAAAATAAGATTAAAAAAATGGCAGAACAGAGGTTTGGAGAAATAAAATGACATCTGAATTACTTAAACACATAAACACCATTATGGACGAGTTAAAAATCCCATATCAGTTTTTAGAGTGGAAATCAGATATAAAGTTTCCATTTTGGGTCGGTGAGTATTCGGAAATAGAAACATTAGATGAGGATGGAAGAAATGAATTCACATTTATATTGACTGGCACAACAAATAATAATTATTTAGAATTGTTGGAACCCGCAAATATAATAAAGTCACGTTTTACAAATCATTATGCGATTCTCGAAAATGGCTCGGGTATTGTAATTTGGGTGTCAAATACTATGCTAATACCGACGGAAGCTGAAAATTTATATAGGATACAAATTAATCTAACGATTAAAGAATGGAGCGTAGGATGAAAGTAGGAAAGACAGGGGTAAACACAAATACACCTAAATCGATTGTATTTGGGGCAGGAACCATACACAAAGGATTGAAATATGTGGGAAATAAGTGGAACTATGAGGAATCAGTTATCGGAGCAACTCAAGGTGGCTCTAAGATAACGATTATACCTGAGTTCAAAGATATTGAAGCAGATGGGGCGCTGGTACTTGCTAAAGGACTAAAGGTAAAAGTCGGTGAAAAGGCAAATATGGAACTCAATATGCTTGAGATTAAGAAAGATATGATCAAAAGTGCGATTATTGGTAAAGATGGTACATCTGCGGATAACAAACTTGATCTTATCGAAACTAAAGCAAATATCGAAGTCGGAGATTATTACGAAAATATCGCGTTTGTTGGTAAAACACTTGAGAATAAGGATATTATTGTAATAATGGACAATGCATTGTGTACTAATGGTTTCGAACTCGAGGGGAAGAACAAGGAAAACGGCGCACTAAAGATGACATTCGAGTGCCACGCTGGATTGGATTCTGATTTGAGTACACTACCAATTCACATTTATTATCCAAAGGTTGAGATGTAGGTGAAAAATAATGCGTATGAAGATAATAAAATCGTTTATCGATAAACACACTAAAAAGGTGTATAACATCGATGAAATCGTCGATTTTACACCTCAGAGGTTGGAAGAAATAACGGATAAAAGTTATATAGAAGAGGTTGAAAATGATAGAGTTAAGAAAGCTAAAAGCTGATGATATATTTCCGGTACTAAACATAATAAACAAAATCGGATTGAAAGAAATCAAGGATAGCATTGACGGTGATAAGCTTGCAAAAATGATGAAACAGGATAATACTGATTTTACATCGATTGGCGCAAGTG
The DNA here is from genome assembly GCA_034180045.1 of Eubacterium sp. Classification (GTDB taxonomy): domain Bacteria; phylum Bacillota; class Clostridia; order Peptostreptococcales; family Anaerovoracaceae; genus Eubacterium_B. Next base: position 10,238 of record JAXFOY010000022.1, read on the forward strand.
TAATAGTAGATATGGTGCAAGTTGTTGTTAAAAATCTATCAACTTGTAAGACGGATATTTACAATCTATTCGCAAGTTTGACGGGGAAAACGGCTAAACAGATTGGCGAAATGGAAATCGTACCATTCACTGAAATGCTTATCGATTTCTTTAAAAAGGAAGAATTTGCGGATTTTATCAAGGTTGTTTCAAAATTCAACAAGTAGGAGATGTGGAGTTTATGGACTTGCTATTCAGAGAATACGCAAGTCCTTTTATTTTGCTCGATAATCTCATAATTTCGTTAAAATTTAACGAATGGGTTGATAGATTTTTAGAATCTCATAAAGAAAAAATACAATGGGAATTGTGGCTACATAAAGTACTCGACAAAACTTGGAACGATTACAAACAAGATTGTGACAGTGAAGAGGATGCGAGAAGAAATCTACAATTACAGTTAAATATGAGCGAATTTGAATTGGAAACAACGGTAAAAGCATCATTTGAAATAATCAATGGATTTAATCCGGAAAGGGGGTAACATGGATTTATTTAAGCTTGTGGGTAAGATTATTGTAAAAAATAGCGAAGCGAACGACAATATCGATGAAACAGTAGATAAAGCGGAGAAATCAGAAAGTAGACTGGGCAGGATATTCAAAGGCATCGGTAAAGTTGCAAAGGTTTCTTTTGCAACAATAACCGGTTTGATGGTTTCCGCTGGAGTAGTGCTTGGTAAACTCACAAAAAGTGCGCTTGGTAATTATGCTGAATATGAACAGCTTATAGGCGGTGTAGAAACGCTATTCAAAAGTTCATCGGGTAAGCTTATAGGATATGCTAATGAAGCATATAAAACCGCTGGCATGAGTGCAAATAAGTACATGGAGACGGTCACAAGTTTTAGCGCATCTTTGTTACAATCTCTTAATGGTGACACAGATAAGGCGGCGGACAAAGCGAATCAAGCAATTATTGATATGTCCGATAATGCAAATAAGATGGGTACCACTATGGAATCTATACAATTTGCATATCAAGGTTTTGCGAAGCAAAACTATACAATGCTCGACAACCTCAAGCTCGGTTATGGTGGTACTAAAGAGGAGATGGAAAGGTTATTAAAGGATGCAGAAGCTATAAGTGGCATCCATTATGATATTTCATCTTATGCTGACATTGTAGATGCTATTCATGTGATTCAAACCGAAATGGGTATCACTGGTACTACCGCCAAAGAAGCGTCAAGCACAATTCAAGGATCTATAAGAATGTTAAAAGCATCATGGCAGAATTTTATGACAGGGCTTGCGGATCCAAAACAAAATATTGGTAAACTGATTGATAACTTTGTAGATTCCGTGACAACGGCGGTTAAAAATATTGTACCCAAAATTATAACCATATTACCTAACTTAGTAAATGGTTTGGTTAAAATAGTGCAACAGCTATCTAAATATATACCAAACTTATTAAAAACTTTGATTCCGGTTATAATCGAGTCGGCTAAAAATTTGGTACAATCTGTACTTAAAATATTACCATCGTTGATAAAACTTTTAATCAACGTGTTACCGGATATAATCAACGCAATAATAGAAATACATATTAAGATTATACAAGCGTTACCGGAAATAATACAAATGGTTGTAAAGGCATTGCCACAGTTAATACAAAGTATTGTGCAAGGATTAACTCAGAATTTACCAGCACTAATACAAGGGGTAATACAGTTGGTGATTGGAATAGTAGAAGCATTACCGATAATCATTCAAGGCATTGTTGACGCTTTACCTCAAATAATTTCGCTTATAATTCAAGCAATATTATTGTGTTTACCTCAAATAATACAAGGTTTGATACAGTTAACAATGGCGATTGTCGTTGCGTTGCCACAGATAATATCCGCATTAATTCAAGCGATTCCGCAAATCATAGATGGTATAATTCAAGGGTTTTCACCACTTGGTGGTAAACTCATGGAATTGGCTAAAAATGCTTTAGATGGTGTGAAAGACGTATTTATAAATATTTGGGAAGCTATCAAAAACGTTGTATTAAACGTAATGGATAGTATAAAGAATGTTATAAGTAATATCTTGGACAGCATAAAAAACGTATTTTCAAATGTTTGGGATAATATTAAAAATGGTGTATCTGTAGCGATAAACGGTATAAAAAACATCGTATCGAATGTTTTTGAATCAGTCAGAGGTACGGTCACAAATATTTGGAACGGTATAAAAGACGCTATATGGACGCCAATTCAGTGGGCATATAACAAGGTGAGTACCCTAATTAGTAGCATTAAAAATTTATTTAATTTTAAATTTCACTGGCCACACATTCCGTTGCCACACTTTAGCATTTCGGGAAGTGCTAACCCATTAAAATGGTTGACTCAAGGTGTGCCAAAATTAAGTGTGAGTTGGTACGCAAAAGCCATGGATAAAGGTATGATCATGAATCAACCTACAATCTTTGGTTATAATCAAGCTACAAATCAACTCATGGCCGGCGGGGAAGCAGGAAGTGAAACGGTAGTTGGTACAAATTCTTTGATGGATATGATCAAAGATGCTGTTCAGCGAGAAAATGGTTCGCTTAAAGAAATATTGACTCAGATTTTAGATGCAATAAAACAGTACTTGCCTGAGATATCTACAAATATGAAATTTGACTTAGTACTTGATTCGGGCGAACTTGTTGGAGCGACGGCTTCACAAATGGATGAAGCACTTGGAAAGATAGCGAGGAAAAAATATAGATGATAGGGTTAAAGTTTGGAGAAAAACATTCACATAACGATTACGGTTTAATCCTCACGTCAAAGGATATAGGATTTCCTACACCGAAAATTGAAACAATTGACATACCACATTCTGATGGCTCACTTGATTTTACAAGTGAGCCTATTAAATTTAAGAACAGAAAATTATCTTTTGAATTTGCAAAACCTGAGTTTCAAAAAAATATGCTAAAAACTTTTGACAATATAGCAAGTGAAATTCACGGGCAAAAAATGAAAATAACATTAGATGATGATGCCGGATATTATTATTTTGGTAGATGTACGATTACATCGTTTCAGACGTTACAAGGATATTTTACATTTAAGGTAGATGTTGATGCAGAACCGTACAGGCTAAAACAAACGATTACAGAGAAGATATTATCACAAGGTATAAATACTTTACACAATGAGCAAAAAGCCGTCGTACCTCAATTTGAGACGTCGGATTCGGTAACAATAGCATTCAATGGCAAAACATTTACACATAGTAAAGGTAATTTTAAAATACCCGAAATTGAATTCATAAAAGGGGATAATATTTTACAGATAACTGGCGGTGGCAATGTAAAAATAGTATATCAAGAGGGTGATTTATAATGTATCAAATTTATGCAGATAATCAACTAATTTATGATGCGAGATTGTCGGAATTAACGCTATTCAACCCGCAATTAAATTTGATATTAGGAGAAGTGGGAAAGTTAACATTCACGATTACAGATAAACATCCGCGTTTAAATCTACTAAGTCGAATGAAGACGATAATTAGAGTCAAAGATGATGAGGAAACCATATTTAGAGGGCGTATATTAAACGATACAAAGGATTTTAATAAACGATTGAAGATTGAATGTGAAAGCGATTTAGCTTTTCTCAACGACTCGATTTTTAACCCATTTGAACATAAAGGTACAATTAAAGAATTATTTGTAAAAATAATTGATAATCATAACCAACAAGTGGATGAAATAAAGAGATTTAAAATTGGCAACGTAACGGTAACAGATTCAAATGATTATATAAATCGTAGTTCGGAAGAATATTTGAATTCATTACAAGCACTACAAGAAAAATTAGTTAAACCGTTAGGTGGACATTTACATATAAGATATGAAAAAGATGGTAACTATATTGATTATTTATCTGATTTTCCATTTCTTACGAATCAAAAAATAGAAATAGGAAAAAATATATTAGATTTATCGAGTAGTCTCGAGGGTGACGAAATTGCAACAATATTAATCCCACTCGGCAAAAAAGATGAAGAAACAAAAAAATATCTTGATATTACTTCGGTCAATAATGGGAAAAATTATATTGCGGATGAAGAAGCTATACAAAAGTATGGAAAAATAACAAAAGTGGAACACTGGGACAATGTAACAATCGATTCTAATTTGCTACAAAAAGGGAAAAAGAGATTAGGGGAATTGATACACTTGTCTGGAACGATAGATATTACGGCAGTTGATTTGTCTAAAATCAATAGGAGTATAGAATCGTTTAAGATTGGCACTAAGGTTAATGTTGTATCTGAGGTTCATGGAATAGATTCTTATTATTTAGTTACAAAACTGACACTAAATCTACAAAAACCATGGGGTAACAGATTACAACTCGGTGGAAGTTATAAAACATTAACTGATACGACGCTTGGCAACAAACCTAAAGATGGAAAAGATGGGTTATCTCCGACGATAAATCTCGAAAAGGATGGGGATAAAACAAAGGTAACAGTTATAGACAAAAATGGAACTAAAACGGCAGAGATAATTGATGGTTATGGTAAAGAGGAAGTAAATAAAGCTGTTGAATCTCTCAAACAAGAAGCGTTTACAAAAGTTGAACAAACACAAGATACAATTGTTACTCAAATAGAATCTAAATACTCATTAGTAAACGAGATAATCAACGAAGTAAAAACATCTTTAGTTCAAACGGCAGAGGGAATCAATATAAATTTTGAAAGACTCAGTAAGAATCTTGACAATGTGATAGCTGGTAATACGGCAGAATTCGAAAAGATAAAAAAATACATTAGATTTGAAAATGGAAATATTATACTCGGAGCAGAGGGTAATCCGCTCACGTTAAAAATAGAAAATGACAAAATCAAATTTCTTGAGAACGGAGCGGAAATCGCGTACTGGCAGAACAGACAGTTTTATGCAGTAGATGGAGAATTCATAAACAGTCTAAAATTGGGCAAATTCGCATTTATTCCTCGCGAAAATGGAAATTTGAGTTTCATGAAGGTGGTGAAATAGATGGGGTATTGGCTATCGATAAGGTTTTCACCTGGGCGGCAGGATATTGAAAATAATCGCACATATATGTCGGTGTATCTGTCTATACATGCGTCAAATGGTTATTATGCAGAACATACTAACGCATCTGGAACATTAAATATAAATGGAGTTGACTATCCATTTTCCGGACACTATAGAGTAAACGGTAGTTCGCAGATAATACATAGTGTTGGCGTTTGGATTCCGCATAATCCGGACGGATCGAAAACTATATATGCATCTGCAAGCTTTGATACAAGGGTTGTAGGGGTACTTACCGCTTCAAATTCTGCAACATTAACAACCATACCACGTGCATCATCTCCGACAACATCAAAATCTGAAATTACATTCGGTGAGTCGTTTGAAATTTTTACACATAGAAAATCAACGACATTTACACATGATGTCTATGTCATGGCAAACAACGATCCAAGCACGTATACAAAAATAGCAGACAAAATTCCGACCGACGTGACATGGACCTTACCGCATGAGTGGAAAGATAAGTTTCCTGATTCGAATGTAAAGCTACTGGTACGAGTTTATACATTTAATAACAATACAAATCTTGGACGAATTGACGCACCATTGGTTATGGTAAAACCATCATCAGATATGTTGCCAGATTGTAATATATCTGTATCGGATGAAACCGAGAATTTTTCAAAATATGGTGGATTTGTAAAAGGGCAATCGAAATTAAAAATCACGTTAAACAATACATTCAAATATGGCGCAACATTGAATTCGCAATCAATAAGTATAAATGGTGCAAAATATCAGAGCGGAACACAAACGGTTGATATATATGATAGTCAGATTGAAATAACCGGAAAAGTGACGGATTCTCGAAATGGAACAACAACGTCGAACAAAACTATTGATATTTTAGATTGGCATACACCTATAATCGAATCAGTAGAAATCGAAAGGTGTAAAGGAAATGGTGAAATCGACGGCAATGGGAATTATATTAAAATAACCTATTCGGTAAATATAGCTAATCTAAATAATAAAAATACAAAAACATTAACCGTCGAATTAAAAAAACAAAGCGAGCAAAATGGTGTCATAAAAAATATACCATTATCGTTATATAAAACTGATGGTAGCATCATTTTACCTTGCTCAAGCGATTATGCGTGGGAAACATCATTAAAACTTAAAGATTCATTTGAGGAATCGACATATACTCAATTAGTTGGTACAGGATTTACTCTGATGGATTTCCATAACAGTGGTCGGGGGATGGCAATCGGCAAAGTTGCTGAAAAAAACGAACTATTAGATGTAAATCTTAACGCAGAATTCAGAAAAGGGTTCAGCAGTAATGGGGTTACATATGACTTAAATAACGATGAATTGCAAATATTAAAACTAATCACCAGTGAAAATGATGTAAGAATTGGTAAAGTTCTACAAACAATAGGTTTAAGAGTTCCGATTAAAATTGAAAAAAATGGACAATTTGAAATTGTCAAATACTCTGACGGTACTTGTGAGGCATCTTGTCAAATAACGCAAATAACACCTGTTAATATGGTTCAGTGGAACACTTGCTGGTGGAGATGGATTGGTAATCTGAGGTTGCCTTATGGTTTATTCAAAAGAGTTGATAATGTACAAGTAAGCGGTCATTGTAATGGTGGAGTTTTTACCTGCGGGTCTAGTAAAAATACTGATGTCTTACAAATAGTTTTGCTGATGCCGACGCCCGCATTTACAGCCAGCCAAGTCCCAACAGAATTGCCATTTGTAAGAGTGTACGGGAGGTATAAAGATTAATGAAAGCTATAAGTATAACAAAGACTGAGGGTGGGTATCCATTCACAGCAACAAGAGAAGATGGGGCAACAGTTTTTGGTGTTTTATCTGAAAAAGACCTATCAACTTTATCTAAGATTGTAGATAACACCAAAAACTTAGACGAGCAACGCTTACAATCGTTAAATTTGTGTGTATCGTCTTTGATAAAGTTGGAAAAAAACAGAAAAGTTCTACTGTCATTGGTGGAGAGGTGGCAAGTTTGCTCCTATTATCCGTCAGGTCACTACGTTGTGTATAATGACAAGCTATTCAGAGCTTTGGTAACACACAACTCCAACTATGAAAATATACCAGTTAACACCAAAGATTTGTGGGCAGAAGTACAAACAGATACATCTGAATATGATAAACTTTGGAATCAAGCAGGGTATTGGTCTACTGACTTGACCTACAAAAAAGGAGATTTGGTAATTTATTACAACAAACTCTACAGGTCGCTCAAAGATAAAAATGTATCTAACCCAGAGAGGTCTGACTGGGAGTTGATAAATAAGTAAAGTTTATATTAAAGAAAGGAAGAAGATATGAAAGTAGGATTATGTACAGTATTTGGAGTAGTAGGCGGATGCATTACTAGTTTATTCGGAGGATGGGACGCAGGATTGATTACACTTGTAATATGTATGAGTATTGATTACATCAGCGGTTTATCGGTTGCCGGTATTTTTCACAAGTCTAAGAAAAGCGAACACGGTGCGTTAGAAAGTAGAGCAGGATTTAAAGGATTGTGTAGAAAAAGTATGATTCTTTTTTTTGTACTAATAAGTTATAGGTTGGATTTAATGATTGGGTCAAATTATATCAGGGATGCGGTAATCATTGGATTTGTAGTGAATGAATTAATCTCGATAATTGAAAATGCGACATTAATGGATTTACCTATTCCGGCAGTACTAAAGAAAGCTGTTGATGGGTTGAAAAGAGAGGAAGAGTAACATGAAAAAATTTGGTATTGATATAAGCACATGGCAAGCTGGGTATCCATATTATAGAGCTCAGCAAGAGGGTATGGATTTTGCTATTTTAAGGGCAGGATATTCAATTTACAAGGATTCAGAATTTGACAATCATTATAACGCATTGTCTCAGCTTGGTATTCCTATGGGGGCATATTGGTATATGTATGCTCAGTCGGTAGAGCAGGCAAAAAATGAAGCGTATGCATTTCTTAGCGTACTTAATGGTAAAAAGTTTGATTACCCTATTTACCTTGATCTTGAAGACCCATCATTGAGGGGATTAGATCGTGGTACACTCGATGCTATGGTAATAGCTTTTGGTGATGTTATTGAATCAGCAGGGTACTATTTCGGTGTTTACACAAATATCGATTGGTACAATAACGTTATTTCGGGCGCTGAACTAAATCAGCGATACGATTGGTGGATTGCCTCATGGGGTACACAAGAGCCATCAGGACTTGATTATGGCATGTGGCAATTCGGCGGGTCAACAAATATGTTAAAAAGTCCTCAGATTGCGGGAGTCACAACAGATCAAAATTACTGCTATAAAGATTATCCGTCTATAATCAGTGGTAAGGGTGCTAACGTTGTACAGGACGTAAAATCGACGATTTCAGAGACTTTCGCAGATATAAATGTTGGCGATAAGGTGCAAGTTAAAAACGCAGTACAATATAATGGTGAGCCGTTCAGTGTGTACTTTAGCACCTATGATGTTATCGAGGTGGTCGGTGACAGAGTTGTTATTGGTAAGGGGTCAACAGTGACTTGTGCTATTAATATTAACAACATCATTAAAGTTGGTAGTATTCCAAACGCGAGTGGCGATATTGTTGTCGGGGACAAAGTTAGACTACTACAGGCGATTCAGTACAACGGTCAGCCGTTTACAGCTTGGTACGACGTATACGATGTAATCGAGGTAGTTGGCGATAGAGTCGTTATTGGTATCAATGGTGTAGTTACATCGGCTGTAAATAAGATAAATGTTGTAGCGGTTTAAACACAATTATGATATACTAATAGTTAGTATCTCATTAGTAACAAATAAAATATAAACCTTGAAATTTCAAGGTTTATAGTATAATATACTAATATATATTTATCAAAATGTGAAGAAGAATCTAGCGGGAAGTAAATCTATGAGCAAGAATGAATATAAGCTGAATACATCAAATACGCATGTATCCGAATGTAGTAAATCTTTCTTTGATTTGACTAAGATAGATAAATCAAATTATAAGCCCAGAGTGCTTCTGCACAGTTGCTGCGGACCATGTAGTACAGCAGTTATCGAAAGACTTTTTGGTGACTATGAGATTACGGTTTTTTATTATAATCCGTGCATTACAGAAACGGATGAATATGAAAAGCGTAAGTTTGCACAAATTAAATTTATTGATGAATTTAACAATAAGCCTGATGTGCAAGAAAAAGTAAGATATATAGAGGGTAAATATAATCCACTAAGTTACCTGAAAATGGTTGAAGGTTTGGAGGATGAACCGGAAGGCGGGAAGCGATGTACGCTTTGCTTTGAGCAAAGGCTCGGCGAGACTGCAAGGATGGCAAAGTCTCTCGGATTTGATTTTTTCACAACGACTCTTACTGTAAGCCCGCATAAGAACTTTTCTCTTATTTCAAGCATAGGTAAAAAATTTGAAAAGCGGTATGAAATTTCATTCTTAGATTTGGATTTCAAAAAGAAAGCGGGATTTCAAAGGAGCATTCAACTTTCGAAAGAACATAAGTTATATAGACAGGATTACTGCGGATGCAGGTTTTCCAAAAGATAAAGGAAAGGAAAGGATTTAGCCGGATGTCAAAATTAATTAAACCGAAAAACTATACACCTGTGATTCAACCCATGGAAACTCAGCGTGCAATAAAAAAAATAAAGGATTATTTTCAGCAGGAACTAGCATACGGATTGAACTTACGCAGGGTATCGGCTCCACTGTTCGTAGTGCCGGAAACAGGGCTTAATGACAATCTCAGCGGTACGGAAAGGAGAGTCAGCTTTTCCATCTTGGATATGAACGAAAAAAATGTCGAAATTGTACAGTCGCTGGCGAAGTGGAAACGAATGGCTCTAGGCAAATACGGTATAAAGCCGGGGCACGGTATTTATACCGATATGAACGCTATAAGACGAGATGAAGAACTCGATAATATTCATTCTTTATATGTAGATCAGTGGGACTGGGAAAAAGTCATCACAAAGGAGCAGAGAACAAAGGAGTATCTGCATGAGACGGTTGTTACTATATATAACGCTATAAAAAATCTCGGAGATTATGTAAACAGGTTATATAGAGATATACAGACTGAGCTGCCTAATGAAATCTACTTTATAAGTTCACAGGAACTTGAAGATTTATACCCGGACAAGACTCCTAAGGAGAGAGAAAACCTGATAACAAAGGCTCATGGAGCAGTGTTCCTGGAGAAAATAGGTGGAACTTTGCGTTCAGGTGAAAAACATGACGGAAGAGCGCCTGATTACGATGATTGGGAGTTAAACGGAGACATTCTTCTGTGGAATGATGTTTTGGAAATTGCCTTCGAAATCACATCTATGGGTATTAGAGTCGATAGCGAGTCAATGGATAGGCAACTCTCACTTGCCGGGGCGGATGAGCGCAGAGCGTTTGATTTCCAAAAGGCTGTACTTAATGGAGAACTTCCGCTTTCAATTGGCGGAGGTATAGGTCAGAGCAGGCTGTGTATGTATTTCCTGCGCAAAGCTCATATAGGTGAGGTACAGGTAAGTGTTTGGCCTGATGAAATGAACGAAGAATGCCGAAAGGCGAATATTTTCTTACTGTAATGAAGTATACAAAGGTTATAATAGATAATAAAAGCAGACATACCGATAGACTCTATACATATAGATGTGCAGACGATTTGAAGGTCGGAGATATTGTTTCGGTTCCATTCAGCAAAGGAGATAAACTTAGACGCGGTTTTGTCCTGGAAATAAGCGACAGCAGTGAACTTGAGGATAGTAAGTTAAAGCAAATCGAGGATGTTGATAAAAATATTTCAATTAATGATGAAATGGTAGAAACTGCAATCTGGATGAAACAGAGGTATGCCATAAAGTATCTCGATGCGATTAAATGCTTTATTCCACGCGGCAAAGTTGCACCCGGCGGCAAAAAGAAAAATCCTCTTAGTTCGGAGGCAAGCGATGAACAAAATATCATAGATTTGACAGAAGAGCAAAAAGACGCTTGTCAAAGGATTGCAGAGGCAATAGATAAAGGACAACAAAGAAACTTTTTAATTAAAGGTGTTACAGGAAGTGGTAAAACCGAAGTATATATGCAGGCGGCGGAAAAGACTATATCAAAGGGGCGCGCAGTAATCATGCTGCTTCCGGAAATTGCTCTGACAAAACAGGTCACGGAGCGGTTTATTGGTAGATTCGGAAAAGAAAACTGCGCTATTTTGCACAGTCATTTGACGGGCAGAGAGAGATTCGACGAGTGGAACAGAATTCGTATTGGTGATGCAAAGATAGTCATAGGCGCGAGGATGGGAGTATTTGCTCCTCTGGAAAATATAGGTCTTATAATTTTGGATGAGGAACATGAGGCTACATACAAGTCGGATATGACACCTAAATACGAAACTGTGGATATTGCCTTAAAACGTTTAATCCATTATAACGGCGTGATGTTGCTGGGCAGCGCCACTCCATCTATAGTTTCATACCAAAGGGCAAAGGACGGCATTTACGAGCTTATAGAGATGAATAAGCGATATAACGATACAGAGCTTCCTGTGATGTCCGTTGTTGATATGAGAGAAGAACTTCGTAGAGGAAATCGCAGTATTTTTAGCGATGAACTCTATTTGAAGATGGATGCCTGCCTTAAAAGAGGAGAACAGGTAATTCTGTTTTTGAATAGGCGAGGGTATTCGAGCAGTATAAGTTGTAAGGATTGTGGTCATACGCTTAAGTGCCCGGAATGTGGAATAAGTCTTACCTATCATAAACGTGAAAATGCAGCCGTTTGTCATTATTGCGGCAAACATTTCAAAATCCCGCAAGCCTGCCCCGAGTGCGACAGCAAATTTATCAGGTTTTTAGGTGTAGGGACAGAGCAAGTAGAAGAATTTGTAAAAAAACATTTCAGTGAATACCAAACAGAGAGATTTGATCTTGATACAGCAAAAAATAATAAGGCGGTAAAAGGCATTATCAATAGGTTCGCAAAGGGGACTACACAGATTCTTATAGGAACACAACTAGTTGCAAAAGGGCTTGACTTCAAAAATGTAGGTCTTGCCTGCGTTGTCTCCGCAGACACGTCCCTAAATATTCCGGACTACAGGTCGGCAGAGCGTACTTTTCAATTAATAACTCAGGTTGCAGGGCGTGCAGGACGAGGGAAAAACAAGGGAGAGGTTGTCATTCAAAGTTACACCCCTGAAAGCTTTGCCATACAAGCCGCGGCAAGGTATGATTATGAGGGGTTCTTTACAGAGGAGGCGGACTTTAGAAAATTAATGAAGTATCCTCCGTTCTCCGACTTGATACAAGTTCAATTTTCGGGAGATGCAGAGGAAAATGTCAAAACTCTTGCTCTAGAGTGCAAGCAACTTCTTTTAAGTAAAAAAATTGAAGAAAACGGTACAGAAATTTATGGCCCTAAAGAAAATAATCAAAAGATTGGAAATAGTGATATTTTCAGATATTCGATTTTGGTGAAGTCATCAAAGGGATTTCGCAATAAATATATGTACTATATCAGCAAATTCGGTGAAAATGTAATAACGAAGTCAAATTGCTCGTATGTTGTAGATGTTAATCCGTACAGTAGTTTTTAGGAGGTAAAATGGCATTAAGAAAGATTGTAGTTCGCGGTGACGAAATTTTAGCAAAGAAATGCCGTGAAGTAACAGAAATCACAGATAGAATTAGAGAGTCTCTCGATGACATGGTCGAAACGATGAGAGCAGAAAAAGGAGTAGGACTTGCAGCACCTCAGGTAGGTATAATGAGGAGAATGTTTGTGGCGGAACCTGAGCCCGACAGAGTTTATTATATGATAAACCCAATAATCTATGATGAAGAGGGTAATGAAGAGGATTATGAAGGATGCCTCTCGGTTCCGGGGCTGATAGGTGTTGTTGATAGACCGCAAAAAATAAAGATAAAGGCTCTTGATAGAGACGGAATTGAACAAAATTACGAGTTTGAAGGCTTTGATGCGCGTGTTATGTGTCATGAAAACGACCATTTGAATGGAATTCTTTATACAGATAAGGCTTATGACATTAGAAGTGCGGCAGATTTAGAGGAAGAGCAGGAATAAAGATAATGAAGATTGTTTTTATGGGAACACCTGATTTTGCTGCTCCGTCACTTGAAAGTTTAATTGAGTCGGAACATGAGGTCAGCTTAGTTATTTCACAGCCCGATAGAGTTGGAAACCGGGGCAAGCTTACCATGCCTATTATCAAAGAGATTGCTCTAAGAGAGAATATCGGTGTTTTGCAGCCTGATAGAGTAAAAGATAATGAAGAACTGTTGAATATTCTCAAGGAAATTAATCCCGATTTGATAGTAGTAGCAGCTTATGGAAGGATTTTACCTAAGGCAATACTGGATTTGCCGAAGTTTGGCTGTATCAATGTGCATGCATCTTTATTGCCGAAATTTAGAGGAGCATCGCCAATTCAACACGCAATTTTAACAGGCGAAACACATACAGGTGTAACTATAATGAAGATGGCGGAAGGTCTTGATACCGGAGATATATTCTCTCAGGCGTCTCTTGAGATAGAAGGAAATGATTATCCGCTGCTGAGCCGACGTTTGGCAATTCTAGGGGCTAAGCTGCTTCTTGATACTATTGAGCAGATTGAAAAAGGAGATGCTCATGCTTTTAAGCAAGATGAATCAAAGGTGAGCATAACAGGCATAATAAAAAAGAATGACGGATTAATCAGCTTCTCAAACGAGGAAGCGAGCCACATAGAAAGAAAACTTAGGGCGTATAATCCTTGGCCGGGAATATCTTTCGGGTATAAAGACGGTCGCATAAAAATAAAAGCAGCTGAACTGATTAAATGCGAAACCTACAAGGATTTAGATAGCGGCTTGAAGCCGGGAACTGTCATATTTGCCGGTGATGAGGGCATAGATGTCCTTTGCAAAAAAGATATACTCAGAATAAAGGAACTGCAAGCACCGGGGAAAAGAAGCATGAAATCGGGTGAATATCTTAGAGGTAATAAACTTGCGGTAGGTACACACTTGGAGGAGAAGGATAATGTTTTATGACACATATTCTATGATTGTTTTGATTCCGGCTATAATTTTTTCAATGATTGCATCTGCCGGAGTTAAGAGCACGTTTGCAAAGTATACAAAGGTTAGAAACAGCCGAAACATAACGGGTGCAGAGGCTGCAAGAATAATGCTTCAGGCTAAGGGGATAAACAACGTAAGAATTGAACCTATAGCAGGAAATCTTACTGATAATTTTGATTCGAGAATCAATACGCTCCACCTTTCAGAGTCGGTATATAATCAAAGCACGATCGGAGCAGTTGCCGTTGCCTGTCATGAGGCAGGACATGCGATGCAGCACGCATACGGATATAGACCTATAAACATAAGAAACATGCTTGTTCCACCCGTCAACCTTGCTTCAAGGTTTTCGTGGATATTCATTATGATAGGATTATTCCTCGTCTTTCAAGGAAAAGGGAATATGAGTTTTCTGGGCGACAGAATTTTCAACATAGGAGTTTTGGCTTTTGTAATCGTATTGATTTTCCATCTTATAACGCTTCCGGTAGAGTTTAATGCCAGCTCAAGAGCAATACAAAGTATCAAAGAGCTTGGACTTGTCAGTGAAGAAGAACTTGGAGGCGCAAAGAGTGTTCTTAGAGCCGCAGCGATGACATATGTTGCAGCAACTGCCGTAGCGGCGGCAAATCTTATTAGAATTTTGATGATTAGAGGACGAAGAGATTGAAAACAGATAGTGATAGGCAGGCAGCGTATAATGCTTTGATAGCGATTGAAAAGGATGGGTCATATTCTAATCTCAAACTTTCCGCAATTCTTGGTGACAAGAACGGATATAATCAGGCATTTGTGAGAAATCTTGTCTATGGTGTTATTGAGAAAAAACTTTTTTTGGACTACATACTGAATAAATTTATAAAAAAAGGCATAGATAGTACGAAACTTAATGTTATAATTCTTCTTAGAATGGGTCTTTATCAAATTCTATTTATGGATTCGGTTCCCGACTATGCGGCTGTAAGTGAATCTGTAGCCTTAGCGCGTAAATATGCACGGGGTATGGACGGGTTTACAAATGGTGTATTGCGCAGTTTTCTCAGAAACAGAGATGAAGCTTTGGCTATTGATATTGATGATAAATCTGAGTATTTAAGTATCAAGTATTCATGTGGAGTTAAACTGGTAAAAGCGTTGGAAGCCATGATAGGAAGCGGGAATACGGAGCGTTTTCTTGCACATGCTCAGGAGAGAGCAAGCCTTTCAATCAGGGTGAATTCAGCTAAAATTTCTGTAGATGAACTTATTGTGCGTCTACAGAATAAAAACTATGCAGTTGAAAAATCAAAGCTGAGCAGCAGGGCATTGCTAATCAAAGGAGACTCGATAACGGAGCTTGATGAATACAAGCAGGGTTTATTTTCAATTCAAAGCGAGGAGTCTTGTGCCATTGCCGATTTCGCTGCCGCGAAATCTTCGGAGCTTGTAGTTGATCTTTGCGCAGCTCCAGGCGGTAAGACCGCCGCAATGGCAGAAGCTATGCAAATAGACGCAAAACAGCAAAATGAAGACAGAAATATAGAAAATAAAAATGTCTTAATAAAAAAACAGGGGAAGATTATAGCTTTAGAGCTGTATAAACACAGATGTGAGTTGATAAAAGCGACTGCAAGCAGGCTTAAACTTGATAATGTAGAAGTCAACTGTCAAGATGCAGGTGTTTGTGTGGAAAGTTTGCTTGAGAAAGCGGATTTAGTTTTGGCAGATGTGCCGTGCAGCGGACTTGGAGTCATCAGAAAAAAACCGGAAATAAAATATAAGGATAATTTTAATTTTGATGAACTGATTAAAATTCAGATGAAAATACTTGAAACAGGATGTAAGTACGTGAAACCGGGAGGAAGGTTAGTATACAGTACTTGTACTATCAACCCGAACGAAAATGAACTCCTGATAGAAAAATTCTTAAATGCACATAAGGAATTTATTTCTGAAGATGAAATTAAGCTGTCACCGTTACATAACGGATATGACGGATTTTATATGAATAAGCTTAGAAAAGCTGGAAAGGAGACATCCTAATGGATGTAGGCTTCAAAACTGATAAGGGCAGGCGTAGATTCAACAATGAAGATGCTTTTTTTGTGATGAAAAACGACGGTATATTCATTGTGGCGGACGGAGTTGGCGGTAACAATTCCGGTGAGATAGCCAGTAGAACTGCAGTAAACCAAATTGTGGAATTTGTGGAAACAAACGAAATAAATGATATGGATGCTGTGGATTTTTTACTTAAATCCATATCGCAGGCAAACTTTAAGGTATTTGATTTGTCGCAAAAATATAAAGAAAATAACGGTATGGCAACTACTATGGTAATTGCTTATATAAAGGACTCATGGCTATATATACTCAATGTCGGTGATAGCCGCGCATATATATATGAACAGGGATACCTCAGGCAGCTTACGGAAGATCATACTTACGTTAATACTTTGGTAAAACTCGGTATTATAACAAAAGATGAAGCTGAGGTGCACGATGAAAGGCATAAGATAACCAAAGCGGTGGGTGCGGAATCTGAAATTAAACCTGATATTTCAAGGATAAAAATAAGCAAAGGCGATAAAATTGTGCTTTGCACAGACGGATTGAGCGGAGAGCTTAGCGAAGATCAAATGGAATCCATCCTTGCAAGAGGAGAAAATATGACAGAAACATGCAAATTGCTGGTTGAGGCGGCGAATGAAAACGGTGGAAATGATAACATTACCGCTATATGTATAGAGATTACGGAGGAAGATTTCAATGAGTAAGTTATTAGCGGGAAGATACGAGCTTTTAGAAAAAATTGGCGAAGGCGGTATGGCAGTTGTTTATAAGGCAAAGGACAGACTGCTAAACAGATATGTAGCTATAAAAATACTTAGACCTGAGTATACCAAGGATGAACAATTTTTAGACAGTTTCAAACGTGAATCTCAAGCTGCTGCGGGTCTTCAACATTCAAATATAGTAGCTATTTACGATGTCGGAAGGTCGGGTAATATTAACTTTATAGTTATGGAACTGGTCGATGGCAGACCTCTTTCCGAATATATACATGAAAACGGACGTCTTGATTATAAAACGACCATAGACATTGCGAAGCAAATGGCATCAGCTCTGGCGATTGCGCATAAGCACGAAATCATACACAGGGACGTTAAGCCGCATAATATCATGATTACATCAGACGGGGTTGCAAAACTTACGGATTTCGGTATAGCAAGGGCTGTCAGCAAGTCTACGATGGTGGCGGATACGAGTAAAATTATCGGATCGGTACACTATTTTTCACCGGAACAGGCTAGAGGTGCGTATGTAGACGAGCGTTCAGATATTTATTCTCTGGGTATTGTGATTTTTGAAATGCTTACGGGGACAGTGCCTTTTGATGGAGAAAGCCCGGTAGAGGTAGCATTAAAGCATATCAACGAGGATATTCCGTCACCGGCAAAGCTTGTACCCGGAATACCGCCGGCGCTTGATAAACTCGTTCTTAAGGCAACTGATAAATTCCAGGCGGGAAGATATAAATCGGCGGAAGAAATGCTTGAAGCTTTGAAAAATATCGAGTTTGTAAGTCATATGGTAGGCAGCAGTATGTTTGCGGCAGAGCAGGAAAAACCATACAGGGAATCAAGAAACATTTCTGAGTCCATAGAGACCGAACATAAATCAAGTTCCAGAGAAAGAAGCAGGAAGCAGGTTGCCATACCTGTTACAGCAAGAAATCAAAACAAAAATAAGAAAAAGAAAAAAATCGCAATAATTGCGGGTATTATTGTAGCACTTATAGCCGTATTGACAGGAATCCTTTATGTTTCGGGTATAATAGGAGGGGCAAATTCTGAGGTAACGGTTCCCGATTTGAAAGGGAAAAGCTATGATGATGCAAAAGAAATTTTGGAAGCAAAAGGTCTTAAGATAGAAAAGGCGGACGAGCCTGTTGCAAGTGAAACCGTAGCCAAAGGAAAGATAGTTTCTCAGACGCCGGTGAAAGACTCCAAGGTAAAGAAGGGGCGCACGGTGAAAGTTATTTTGAGTGCAGGAAATATTGAACTTAAGGTGCCTGATTTGACAGGTTTGTCATATAAGGAAGCGAAAAATTTGTTGGCGGAAATGGGGCTGCAAATTTCAAAGGGAGATGAAGTTGACAGTGATTCCATAGCGGAAGGTTTGGTTGCTGCGCAGTATCCTGAGGCAAAGACAAAGGTAGAAAAGGGTGATATTATCACTGTAAACATAAGCAAGGGTGCAAAGGACGCCGTAATTCCTAAACTGGTTGGAACCGTGTTCACATCCGAAGCCGATTTGAGCGCAATCTTGAGTAAATATGGATATAAACTTGGAAAGCTAAGCTATGAGGAAAGCTATGAAACTCCGGGAACTATAATAAAGCAGTCTCCTGAGGCAGGTACTACAGCGGAAAAGAAAACTACGGTTGACGTTGTCATAAGTAAGGCAAAAGCAAAGGCTGTAATACCAAGCCTTACAGGCAAAACTGTAGAAGAGGTTGAAGCGGCATTGAAAAATGAAGGCTTTGCACTTGGAAGGGTAGTCGAAGAAGAAATCGAAGGCTTTGCACCGGGAACAGTATTCAAACAGTATCCGGCAGCAAATGCCGAATATCAGACCGGTTCGACTGTGGATATATGGATTGCTAAGAGCAAGGGCGGAACATCCGGCGGAGGCGAATAATATATATGAGAGGTCTTATCGTCAAGGGAATAGGCGGATTCTATTTTGTGAAAGCAGGCGATGAAATATATAGAGCTAAGGGCAGAGGTAATTTTAAGAAATCAAATATTACTCTAACCGTAGGCGATGAAGTCGAACTTAATCTATCGCAGGATGGAGAAAGCGACTCCGTTATTGAAAACATATATCCACGAAGGAATATATTTGTCAGACCGGCAATTTCAAACGTAGATCAGGTAATTGTGGTGACTGCGCTCTCAGAACCAAAGCCAAGCCTTGAAATAATAGATAGAATGCTTGTTAATGCAGAAGTGAACGACATAGAGCCGATGCTTTGTATAACCAAGCCTGACCTTGCATCAGAGCCGGAGCTGAAAAAACTTTTGGAAATCTATTCGCCCATATATAAATGCTTTGTTGTAAACGGCTTAAATGGAGAGGGTATAAATGAACTTGCAAGTGTTTTGCGGGATAAAAAAACAGCTCTTATGGGACCGTCAGGCGTAGGTAAATCAACGATTACAAATCTTCTATCTCCGCAGGCTCTGATGGAAACCGGGTATATAAGCGAAAAGACAAGACGAGGGAAGCATACTACAAGGCATGTAGAGATTTTTTCATGTCATGGCGGCTATATCTTTGATACACCGGGGTTTACATCACTTTTCACCGATGGAATAGAACTTGAGAATTTGCCGAAGCTTTTTCCGGAATTTGCTGAGCTGAGACATATGTGCAGGTTTGATAACTGTATGCACATAAGTGAGCCAAATTGCGAAATCAGAAAAGCATTAGATGACAATAGTATATCAAAGTCAAGGTACTTGTCATATATAAATATGGTGGATGAAATTAAGAAGAAAAAGAAATTTTAATTAAGGAGAAATACATGAAAAAATTGGCACCTTCTCTTTTATCCGCAGATTTTTCCAGGTTGGGAGAACAGGCGGAACTGGTAAGCAGATGTGGAGCGGATTATTTACATATAGATGTAATGGATGGGCATTTTGTTCCAAATATAAGCTATGGTGCATCGGTAATGAAGTCACTTGATAAATGTAATACGGTACCGTATGATGTTCACTTGATGATTGAAAATGCGGACTTGTTTGTAGATGATTTTGTTACGGATAAGACCGAATATATAATAATTCATCAAGAGGCTTGTACGCATCTTCACAGGAGCATACAAAATATTAAGAGCAAAGGTGTCAAGGCGGGTGTTGCACTAAATCCGGCTACACCGATTTGTATGCTTGAAAATATAATTGAAGATGTGGATTTGGTTTTGATTATGTCGGTAAATCCGGGATTCGGCGGACAGAAATTCATAGATGGTGCTTTAAGCAAAATTATGAAGCTATCAGAACTGAGGAGTAAGCGAAATTTAGAATTTGTAATTGAAGTCGACGGAGGGGTTTCTACATCAAATGCAAAACTTTTGATAGATGCAGGCGCCGATATTCTCGTGGCAGGTTCCGCAGTGTTCGGAGCGACTGATATTGCGGCAAGAATGTCGGAATTTAAGGAGTTAATGAAGTAAGTCGGTCGATTTTTTTCGTTATGACGGTAAATATAATTATAAAATAGCAATAAATTATGAGATGACCGCACCGGCGTAATCGGTGTTATGGAACATCTCATTTTTAGTTCATGCACATCTTCATATTTCTTCCTCATAAAAATATATGCAGTATTTAACTATATTGCAATGAAAATGTAATATGTTCAATGTATTGTAAGGTGATGACTATTGAAATTTGCAGGATTTTTACTATACAATTATACTGTCGGTAACAATGAGAGGAGAACAACTAATGAAAAAAACAAAAAGAGTAACCGCAATTATTTTATCTCTGGTCATGCTTACAATCTTGATTCCTCAAACAGTTCTAGCCGCAGAAACTAATAAAAATCGCTATGAGGAAGAACTGGGCGTAAGAGCAATTGTTAAAGATGCAGAAATCCATGTATTTACTACAAAAAAGGCCGGAAAAATTGAATTAACAAGGAAAAATTGGGGTCCTATATTTTCGCAAGGATTGGGATATAGAGAATATACTGCAAAACCCGCAGATGGATGGGTATGGAAAGGTTGGACTTACGAACAATTATTCAATGGAAAAGATTTAGGCAATCGTACCGACTTATTCGGAATGAGATTTTCATTTTCAAATAACAGTTTTTATTGGGGAGCGCCATACGAAAAACCAAATAAAACTATCTCTGTTAACCGTCTTTTGACAACCTTGGAAACAACGTGGAATAAAATAACATATAATATATATGCAAATTTCAATCCCACAATAAATGCGACCGCTGGCAATGGGGGCAGCGTTACAGATGCCGGAGTCAAGGAAGTTAAATATGGTGACAGTAAGACTTATGCCATTACCGCCGCTGAGGGAAAAGAGATAGATTCACTTACGGTGGATGGTAATATTGTTCCGACAAAAGCCGGAATCGGTACATTTACATATAACTTTATCAATGTAACCGAGCCGCATACTATCAATGTAACATTCAAAAATAAGACTCATGATGTTTCATATGAATTTGTCAGCAAAACGGCAAACACAAAGCTTCCGGAAAGCGTAAGCAATTTACTTCCCAAGGCCTCTAAAGTCCTCTATGGAACAGAGGTGACTGCAGTTAAACCGTCTTTGCTATCGGTAAAGGAACCTGATGGAGTGTGGTCTTTCAAGGGCTATGACAAGGAAAGTCAAAAAGTGACAACTGATGTGAAATTTACAGGAACTTGGACATTTGCAAAATATGCATCTGTAATCAATAATGCTCCAACTATTACAGCAAATGATAAAACGATTACTGTTGGTGACAAATTTGATCCATTAGAGGGTGTAAAGGCTACTGATAAAGAAGATGGCGTTATTAAAGATATTAAAATCATGAAAAATACTGTAAATCCGTCGAAAGCGGGAACATACGAAGTAATATATAAGGTGTCTGATAAAAAAGGTGCTTCTGCCACCAAAAAAATTAAGGTCACAGTAAAAGAGGCTCTAAAAAACAACATGCCGCCTAAAGGCAGCGGTAAGCACAAAATTAAAAGCAAGATAAAAGTCATAGAAAAGGCAAAAGATAACAGTCAAGCAAAAGAAAAGCAAGCTCCTGTTCAAAATACCGTAGAGAAAAAAGAGCTTAAAAAAGATGTTAAGGCATTAGCTGCTGTAAACACAGGGGATAATTCAAATATTATGCTATTTAGCATAGCAGCACTAATTTCTTTTATCGGTGCATTAATGCTAAGATTTTACGAGAAAAACAAAAGTGAATAATCACTAATAGCGATGAGCTATCTATCAGGGCAGGGATGATAATCCCTGCCTTTTTGAAACTGTGAAAAATTTGTAAATTTGCCTTACGGGATGTAAATATAAAAGAAAAAAAGAAAGCCTACTTAGTATATTGTTATATATCGGTAGGCTTTTTTTTTTTGCATCTTTTATAATTTATGGAGTTTTTTCCTTGCCTGCATCCGTATTATCTTCCGGATTTTCCTTTTCATCTTCCTTCTTCGGTTCTTCCTTAGGTTTTACCCAAGTTTCATCAGGACTTATAGGGTATTTTTCAGGGTTAGAATTGTGTATATGACAGTAATACTTCGGCTCTTCCTCATCGGAGTATATATCTATCACTTTCTTTTTGGTATGTTTACAGTCAGGAGTTGCAAGATATCCGCTCTCCTCACATATGAGAACTTCCTTGCTCTTTATATCGCTGAGGCTCTTTACGCCGCTTTGCGTTCCGCTAATGAAATATTCACCATTATAGCTGATTACATTAGACGGTGCCGCTGCTCTTGAACCGCCATATGCATTCTCAATATTTCTCATGATATTTCCCCACATATATGTGGCGATTATACTGTGCTCTGAAAGTGAGATTCCGTAATCGTTACCTATCCATAATGAAGCGGTGTAGTTAGGTGTAAACCCGTTAAACCAGTCATCAAAGAAATCGTTTGTCGTACCGGTTTTTCCGCCGACAAAGACACCCGGAATTTGTGCGTAGTTTGCTGCGGCGCTGTTTACAACACCACTTAACATATCTGCCATAATCCATGCAACGCCGGGATCCAATACCTCGTGAGATTTTGCTTTGTTCTCAAGCAGTACCTTACCTTGGTTGTCGAGCACTTTAGTGTATGAACGGGTGTCATATCTTACCCCGTTGTTCGGAAAAACGGTGTAAGCGCTTGCCATTTCAAGCGTTGTAGTGCCGCGTGTCATTCCGCCCAGAGCTAAAGCTGCGGCATTGCGGTCGTTTGCATCACCTTCTTCAACAAGTGTCGTTATACCGAACTTCTTCAGCATATTTAGCGAGTAATCAACGCCTACCTGCATCCAAACCTTTACTGCGCAGGTGTTCAAAGAATCTCTTATGGCTGTTCTCATGGTATGAGGTCCGCTGTAGGTTCTTGAAAAGTTATAAGGCCAAACCTGTCCGTTTATAACGGTTTTTTCATCTACAACTATAGAGCCTGCTGTCAGGTAGTCACCATATAGCTTAGTGCCTTGCTTGTCTATGCCGAAGTCTGTAAATTTATGCTTATTGCCTACTGCTGCTTCCTCTGCACTCTGTTGAAGGGCAGGGGCGTATACACCGAGAGGCTTAATCGAGGAACCCGGCTGACGAGGGGTGTCTACAGCTCTATTAAGTATCTTACGACCTGAAGTATTTCTTCCTCCTACCATGGCTTTTATATTACCTGTAGAGTTTTCTATAATTGTCATTGCAGCCTGCGGCTGTATAGTACGAGGTTTTAGAGAGTATGACGAAGGAGGTATTGTTACACTGCCGTCTTCGTTCATAACCATGAAGCCTTTATTTTCTTTCGCTTTTAGGAAATCAGCGGATATAATCAGGTTGTTTTCTTTATCTATCGTCTTGAATTCCTGTGGTATGTTTATAAATCCACCTTGGATAGAATATAGAATACCCGATTCATCAAAACTGTACATATTCTTAAATTCCAAGCTGTAATCGGTCTTTCCCTGAACTTCGGTTGTGTAGATATTTAGGTCCTTACCGTAATATATCAGCATGGAGCCGTCTTTACGAATTTCGGCATTTCCGGCAGGTAATATGAAATTTCCGTCTGCATCGAAGTAATTATCATATGCATATAAAAGCACCTGACCGGTTCTGCTGATTATATTTCCATTGGAATCATAGTTAGGTGATACGCCGGGGTAATTTTTAGGGTTGGCAAACTGTTCAAGAACCGTTTGCTGTGCCTGTGAATCCATGGTTGAATAAATCTTTAATCCGCCATTGTAGACCGCATTCCAAGCTGTGTCATAATCCCAATCTTTTTCTTTTTGAAGATTTTCGATAACCTCGCGTATTATATAATCTGCGAAATATGCCGACTTGGTATTATATTTGTTATAGTCGGGCGCGAGCATGTCCTTGAGAGAAGTATTTATCGCTTCCTTATACTCGGCTTCGTTAATATACCCTTGCTCTTTCATAAGCTTTAGACAAATCTCACGACGAGATTTACTTATATCATTGAAGATGAATACGCCGTCAGATGTCTCGGAGAGCAGTACATCCTTGTACTCGGCTGCGGTTCCGCCTTCTATAAATTGAACCAGCTCATACTTACTGGGTGACTGAGGCAGTGCAGCCAAAGCAGCTGATTGAGCAATTGTAAGTTCGCCCACATTTTTCGAAAAATAGGCTTTGGAAGCCGTTTGAACTCCATATGAACTATAGCCTAAATATATGTAGTTAAGATAAGCTTGCAAAATTTCGTCCTTGGAAAGGTATTTTTCAAGCTGAACAGCGTAATATGCTTCTAACACTTTACGGCTTATAGTTCTATCAAACTGCTGATCCGGAAGATATAAATTTCGGGCAAGCTGCTGAGTAATAGTGCTTGTACCGCTTATCTTACCTCCGGAAAAAATCGAGTCCTTAATAGCACCGAACATTCTTATTATATTGAATCCATGATGCGTGCGGAACGATTTATCCTCGAGAGCGATAAAGGCGTTCTTTAGATGTTCAGGCATTTCTTTAATATTTACGGTATCACGATTACTGCTTGCAAACACTGTATCAAGCTCATTTTCTTTATCGTCGTATATCTTCGTGCTTTCGGAAAGCAAGGCGTTAATATTCGCAGGTTCAATCTTAGGAGCCTTAGAAATTATCGAATATACGTATCCAAATACTGCAATTATAGCAACCAAAAAGATAAGTAACATTGCAATGATAATTTTCTTTAGCTTTGGATGTTTCTTCTTTTTGGAATTTCGTCTATGCTGTTTGACAGCTACCGTAGCATCAGAGGCTAAAGCAGCGGAGTCAGCTTTGTTTTTTGAATGCATTTTGCAGAAGTTTCCTTTCTGTAAATATATAACTATTTGGCTCAATTATAACATAATGAGCATATAAAGTATAGTATTTTAGTTTGTTTAATCACTATAGTATTGTGTACTTGCCGGTCTTTGGGGAAGCTGATATATTTTCTAAGATGAGGTATAGAGGAGAAGTGCAGATGAGGCGAAAATTATCATTTGCTGTTTTCAACATATTAATCGGCTTGGTGATAATGTATCAAAGTTTTGATTTCGGTATAACTAATACGCTGATTTACTTTATAATAATTATATTAATATATCACTTTTTCTTTGAAATTAATATAAAATACGTTTTATTCATCATCTTTGGATGCGCACTTATGATGAACGGCATATTGATGCACTTTCGTGACGAGACGATGCCGTTTGTGGGCAGCTACGCAATTTGCAGAGGATATGTCACATCGGAATCCGTAAATGTTTTCGGAGAAAGCTGTTTCGATTGCAATCTTGATGAAATATCTTTTCAAGGCAAAATATATAATGAAAATAATTATAGAATAAGCGTTTACTGCAAATCGGATGTAAAAAATTCAGTAATCGGAAAAAGAGTGGAATTCCGATGTAAAATTAATATACCGAAAAGGGACGGCGCAAAATCGGATTACAGAAATTATCTATACGGTAAAGATATTTCATATGTAGCAAACACACGGTCGGTTAAAGTTCTGCGAGCAAATGACGACTTAAGAGGGGTGGTATTCAACTTCTTAAACAGAATAATTGAAAAAAGAAATTCATTCTTATCATATTTAGACTATGAGGATAGAGGTCTTTTTGCAGGTGTAATGCTTGGCGAAAAATCCATTTTGGATAAAGATGTATATGAGGAGTTTAGAAGCACGGGAACCGCACATGTTTTGGCGGTAAGCGGGCTTCATCTGGGAATAATTTATTCAATATATACGGCATTGAGGGAGAAATGCAAATATAAAAAGGTGGCAGACTTATTACTGTGTTTTTTCCTGCTGTTATATTCTTTTTTGAGCCTGTTCAGTATTTCAATTATGAGAGCCGTATTTGTTATCATGATAAAGCTGACGGCAGATATGTGTAAAAAGAAGTTTGATCTTTTGAGCGCTGTTTCCTTTGCATTTCTTGTATTTATTATAAAAAATCCGTACAGGATATTTGATATGGGAATGCAGCTTTCATTTTTGTCGCTGCTTATAATAATCTTTGTAAATCCACACATCAAAAGACTTAGAATCGGGAACTTTTTAGAAGTTTTCATTCTTCCTGTAGGAATTTCCGTATATAGTGCTGCATATTTTGGAAAGATAAGTTGTATATCCGTGTTTGCGAATTTGCCGGTAATTTTTTTAGTATCCTTATATGTTCCTATAGGGCTTATTTGTTTTTTTATCTATTTTATTTTCGGATATTTTACATATACATTGGAATTTGTCGAAAGTTTTCTAGGCAGAGCTATTGTAAATGTAAATCATAGTTTATATTTGATACAAAACGGCAGCTTGGAAATTAATTTAGAAAACAAAAAGATTGCGGTGCTATTTTATCTAAGTCTTTTTTTCTTAAGCTCAGAGTATTTTTATATACATGTTGTAAGCCGCTTTGAAATAAAAAAGTGTATAGGATTTGTACTGGCAGCAGTTTCTCTTTTTTTACTGACTTAATATGTTGAAATGCGACAGAGTATGGACAATATACGCATATAAGGGCATAATATAAAATATAATAAATTTTGTATGTTTTGTTTGAGGGACTTATGGAAAAATTCGACAGCAAGGCTATAGAAATCTTAATGAACAGTATGAATCAAGGGCTTGTATATATAGATTGCAATCAACAGGTGCGTATTTGCAACCGCTCCGCCAAGTTGTTTACCGGAATAAGCATAGATTCATCTTCGTCACATCCTTCAGGAGTAATTGAACCGGGGGATATAGTTATTATTGCGGATAACCAAATGGGTGTGGACGACGGAGGGCTTTGTCTTGAAGATTTGGAACTCATAGGAATTAAAGGCAAAAAAATCAATGCGGGAGATATAATTCTTGCAATAGGAGTATATAAAACGGATGGAGCAAAGGCACACGTAAAATATACCAAGAATCCGCATTTAGATGTTCCATTTGAACTTAAACTTAGGTATTTGGGTTTCGATATTGAAACCATGGTTGATTTGCGAAGAAGAATCACCATGATAAGAGTTGATAAAGAAACGTTTCCTATAGAATATTTCTCGACTGTCGGAAATATAGTTGTCATAGACGGAAAAAGCGGCAAAATAAAATTTTATCAAGCAAAGGGATATTCAGTAAGGCGTGAGGATATTCACAGCTTGTTAAACGGAGCGCCTTTTGCAGCAAAATCGGATGCTGTGACTGAGCCTGATGTAACGGGCACAAATTTCCTCGGCTTATTTAATAAATCAGAACTTACCGATAAGATTTTGGAAGTTCTGAGCGGTAAGGAAAAGTTGGTTTCAAATAAACTTTATGAGATAAACCAAAGACCGTTTATATGCAATATTATTCCATGGAAAAATGATGATTTGGACTCAGGCAATGGTGCTTTTTTGGTTATTCAGGATGCGGGCAGGCTCGAAACCGTACTTCAGGACAGAAATGAAGTATTGAGACAACTTGAGGAAAGCGATAAGAAAAGAGAGAAAGGTATCCTAAAATATCCGCCAAATGCTTTTCAAAATTTCATCGGTCTGAGCAGTAAATCTAAAGAAGTTAAATATATGGCGTATAAGGCTTCTCAGAATAAATTTAATGTAATAATTATGGGAGACAGCGGTACGGGAAAGTCAAAGCTTGCCAGGGAGATTCACAAGCTCGGTAATCCGGATGCACCATTTGTTGAGGTTAATTGTAATGCCATAGCACATGGACTGTTTGAAAGCGAGCTTTTCGGTTATGTAGGAGGAGCTTTTACAGGGGCTAAGGCTGAAGGCAAGATAGGTTTTTTTGAAGCTGCGAACAAAGGCACGATTTTTCTTGACGAAATAGGGGACATACCACTTGATATTCAGGTTAAACTTTTGCATGTCTTGCAGAATAAGATGATTTACAGGGTAGGCTCATCAGTGCCGATAAATGTCGATGTGAGAGTTATTGCGGCTACGAACTGCAACCTCGAGGAACAGGTGGCAGAGGGAAAATTCAGACAGGATTTGTTTTATAGAATTAATGTTTTTCCCATAATAATTCCTCCTCTAAAGGAGAGAAAAGAAGATCTTTATCCGTTGATTAAAGAAATTTTAGAAGATGTTTGTAAAAGGTACGGATTGGGAGAAAAAACACTGTCAGGCGGTGCAATGGAAAAGCTTTTGATGTATAACTGGCCGGGGAATGTAAGAGAACTTGAAAATTGTATAGAAAGAGCGGTGACTATATGTGAATCCGACATAATTTACTCTGAGCATTTGAAACTTGGAAATCAGGAAATTGTAAAACCGTTAAAACAAAGGCTGGAAATGGAAGAAAAGTTAATTATAGAAAATGTACTGTCAAAGCATAGCGGTAACAAGCTTGAAGCAATGAAGGAACTTGATGTTTCGAGATCTGTGTTTTACTCAAAGTTAAAAAAATATAAGCTTTTGTAAGGAGGTAAATATATGTCTACGATGAAAATAATTATAGGTCTAATCATAATACTTGCTTCTTTTATTTTCCTTATAAAAAATCATGATAAGAGTCTGATTGATAAAATGATGGACAAAGCTAACCGCAACATGAAGCAAAAAGAAAAAGAGCTTGATGATGCTGAAAACGACGCTTCAAATGACAAGCTCTAATCTATACAATATATGACATAAGGCTGTGTTATTCAGCCTTATTAGTGGTTGCTCAGCAAGATAACGAAAACCTTGATAGGTGTCGCATATTGCATGAAGGTTAAAACCGCAAGTACTCCGTATACCCATGAGGCGAGTTTCCAGACGGGCTCATGACCGGGAAGTATCTTGAACTGCTTTTCAACCGTTATGCTTTCATCTGAAATAAGCTTCTTGAACAGATTATTTGTGAGAACGGCATCTACAAAACCGAAGCGGTAAAACGGTATCTTCAGCAATTCTGATGACATATCACTTTTACTTTTATAGAAATATATGCCTTTTTTGTTCATTAGAACGTAGTTTGATTCCGAAAAAGAGAGCCTCTTTGTTTTACGAGTCAACCTGTTTTGATATGAAATCGTATTATCATCGTATTCTATTATAAATTTGCGGTGTAAAGAGAATAAAAATAGTAAAGCAAAGATGATTACAACATAAGACACGATAGTTAACGGAATATTAAAAGCCTGAGAATATTTCTCGATTTTGAAAAATATCAGTTCTAAAATAATGCCGAGTCTAAGCAAAACAAAGCCCAGACAAAGCGCCAGAAAAACTTGTCTGAATATTGATGTTGATCTATATACAATTCTGTTCATGATGTATATCTCCTAAATTCTGTACCAATAGGCTTAAAAAGCATGGCTATTGCCGTAATTTAGTTCTAATTAAACCAAACTTGGAATTTAAATACAAGTAATTTTAATATATTTTTCTTATAAAGATTTTTCCTAAAAATAGGACTGATAATCCTGAAAAAAACACAAAGTGAAAAATGTGTGATGAATTAGTGAGTTGAAATGCCGATTTTGCAATGAATTTATATTTGCTTTTGTTGGCATAGCTTTTGCAGTTATTAACTATAGTTTTATATTTTTAATAAGGAGGAAAAAACTATGATGAACTACATCTGGGTTGGTTTCGTTACAATCGCAGTGATTGCCGGCGGAGCAACCGGAAAAATGGATGCCGTATTGAATAATCTTTTCGATTTTTCATCTACCGCAGTTGACATAGCTATAGGGCTTATCGGGATAATGGCTTTCTTCTGTGGACTTATGAAAGTTATGGAAGCGGCAGGTTTATGTGATAAGTTGGGTAAAGGCATATCGCCGTTGATGCGCTTGCTTTTCCCTGAAGTACCTGCCGACCATCCGGCTAATTCGGCTATGGCACTTTATTTTGCAGCGAATATTCTTGGAATAGGTAATGCGGCAACTCCGTTTGGACTTAAAGCCATGCAGGAACTACAGACCTTGAACAAGACAAAGAACATTGCAACGGATGCACAGTGCATGCTGCTTGCTATCGCTACAACTTCAATTACTTTAATACCTGTAACAGCTATAGGTCTTCGTGCAGGTATACAGGCAAAAGGTGCAGCTGAAATCATCGCACCCGTAATTATTGCAACTACTATTTCAACTATTACCGGTATATTCTTTACCATAGTTCTCGGCAAGGTAAAGAGATGGAACTATAATAACATCATCGAAAAAGAATTGGCAGCGGGTACGCTTGAAATTAATGAGAACTATATTGGAGACGATCCGATTATACTACCGGAAAGCAAATAGGAGGATGTGACCATGACACACGTATTAGAATTAATATCAGTATGGGCTATTCCTATCGTGGTAGCTCTTGTAAGTTTATATGCAATTATAAAAAGAGTTCCGGTTTACTCCGTATTTACAGAGGGAGCAAAGGAGGGCTTTTCGACTGCGGTTATGATTATTCCTTATCTTGTAGCCATGCTTTGTGCAATCGGAATGTTCAGAGCGTCAGGTGCGATGGACTGGCTTGTTAATGCACTTAGTCCGGTTACAAACTTAATAGGAATGCCGGCAGAGGTATTACCTATGGGAATTATGAGATCTTTTTCAGGCGGCGGTGCTGAGGGTATGATGGTAGACCTTATTAAAGAATACGGCACGCAATCTCAGATAGGTAGAATTTCATCGGTAGCTCTCGGTTCAACAGAGACGACTTTCTATGTTGTGGCTGTTTACTATGGAGCTATAGGTGTAACAAACGTTAGACATTCCATTGCTGCGGGTCTGCTTGGTGATATAGCTTCATTAATTGCGGCAACGGTACTTGTAAATATTATGTGGTTCTAAAATGAAGAATTTTGATAGAATGCTTTTTCCGAAACAGTTAAAGAAGGGTGAAACTGTGGGTATAATATGCCCGAGTTCGCCAATCAAGACTGAAAGAATTGAGCAGGTAAAAAAGACGATAGAAAATATGGGGTATAAGACCAAGCTCGCAGAGAATCTCGACAAGGTATTTGCAGGATTTATGGCGGGTGACGGTAAAGAGCGTGCTTTGTGGATAAACAAAATGTTCGCAGATAAAGAAGTATATGCGATTTTTTGTGTAAGAGGCGGAGACGGAAGCTCCAGAGTTATGGAATATTTGGACTACGAAACCATCAAAGAAAATCCTAAAATCTTTGTAGGCTATAGCGATGTAACCAATTTGCACTTAGCATTTAATCAAAAATGTGGATTGGTGAGCTTCCATGGTCCTATGATTTCATCTAATATGATTGATGATTTTGATGTTGAAACGGAAACTTCATTTTTTTCAACGATAAATGCAAGTGAAGATTTTGAGTATCAAAATCCTCAAGGATTTGATATTAAAATGCTAAAGCCGGGGAAGGCGACGGGAAATCTTGTAGGTGGAAATCTCTCTTTGCTTTCGGCTAGTGTAGGAACGGATTTTGAAGTGGAAACTGAAAATAATATACTCTTTATTGAGGAAGTAAGTGAGCCTATGAGCAAGATTGAAAAATGGATTTTTCATCTTAGGAATGCCGGAAAACTCGATAAATGTAAGGGTATTATTCTGGGTCAGTTTACCAAGGTACAAAACGAGGATGAACCTGAATACGATGAAAAGCAGGTCGTTCTTGCCGCGCTTAAGGGTCTTGAAATTCCTGTGGTATATAATGTACAATCGGGGCATGGCTATCCTATGATGACCTTGCCTATGGGAGCAAAATGTACTTTGGATGCAGATAATTGCAGGATTGGCTTTAAGGTGCAAAGATAAGGTGTAAAGGGTGGCGGAATCTACCGTTACCCTTTGTTCTAAGGTTGATTTGGAAGTGAAAAGTAAATGAAATTGCCGAAATTTGAAGCAAAAAAAACAAAAGAAAATGTCTCGTGTGCAAATTGCATTCCAAGAGATTTTTCCGAAAGAAAACTAAAAGTGTGTCCTATTTGTAAGCAAGATGTTAAAGAGTGGCAGATTGCAAGCAGCTGGACCGTACTGGACAGATTGTATGAATTCACTTGTCCGAATTGCGGCAGCATCCTCATAATAGGACAAAATGATATAACGGGACTTTCATATACTGCCATGACACTTTGCGGACAGATGAAAAAGATGAAAAATAAGGAGATGCGTGAAATCTATGTCAAATGCAAGCGTGTTGGCAAAAATGTTGATAAAAAGTACTTACAAGGTGAGGAGTTCATTCTTAGTGAGCTATATGATGAATGATGGAGCGCAGGGAGTAAAAGATGAAATACGAAATTAAGAATAATAGATTGTATTTCGATGGATGTGATACAGTAGAATTAGCAAAAAAATATGGGACACCATCATACATAGTTTCGAAGACGGAGATAAAAGAGCGGTTTGAGCAGCTTAGAGAATGCTTTCTTGATAAATATGAAAATACCAGAGTTGCATATGCAGCTAAAGCTTTTTTTTCCATAGCTATGGCGAAATTTGTCTCTGAGGAGGGAATGTGTGTAGATGTTGTATCGGGAGGAGAACTTTATACAGCAATTAAAGCCGGATTCCCTGCCGAAAGGATAGAATTTAACGGAAATAATAAATTGAAGAATGAAATTGAGTCTGCCATCGATTACGGTGTTGGCAGAATAATTATAGATGGCACAAATGAACTTGATATGATAGAAAGCTATTGTAAGGAAACCGGGAAGAAAGCAAAAGTTTTGTATCGTATAACGCCGGGAGTTAAGAGTTCGTCTCACGATTATATAGTTACAGGAAAGAAGGACTCTAAGTTCGGCATACCTTTGGATGACGAAATTATCATGCCGGCGGTTAAGCGTGCTATGGATTCAGATTTTGTAGAACTTCTGGGTTTTCACTTTCATGTAGGCTCACAGCTTTTTGAAAATGTACCGTACTTAAAGGCGACGGATATAGTACTTGAACTTTTGGATAAACTTAATGAAGCTTATGGTTTTGTTCCGCTGGAATTGAATGTAGGCGGCGGGTTCGCAGTGACGTACATAAACGAGGAAAGACCTCCTTACGACTTTTTTCTGGACCCTATTATGAAAAAAATAGAGTGCTATTTTGAACAAAAAAATATAAACAGACCGGCTGTTGTAATCGAACCGGGAAGAAGCATAGTTGCAGAGGCGGGACTGACTTTATATACTGCCGGCTCTATCAAAACCATACCGGGGATAAGAAAGTATCTGGCGGTGGATGGAGGAATGACGGATAACATCAGACCTGCTCTTTATCAGGCGGAATACAGGTGCTATGTTGCGAATAAAGCAGGAGAAAAACCGTATGACGAGGTGACGGTATGCGGTAAATGTTGCGAGTCGGGAGATGTGATAATCAAG
This sequence comes from Eubacterium sp., assembly GCA_034180045.1. GTDB lineage: Bacteria > Bacillota > Clostridia > Peptostreptococcales > Anaerovoracaceae > Eubacterium_B. Next base: position 43,939 of record JAXFOY010000022.1, read on the forward strand.
GATGCCATCTTGCCTAAAGCGGAGTCCGGCGATATAATTGCCGTGCTTGCAACAGGTGCATATGGATACTCTATGGCAAGTAATTATAACAAAATGCCGATACCGCCTGTAATTTTTGTGGAAAAAGGAGAAAGCAAACTTATTGTCAAAAGACAAAGCTATGATGACATGCTTTCAAACGATGTGATTTGATGCCAATTTCATAAAATATATCTTGCAAAGCGGCAAACGCTCATAAATAATTGAGTGTTTGTCGTTTTTTTGATAAAATCAACTCGTAAAGGAAGGCGTAGAAATGTACAGAGAAAAAATTCACACATACAAAAAATTTGCAGAAGATGTAAAGAACGGAAAGATAAAAAATGTTCTACTTATATATGGAGAGGAAGAGTATCTGGTAAAATGGGCGATTGATATGCTCGTAAAAAAATATATCAATGAAGCCACAAGACAGATGGATTTAACAATTTTAGACGAGATGGAAACAGCTTCATCGGAAATGGCTGTATCTATAATCGAAAGTTGCGAAACTTTTCCGCTGTTTTCTGATAAAAGAGTGATTATAGTAAGGGACATGAAAGCACTTGTTTCATCTTCACCGCAAGCGATTAGAGAAAAAGATTTGGCTGAATTGAAATCTTATTTCAAGCAAGTTCCGGATACAAGTTTACTCATATTTGCCGCATCAAATGCAGATAAATCTAAGCCGCTGTCAAAAGCGATCATTGAAGCAGGTGCCGGGTATAATTTTGAACGCTTAGGTCGCAGTGACCTTATATCATTTGCGAATAAGCGCTTTAGGCAGGCAGGAAAGAAAATATCAAATATTAACATGAATATGCTGATTGACGAAACCGGATATTTTAATCAGGATAGCAATTATGATTTATACACGTTTATGAACGATATATCGAAGCTTATCGCAATTAGCGGAGATACGATAGAGGAAAATTCAATTAAAGATTTGGTTATAAGCGATGAAGATACTTTCGTATTCAATTTGCTTGACAGCATCGGCTCAGGGCGAAAAGATAAAGCCTTTGAACAGCTTCATAATATTCTTGCAGGAGGGGGAGACGAGTTTCAGCTCATAGGTACGATTGTATCACAATTTGAATTGATGTATTCTGTTAAACAAATGACAGATAGCGGGATGCAGCTTACGGATATAGCGAAAAAGCTTAAGGCAAGCGAATATAGAATAAAGAAATTCATGCCGCAGTTACAACGCTTTTCATCTCAGAAACTTGCAGAAATCCTATCGTCGGCATATGAACTGAGCAATAACATTACATCGGGATTGCTAAAATCAAATATGGCTTTGGAATTATTTATCGCCGGTTTTTAGAGATGGTGAACCGCAGTGAACTCAAAATGTGTTCGCAAAAGCTAACTGAACTGAAAACGGTTCGAAAATATGACGAAAATATTGTGTATACATGATTTTTTTTGGTATAAAATTTGATACAAATTGATTTTAAGTTTTAGCTTTTGTATAATTACTATGTATTTATATTGAGTATTATATAACAGAATAGGAGGTCGTATTTTATGTGTACTAATTGCAAAATAGAGCCGGATGCACGTTTTGAAGAACTGGCGCCGATTCTTGAAAAGTATGCTAAAGTACCGGGAAGTTTGATTACCATATTACAGAAAACACAGGCTATATATGGTTATCTGTCACTTGATGCAATCAACTATATTGCTGCCGTGACAGGAATTGCGCCTGCAAAAATATATGGTGTAGCAACTTTTTATGCACAGTTCAGACTTCAGCCGGTAGGAAAATATTTGATTATGATGTGTCAGGGAACGGCATGTCATGTCAACGGTTCCGAATCGATAGGTGACGCAGTTAGCGAGCATTTGAATATAAAGGACGGAGAAACAACGGAAGACGGATTATTTACTCTCAATTACGTGGCCTGTCTCGGCTGTTGCTCTCTGGCGCCGGTTATGATGATTCAAACAAGTGAAGGCGACGAAACATATAGTGAGCTAACTAAGGATAAAGTCGTTAAGATACTTGATGAGCTGGCTAAAAAGGCTTAGGAGGTGCAGTAATGAAGATAATAATCGGACAGGGAAGCTGTGGAATAGCGTCAGGCGCAAAGAAAACCGAAGATGAATTCAGAAAGCTCATAGCTGCCGAAAATCTGGATGTGGATCTTGATTTTGCAGGCTGTGTAGGAACCTGTTATCTTGAACCTATAGTAGACGTTTACGATGATGAGGGCAAGATGACAAGATATGTCAAAGTACAACCGGATAAGGTTCAGTCAATTATTGACGGACATATCAAAGGCGGTAAGCCTGTTTCTGAACTCGCAATAGCAGGAGATGATGAAACATTTATAGATAAGCAGCAGAGAGTTGTTCTCAAGCACTGCGGAATTATCAATCCGGAAGAAATCGAAGATTATATAGCTGTAGGCGGATATGAAGCTACCAAGAAAGTTGTCACATCGATGACTCAGGACGAGGTAATAGATGTAATTAAGGTTTCAGGTTTAAGAGGCCGCGGAGGAGCAGGTTTTCCTACATGGTTCAAATGGGATGCGGCAAAAAATAACGACGCGGATGAGAAGTTTATTGTCTGTAATGCCGATGAAGGAGATCCGGGAGCGTTCATGGACAGAGCTATTTTAGAAGGTGATCCTCATTCAGTTCTGGAAGGAATGACTATCGGCGGCTTTGCAATGGGAGCAACCGAGGGAATCATTTACTGCCGTGCCGAGTATCCTTTGGCAATAAAACGACTTGAAATCGCTATGGAGCAAGCAAGGGAAAAAGGCTTCCTAGGTAAGAATATATTCGGCTCGGGATATGATTTTGATATCAGAATTAAAGCCGGGGCCGGCGCTTTCGTGTGCGGTGAAGAGACGGCGCTGATCGCATCACTTGAAGGTGAGAGAGGTATGCCTAGACTAAAACCGCCTTTCCCGGCACAAAAGGGATTTTGGCAGAAACCGACAAATATAAACAATGTAGAAACTTATGCCAATGTGGCTTGGATAATTGTTAACGGCGGAGAAGCCTTTGCTTCTATGGGAAGTGAAAAATCCAACGGAACTAAGGTATTTGCTCTTGCCGGTAAGATTCGTAAAGCGGGTCTTGCAGAAGTACCGATGGGTCTTACAATCAGAGAAATTATCAATGACATAGGAGGCGGTATCAAAAATGACAGACAGTTCAAGGCTGTTCAGCTTGGCGGTCCGTCAGGTGGATGTGTACCGGAATCACTTGCAGATACTCCTGTAACATATGAAGACATAGTTAAGACGGGTGCTATCGTAGGCTCGGGCGGTATGATAGTAATGGACGAAGATACTTGCATGGTTGATATGGCAAGATACTTCCTGGACTTTACCCGTAAGGAATCCTGCGGTAAATGTAATTACTGCCGTATCGGTACAAAGAGAATGCTCGAAATCCTCGAAAGAATCACAGAGGGCAAGGGTAAGGACGGAGATATAGAACTTCTTGAGGAACTTGCAGACAAGATTAAAAACGGATCTCTATGCGGGCTAGGGCAGACGGCGCCAAATCCGGTTCTTACTACTTTGAAGTATTTCAGAAACGAGTATGAAGATCATATATATAATCACAAATGTACTGCAAAATCATGTAAGGCGTTGATTACATTCAATATTACAGATAAATGTGTAGGATGTACGGCTTGTGCAAGAAACTGTCCGGTTAACGCTATTACGGGAGAAGTAAAGAAACAACATACTATAGATCAAACACTATGTATCAAATGCGGTAAGTGTCAAGAAACATGTCGCTTTGGTTCAATTGAAAGACTGTAGGAAGGGAGCTATAGGCAATGAAAAAAATCAGATTGAATATTGACGGCAAAGAAGTTCAGGCTGTAGCAGGTCAAACCATATTGGAAGTTGCTCGTGAAAATGACATTTTTATTCCGACTCTCTGTTATGATGAAAGAACCGAAATATACGGATCATGCGGACTTTGCATGGTTGAAATAGAAGGCAGTCCAAAGCTTGCAAAGGCGTGTGCTACAACAGTTGCCCCTAATATGGTCGTTTTGACAAACACTGATAAAGTCAACGAAATCAGAAAGACGAACCTGGAACTTCTAATCAGTAACCATTATGGCGACTGCGTAGGTCCTTGTATGAAGGCCTGTCCTGCTCATACAGATTGTCAGGGTTATGTGGGACTTGTTGCAAACGGGCAGTTTGAACTTGCAAATGAGCTTATAAAAGATAAGATTCCGCTACCGGCATCTATAGGTAGAGTGTGTCCACATCCATGTGAAGACGCATGTAGAAGAGGTCTTGTAGATGAGCCTATCAGCATTGCGATGATTAAGCGCTTTGCCGGAGATATGGACATAGCGGCAGAGCAGAGATTTATCCCCGAAATTGCAGAGAAAACAGGCAAATCTATCGCTATCATCGGCGGTGGACCTATGGGATTGTCAGCTGCATATTTCTTAAGACAAAAGGGACATGAAGTCACTATATTTGATGCGATGCCTAAGCTTGGCGGCATGATGAGATACGGTATTCCGGAATACAGACTGCCAAAGGAAGTTTTGGATGCCGAGATTGAAATTATCGAAGCTATGGGTGTTGATATAGTTCCAAATACAAAGATAGGTGTAGACATTCCGCTAGATACAATCAGAAATGATTTTGATGCGGTAATCCTAGGTATAGGTGCATGGGTATCGACCGGCGTCGGTTGCCCGGGAGAGGATGCAGAAGGCGTTATCGGCGGTATTGACTTCCTGCGCAAGGTAGTAAGGAACGAGCATATCAGTCTTGGTAAGAATGTGGCTATCGTAGGCGGCGGTAATACTGCCATGGATGCTTGCCGTACAGCAGTCAGACTGGGCGCGGAAAATGTATATAATATTTATCGTCGTACAAAGAATGAGATGCCGGCAGACATGATAGAAATAGAAGAGGGTGAAGAGGAAGGTGTAATCTTTAAGAACCTGACAAACCCGATTGAAATTCTAAAGGATGAGAACGGACATGTTAAGCAGATTGTTCTTCAGGTAATGGAGCTTGGAGAAGCCGATGCATCAGGCAGACGCAAACCTGTTCCGGTTGAAGGTAAGACGGAAACTATAGATGTAGATACGGTTATCCTTGCCATCGGTCAGAAGGTTGATGCGTCAATGTTCGAGCTTGACAAGACAAAAAAAGGCGGCATTTCATACGATCCTAAGACTATGATGACAAGTCTTCCGGGTGTATTTGCCGGCGGTGACTGCGGTAATGATAAAATTTCAATTGCGGTCGAATCCATAGGAGATGCAGTCAAAATCGCAGAGTCTGTAGACGCTTATCTTGACGGTGAAATCTACGAATACGAGCCTAGATATCATGTAGAAAAAGATGATATTACAGAAAAAACATTTGAAGATAGAGAAAGATTGTGTCGAGAGAAGGCTGATCAGCTTACAGCAGCAGAAAGAAAAGATAACTTCACGGAAGTTGTATACGGCGGTCTTACTGTTGAGCAAGCTGTTAAAGAAGCATCGCGCTGTTTAGAATGCGGATGTCATGATTACTTCGAATGTAAGCTTGTCGAATATGCTAACGAGTACAATGTTGAACCTGAGCGATTCTCAGGCGAAATGTCAAAGATTGACTTTGAAGACAATCATCCGTTCATTCTAAGAGACCCTAACAAATGTATTCTTTGCGGACTTTGCGTAAGAGTATGTGATGAGGTTATGGGAATAGGCGCGTTGGGACTTGTAAACAGAGGCTTTGATACAGTTGTCAAGCCGTCGCTGGAGATGCCTTTGATGTCAACTGCCTGTGACAGCTGTGGACAATGTGTGTCGGTTTGTCCTGTAGGTGCAATTCAGGAAAGACAGACTGTAATCAAAGAGATTCCGCTTGAAACGGAGCTTACAAATACTACATGTGCAAATTGTGCTGTAGGATGTACTATGAACCTTGAAACCTATGGAGATATGCTGATAAAGGCAAATCCGGATACAGAGGGTGTCGTTAATAAGGGACTTTGCTGTGCTAAAGGTAAATGGGGCTTTGATATTTCAATGCTTGACGGCAAGGTTACAGATCCGATGATTAAACGAATCAACGGAGAGATGGAAGCTGCCGATTATCATGAAGCTATGATAATGACCGCTAAGAATCTCGAATCAGTGAGAGCAAGACACGGTGCAGGTTCAATTGCAGTTGCAATCTCAGACCGATATACAAATGAAGAAGCATACGCTATGAAGAAGTTTGCCGAGGTTCTAGGAGCTAAGGTATTCAGCTTCAACAACAGACATAATGCCTTGCTTGATGTACTGGGTCTTGACGCTTCACCAAATACAATAGATGAACTTCTTTCCACAGAAGTAATTCTTGTACCGGGATTTATCAAAAATAGGTCTGCCGTTATCTGGAACAAGATTAAGCAGGCTGCAAATGCAGGGGCAAAGGTGGTTGTTATTAATACACCTGACGCCGGCACGGAAATTCCTGGCGCTTATATGACAGTAAATACAGATAACAGCACGGAGTTCTTAAAAGGACTTGCAAAGGCCGTTATCGAAGCCGGCGCACCATGTGATGCAGCAGGATTTGCGGAATTTAAGGATTCTGTAGCAGGTGCGGAAATTACTGAAGAAATCAAAGCTATCGCAAACCTTTACACAGCTGCTAAGAAAGCGATGATAGTATTTGAGCAAAATGTACTGAGCGTTGCAGCAGCAGAAATACTTGCAGGTATCGCTGTTGTTTCAGGTCATATCGGAAGTCCTCGCGACGGTATTTTGGAAGTTAAATCAAAAAACAACTCACAGGGTCTTGCAGATATGGGAATTCGCGCCGGTGCTGAGGCTATGGAAGGTGTTAAAGGACTTCTAATCTTTGGTGAGGATCCAAAGGGCGTTGATTTAAGCGGATTGGAATTCCTTGTAGTTTCCGATATTTATATGACTGACACAGCTCTTAAGGCAGATGTGTTCTTACCTGGAACAGGTTCTGCAAGCACTAATGGAACCTTTACCAACACGGAAAGAAGGCTTCTTCCTGTAGAGGCGGCAATAGAAGAAGATGTTGACTTTACAAACTGGGAGCTAGCTTCAGAACTTGCTCATGTGTTTGAAGTTGAATTCGGATTTGGAGACGAAGAGGACATCAGCAGAGAAATGGATGATGAACTTCCACTCTACAAATACGCTACTGTCGGTGAAGTTTTCGGAGGCGTACTTGAACCTATAGAAGTTATGCTTGTAGCTGCAAAGGATGATAAGATGGCGGATGAGCTGGCATGCACAGATGCCCTTATGAACTTAAACGCAAGTCGTTTTCCAAAGCCATTTAGCGTAGTAGAATAAAATTCAGCTAAAAAGCTAATAAACGAAATATATAAACAAAAATCCCGCGTAAGCGGGATTTTTGCATTTTTTATTGATTAGTAATCGATTTCAATGATCTGCTTAGGAAGCAGTAAACGATATTAACATATCTGAAGTGTCATATTGATTCAAATCTTATTTTGCCGATTCTATAAGCTCAGCAGCACTCTTTCTTGCCGCATCTGTTATTTTTTCACCGCCTATAAGTCGTGCAAGCTCCTCGATTTGTTCCCTTTGTCCAAGTTTTTCTACATGCGTAAATGTATTTTTTTCATCGGAATGCTTAAAAATCCTATAAGCCGTATCAGCCATTGCCGCAATTTGAGGTAGGTGAGTGATACATAAGATTTGTTTGTCTTTTGAAATTTCTTTGAGCTTCTTGCCGACTACATGTGCAGCTTGACCGCTTATTCCTTGGTCAATTTCATCAAAAATGAGACTTGGCATAGCATCTGTGCTTGCGGTTATTTTTTTGATAGCAAGCATGATTCTCGAAATTTCACCGCCGGAAGCTGTCTTTACAAGCGGCTTTAGCGGTTCTCCTTTATTAGTAGAAATCATTATTTCTACCATGTCTAAACCTGATTCGTCAGGGGTTTTCTTTTCGCTGAAGCATATTTGCAGTGATGAATCCGAGAAGCCTAAATCATTAAGTTCAGTCAGTATTTTCTCAGAGAGTACGCCTGCAACGGATTTTCTCATCTCACTTAGTTCATTACCGCTTCGGATAAGCTTTTGGTAGCTTTCGTATGAGGCTTTTTCCAATTTTGATTTCTCGTCATCAAAGTTTTCTATAAGGTCAAGCTCTTCACTTATTTTATCACGATAAGAGAGAATCTCCTCTATGCTTGAACCATACTTCTTCTTTAATGAGTTAATTAAATCGATGCGCTCGATAGCCCGGTCAAGTTCAGCCGGTTCAAATATCATTTCGTCGATTGTGTCGCGGAGCACGGCCGTTATTTCTTCTAATTTATAATAAGCATCATTACAGTTTTCCAATAAGCCGGAGAGTTTGTCGGAATAACCGGCTAAAGATTCAATATATCCAAGTGCGCTGCCGAGGGTGGAGTAGGCTCCTTGTTCACCATCGATTAGCTCGTAGGCGCTACTTGCATCTCGGCTGATTTTTTCGGCATTTTTAAGCATGCTAAGGCGCTCTTCAAGCTCGGCGTCTTCTCCAAGCAAAAGCTTTGCTGAATCAATTTCTGCAAGTTCAAATTTATAAAAGTCAAGCTTACGTGCATTTTCGGAAGCTAAAGAACTCAGTTTATTTAGCTTTGATTTCTTTTCTTGATAGTCAATAAAATTGGATAAATAACTTTCCTTTAGAGTATTTATTTGAGCATGCCCATAGGCATCGACAAGGCGTAGGTGATTTTCGCTGTCAAGAAGCGATTGATTATCGTATTGTCCATGAATATCTGCGAGTCTCTTACAAACTTGTTGCAGTTCAGATAAGGTGACGAGGCGTCCGTTCAGTTTACATAGGTTTTTTCCATTTGAATTCACTTCGCGGCTTATGACTATATCTTCACCACCAAGCTCTCCTGTAAGTTCAACAATGGCTTTTTCGCAGCCAAAGCGAACAAATGAAGAATCAGCCCTGCTCCCGAGAGCAAGGCTAATTGCAGTTACTACTATGGATTTACCGCTGCCTGTTTCACCAGTTATGATGTTTAGACCGGGATAAAAGTCAACATCTGTATTTTTGATGATGGCAAAATCCCTGATGCTGATGTGGTTAATCATTATTTTCGATTCCTCAAGATGAGCATATTGTTGAAAATTGACAAAATCTCTTCAACATGCTCCTCGTTATCTATGATTAAAAGAAGGGTATTATCTCCTGCGATTGAGCCGACTACATGAGGAAGACCTATATTGTCTATTGCTTCGCCGGCTGCCGCACCGCAGCCTGAGAGCGTTTTGATGATTACCAAATTTTGGGCTGATGCGAACGAAGTGATGGTTTCTCGAAAAATTTTAACAAAGCGATCTGAAATAGGTGCATTTTGCTGAGTGCTTACTGCATACTTGTACTTTCCGGATGCTGACAAAACCTTGATTAGTTGAAGTTCTTTGATATCTCGCGAAATTGTTGCCTGAGTAACATCAAAGCCTTCATTCTTAAGCATGGACGCAAGCTTTTCCTGAGTTTCAATCTCGTTATTTGAAATAAGCTCTAAAATCTTATTTTGTCTTGAGTAACGCATAAATAACCCCTTCCTGGCAATATAAGCCACCCTGTTTTTTGACACAATTATAGCACATATATATACATAAATAAAGTGCTTTTATGCACGTTTTACAATTTTTTACATATTTGTGAATTAGACAAACATCTGTTCATATGTTATAATATCTTGATAAATTCAGGAGTAGACAAGAGCATGAGAATTCTAGGTATTGACCCCGGATATGCTATTATGGGATGGGGAATTTTAGATTTGAAGGGCAATAAGTTCAGTGTTGTTGACTATGGTGCAATTACAACGGATGCGAGTGTAGATTCACCTAAAAGACTACAACATATTTACGCAGAACTTTGTGCTATTATCGCAAGGTATGAGCCGGAGGAAGCCGCTATAGAAGAACTGTTTTTTAATAACAATGCCAAGACGGTAATTTTGGTGGGCGAAGCCAGAGGTGTTGCGACACTTGCCTGTGTAAATTCAGGATTATCAATAAGTGAATATACACCATTACAGATAAAGCAAGCCCTTGTAGGATACGGTAGAGCCGACAAAAAACAGGTGCAGGCAATGGTAAAAGCAATCCTTAATCTGAAAGAGGCGCCAAAGCCTGATGATACGGCAGATGCGGTGGCAGCCGCCATTTGTCATGGACATAGCCGCGGCAGGAGGATAATTAAGTGATAAGATACATAAGAGGTAATATATTTCATCAGGCGGACGGCACAATAATAGTAGAGAATAATTCGGGCGTAGGCTTTCATATGATGGTGCCTATGTCGTCTGGGTTTCACAGATTTGCCGACGGGGATGACGTTAAGGTTCACACTTCAATGATTGTAAAGGAAGATGACATCAGTTTATACGGCTTTTACGACAGGGAGGAGCTTGAACTTTTCGAACTTTTGATTACCGTAAGCGGTATAGGTGCAAAGGCTGCTATGTCTATAATGAGCGTTCTAAGCCCGGGCGAATTGAAGAAAGCGATAGCATTAGGAGACAGTAAAGCTATATCCAAGGCCAACGGTATAGGTAAAAAAACCGCGGAAAGAGTAATTATAGACCTAAAGGACAAAGTTGGAAGCTTTGATGATGAGGAGCTTGGTTTTACAAAGCAGGAAATTGCTTTTGACGATACGCGAGCTGAAGCGAAGAACGCTCTGATGTCGCTCGGATATTCGCAGCAAGAGGCAGAGAAAACAATAGGTAAGATTAAGGGTGAGAATTTGAGTATAGAAGAGTATATCAAGCTTGCCCTGAAGCAGATATAGGGAAAGAGAAATGGACGATAGAATTACGCAGACAAGTGCAAATGAATTCGAAGATAATCAAGATGCGGGACTTCGCCCTCAGCGACTTGATGATTTTATAGGGCAGAGTAATGTCAAAGACAATTTGAAGATATTTATAGAGGCGGCTAGAATAAGGCGTGAGCCGCTTGACCATGTTCTTTTTTACGGACCTCCGGGGCTTGGAAAGACAACACTTGCAGGAATAATTGCAAACGAGCTTGGAGTAGATATAAAAATTACATCAGGCCCGGCGATAGGAAGAGCTGCCGACCTGGCTGCAATTTTGACAAATTTGAACGAAAATGATGTACTTTTCATAGATGAAATCCACAGGCTTAACAGATCCGTAGAGGAAGTTTTATATTCCGCAATGGAAGACTTCGCCCTTGATATTGTTATAGGAAAAGGTCCGTCTGCAAGGTCGATAAGACTTGATATTGCAAAGTTTACTTTGATAGGTGCGACGACGAGAGCGGGCAGCCTTTCCGCACCTCTGAGAGACAGATTCGGAGTAATAGATAAATTCGAAATATATGGAAGCGAGGAGTTAATCAAAATCATTTCAAGATCTGCGTCTTTGCTTGGAGTTACGGCATCAAAAGAAGCATTGCACGAAATGGCGAGATGTTCGAGAGGTACACCTCGAGTTGCCAATAGGATATTGAAAAGAGTAAGAGATTTTGCTCAGGTTGTGGGCGAAAATCATATTGATTTGAAAATTACAAACAAGGCTCTTTCTGCACTGGGCGTAGATTCACTCGGGTTGGAGAAACTGGATAGAGAAATTTTGGAGACCATCATCACAAGATTTAACGGCGGTCCGGTGGGGATAGATACTATTTCGGCATCCATAGGTGAGGAGAGAATAACTATCGAAGATGCTTACGAGCCGTATTTGATACAGCAGGGATTGTTGTATAGGACCCAAAAGGGAAGAATGACTACAGAGCTGGCTTATAAACATTTGGGAATACCGTATAACAGAGAAAACTTTACGGAAATTGAAGAATAAGGTTGGAGAATTTGATGCACATTAACGATTTTGACTACGAGCTTCCTGATGAGCTGATAGCCCAAAAACCGCAGAAAGAGCGGGACAAATGCAGGCTTATGATTTTGAAGCGTGAAACAACCGGGATTGAACATAAAACCTTCTTTGAAATACTGGATTACCTCAAGGAGGGGGATTGTCTGCTGTTAAATGACAGCAAGGTTATACCCGCAAGACTGTATGGTACTAAGTCAGGTACGGGAGCAAAGATAGAGTTTTTATTAATCAAAAGAATAGACGGTGATGTTTGGGAAACAATGGTACGTCCCGGAAAGAGATTAAAGCCGGGCGACTGCGTAGTGTTTTCCGAAGATGCAGGAAAGAAACTCACCGCTGATATTTTGGATTACGGAGATGGCGGAACTCGCATAGTAAGGCTTAATTATGACGGAATTTTGATGGAAAGGCTGGAGGAAACCGGCTCGATGCCTCTTCCTCCATATATAGAAAGACCAAGTAACGACGAGGATAAGGATGACTATCAGACCGTATATTGCCATGATGAGGGCTCCGTTGCCGCTCCCACGGCAGGATTGCACTTTACAAATGAACTTCTCGATAAGGCAAAATCAAAAGGTGTAAAGCTTGCATTTGTTACGCTTCATGTAGGGATAGGTACATTTAGACCTGTAAAATGCGATAATATTGAAGAACACCATATGCATTTTGAGGAGTATTCAGTCAGTGAAGAAACGGCGAAGATAGTAAATGAGACAATTTTGTCAGGCGGTAGAATCATATCTGTAGGTACCACGTCTACAAGAACGGCTGAAAGTGCGGCGTATTTGGACGAAACAAGCGGAAAATATTTAATTAAGGCAGGCCCTGGAAGTACGGATATTTTTATTTATCCGGGATATAAATTCAAAATTATAAACTCATTGATTACTAATTTCCATCTGCCGAAGTCTACGCTTTTAATGCTGATTTCCGCACTTTATGACCGTGAACATATACTATTGGCATATGAGGAAGCCGTGCGTGAAAAGTATAGATTTTTCAGCTACGGCGATGCCATGTTTATAGAATGAAGGTGAAATTTATGAAAAATTTGTTAAAGACAATAAAATTAGGAATGTGCTCCATGGGGATTTTGACCGCTCTAATCGGACTTATACTCTGCATCAACCCGGAAGGTGCAATCCTCTCCATAATTAAAGTTATAGGATGGATTTTGCTTATAGCAGGAGGTATTTCTGCAACAAGTGAGTTTTTGCAGAGAAATACGGGATATAGGCTTTATTCGAGCATGGCATTTGGAATTACGGCTTTTGTATTTGGAATAGTTTTAATTATTACTCCTGAAAGTTTTGTGAACTTTGTCGGATATATTATAGCGGCGATTTTGTTGATTCACGGAATAAACGCAATTGTTTCGGCTTTGAACGGTCGTAAATATGGCTATAATCGCTGGAAAATGGCATGTTTGACGGGTGCGGTATACATTGTTTTTGCTGCGGTTATTCTAAAGAACCCGTTTTCATCGGTAAGTGCTTTGATGTTGTTTATCGGTATAATTTTACTGATAACCGGAATCTCAAATGTAGCTATGGCTTGCAGTATAGGAAAAGCCATGCATCGATACAATGAAAATTCGATGGGCGATAGATATATAGATGTGAAATACAATGAAGTTGACGATAAGTAGTTTGGAGTTAATTAATGAAGCACGCAGTTACATATGAACTAAAGAAAAAAGATAAAAAAACAGGAGCGAGAAGAGGTGTTTTGCACACGCCACATGGAGATATACAGACTCCCGTTTTTATGCCGGTAGGAACTCAGGCAACGGTAAAAGCTTTGACGCCTGAGCAGGTGGAACAGACCGGAGCAAGGCTGATTTTGGGAAATACTTACCATTTGTTTCTCAGACCGGGACATGAAATAGTAAAAGAGGCGGGAGGGCTTCACAAATTTATGAATTGGGATCACGCCATTTTGACAGATAGTGGAGGGTTTCAGGTTTTCTCGCTGGGCAAGCTCAGAAAAATAAGTGAAGAAGGCGTTACGTTCAGGAGCCATATAGACGGATCAAAAAAATTTATTTCTCCCGAAATTGCCATAGAAATTCAAAATGCACTAGGTTCGGATATAATTATGGCTTTTGATGAATGCGCTCCATATCCGGCTGATAGAGAATATGTACTGGACTCATTAAATAGGACGACAAGATGGCTAAAACGATGCAAGGATGCGCACAAGAATATAGAAAAGCAGTCATTATTCGGAATAATGCAGGGCGGTATGTATGACGATTTGCGCAAAATGAGCGCTGAACAAATAGTGGAGCTTGATTTACCGGGATATGCAATCGGCGGACTTTCTGTCGGAGAGCCTAAAGATATAATGATAGATGTCCTTGACAAGTGTGTTGACTATTTACCGGAAGAAAAAGCGAGGTATTTAATGGGTGTCGGCACTGTTGACTATATTTTTGAAGGCGTTGAGCGTGGGGTTGATATGTTCGATTGTGTTCAGCCGACAAGAATTGCAAGACACGGGATGGCGACAACTGCAAAGGGCAAGTTGAATATTAAAAATGCCAAGTTTGAACGTGATTTTACACCTCTTGACAGTGAATGTGACTGCTACACATGCAGAAACTATTCAAGAGCATATCTGCGACATTTGTTCAAAGCAAATGAATCGCTTTGCAGTACGCTTTTGTCGATACATAATGTTTACTTCCTCGAAAAGATGATGGAAGGTATCCAAAAAGCAATAGAAGAAGATAGATTTTTAGAGTATAAGAAAGAGTTTTACGATAAATATGGAGAATTTTAATCCCTGTCCGCACCGTGAATTCTGTGGCGGTTGCAAGTACAATGGAGAAGATTACGAAAAGGTATTGAGTGAAAAAAATGCTTATGTTTTGGCATGTCTTGAGGATAAGGGGATAGATACCGATGTTTATGCAGGAATTGCCGGTAGACCCGAAGCTTGCAGATATCGCTATAGAAACAAGATGGAATACACCTTCGGTGACTTGGTGAAAGACGGCGAACTCACTTTAGGAATGCATAAGCTCGGACATTTTATGTCAATTGTGACTGTGGATGAGTGCCAGCTTGTTGACGAGGATTTTAACAAAATTCTCAGATTTACCTTGGATTTTGCTCTGGAGCGAGGATACACAAAGTACAACAAGCGCTTACATAGGGGGCTTTTGCGCAATTTACTTTTGAGGAAAGGCGCTCGAACAAAGGAAATTGTCATAGATATTGTGACTACATCAGAAGCGGGATTTGACGAAAGAGCTTGGGCTGACGGACTAAAGCTCCTGCCTTTGCAAAACGACATAGTAGGCATTGCAAGAACGATTAACGATGGACTAGCCGATGCCGTAAACTGTGATGAACAACATATTATCGAAGGCAGAGATTATTATTTCGAGAAGCTTCTCGGTCTTGATTTCAGGGTGAATTTATTTTCATTTTTTCAAACAAATATCGATGCTGTCGAAAAGCTTTATGCCGAGGCAATAGCTTTATTTGATGATATAGATGGAAAGTCTATCTTTGATTTATATTGCGGAACCGGCACTATTTCGCAACTCATCGCATCAAAGGCAAAACGAGTTGTAGGCATTGACATAGTGGCAGATTCTATTCATGCAGCAAAAGAAAACGCTAAACTTAACAAAATTGAAAACTGTGAGTTCATTTGCGGTGATGTATTTGAAGTTTTGGATTCTATAGAAACTTTGCCGGATGCCATAATTGTGGATCCGCCCAGAGTCGGTATTAGAACAAAGGCCGTTAACAAAATCGCCGGTTACGGTGTTAAAGAAATTGTTTATGTCTCATGTAACCCGAAAACCATGGCAATAGACCTTGTGGATTTTGAAAACATGGGATATGAGGTGAAATATATCAAAGCCTATGACAATTTCGTCTGGACAAAACATGTGGAGACAATAGTTCTACTGTCAAAGACAAAGGCTTAAAACCGTATAAAAGGCTTGAAATTAAGAGATTTCGTGTAAATGAAAAATTTACCGGAATCTCTTTTTCTGTGTTATGACAATAGTTCTGGCTACTGGAAA
>JAXFOY010000002.1:0-81700 GCA_034180045.1 Eubacterium sp.
ACAAGCGGCGTGTGGTGGATTTGATGATCACCACCATAGCCGCCACAAGCGACAGCTTGAACATCACATGGAAAATCTGACTGGCGGCACCCCTCCCGTCAGATACCTACCCTGTGTAGTCCCTTGTAAACTGTACTTTACGGTAGTATAAATGTAATTTTGGACCGGCTCGTCAAATTGATGAATCGGTCCTTTCTATTTGCGGCAAGGTATGCCTTATTCAAAAATGTAAGAAATACTTGAAGCTGAATGATGAGTTGGTGAAGTATTAATGGGAAAGTTGACTATATTTGAAGAGGAAAGTATAATATAAAACAATTAAAGCAAAATTATTGGAGCTCTTGATGGATTATATTAAAAACCTTATAAACTTAGGCGATGAGATATTAGATACTGTTACTACCGCCATAGAACGCAATGAGTACAAGAATTTAAGCAGAGATATAAAGAACAAAATAGGAAACCTTTCGGAAAAGAATAAAAACTACGTCAATTACAGCAAAGTGGATTTAGGTAAACCTTATAACCGAGACAATACACCCTTTATGCATAATAAACCGAATAAAGCGGTTGCTGTTACAGCTCTTGTATTAGGGTCTATCATGCTTACGGGTTTTTCAATTGCAGCGATAGCGGTAGGAATTACAAGCGCTATACTTAATATCGACGGATTGATTGCCCTTGCAGTTATAATGACTTTTGTAGCCGCAGGTTCATCTTGTCTCACTTTGTTCGGTATGCAAAGACTGAAGCTTGCAAAGAAATTCGAACGATATGCCAAGATTATCGGACCTGATGAATACTTCGGTATAAAAGAATTGGCGGATTTCGCAGGGGACACATCTGACGGAATTTTAAGGAATCTTAAAAAGATGATTAAGTCCGGCATGCTTCCACAGGCAAGATTTGACGATCAGGAAAAGACTTTGATGCTTACAGAAAGCGTTTATCGCCAGTATATAAGCGCAAAGAAAGCCAGAGAAGCTATGAAAAGCAGTGAAGCAGGCAAAAATAAGGAGTCATCGTCAAATAAATGTAATGATGAAGCTATGAAGATACTTCAGGATGGAGAAGCATTTATCTCAAATGCCAATCTCTGCAAGGACATAATTAACGATAAAGAATTTAATATAAAAATCGAACAGTTGAAATCGACAGTCGAAAAAATATTTGAACATCTTCGCGAATTTCCCGAGAGTGCGGGGGAGCTTCGCAAATTTACAAATTATTATTTACCAACAACGCAAAAACTCTTGCTAGCGTATGCAAATTTGGACGCAAAAGGAAACTTGACGGATTCCTGGAGTACGAAGCTGGAAATCTCAGAAGCCATCGATACCGTAAATAAGGCGTTTGAGAAACTTCTTGACGATATGTATCAGGATATGGCTTGGGATATTTCCTCGGATATATCGGTATTAAAAACAATGGTTAAGCAGGACGGACTCAGTGAAGAACAATAGGGGGACTTATGAACGAGAATTTCGAAAATAAGATCGTAGCGGCGCCGGAAGTCGATTTGAGAAAAATTGAAACAGAAGATACCCATGACGGCGTACCAAAAGAAGAACTCGCAGTTGCCAGGGAGTTTGTCGGTGAAATAGATTTGACAAATTCTCAAACAATCTTGGATTACGGCGTGGGAACACAAAAGAAAATCGCGGATTTTTCCGAGAAAGCTATAGAAAATGTAAAAACAAAGGATTTGGGAGAGATAGGAAGCTTAATTTCAGGTCTGGTAACAGAGCTTAAAAACTTTGAAGTTGACGAAAAAGAGAAGGGATTTGCGGCATTTTTCAAGAAGAAAGTCAATAAAGCAAATGCCTTAAGAACAAAATACAGCAAGGTCGAGACGAATGTCGAGAGCATTAAAACAGAACTTGAGAAGCGCCAAATACAGTTGATGAAAGACTCTGCTTTGCTCGATAAGATGTATGAACAAAACAAGCTGTATTTTAAGGAACTTTCCATGTTCATCATCGCCGGGAAGGAAAAACTTGATGAAGTACGTCAAAATGATCTCGCTTTGTTAAATCGGCAGGCAAGCGAAAGCGGTCTGACCGAAGACGTACAGAAAGCAAAGGATTTGGCTAATATTTGCGACAGATTTGAAAAGAAGCTCTATGACCTTCAGCTATCGAGAGAAATCGCGCTTCAAACGAGTCCCCAAATTCGTATGGTTCAATCTTCAAATGATTTAATGGTGGAAAAAATTCAATCCACAATAGTCAACACCATTCCTCTTTGGAAGAATCAGATGGTTATAGCACTGGGTATAGAACACGCAAATCAAGCGGCAAAGGCTCAGCGTGAAGTCAGTGATATGACCAACGAGCTTTTGAGAAAGAATGCGGATGCATTAAAAACTGCAACACTTGAAAGCGTTAGGGAATCAGAACGCGGCATAGTGGATATTGAGACAATAAAGCATACAAACGAGTCTCTGATTTCAACACTGGATGAAGTTATGAACATTCAAAATGAGGGAAGAATAAGACGTGCAGAGGCGGAGAAAGAACTCGTGCAAATAGAGAATCAACTTAAGACTAAATTACTTGAAGCTGCAAAATCATAATATATGGAAATTTATCGACGCAAGGTTTAACTTGCGTTTTTTTTGCAATGATATTGACATATGTCGAAAATAATTATATTATTAACATATGTCAATAATATAATTAGGAGATAATCATGGCCAGACCAAGAAAAAGTCGAAAAATAGGAGTTTTGCCGGAATATAGGTGCTTTGCACCCGAAGATGTAAGAAGTCCGCTAAGCGTTATTATAACGCTCGATGAGTATGAAGCGATAAGGCTCATAGATTACGCCGGATGTAATCAGGAAGAAGCTGCGAGGCAGATGGAAATTTCGAGAACTACGGTTACGGCTATCTATGAATCGGCGCGGAAAAAAATTGCGGAATGTATTATAGGCGGTAAAACGCTTTTTATCGCTTCCGATGCTTCGTGCATCAGCGATAATGCCAAATTTGTAAATCAAAGGGTAAACGACGGAATTGGACTTGCTAATGAAAATCTCAAAACGAAAGGTGGAAATATAATGAGAATCGCGGTAACATTTGAAGATGGTAAGGTATATCAGCATTTTGGGCACAGCAAATTCTTTAAGATTTATGATGTGGAGGATAAGAAAATCATCGAATCACAGCTTGTCGATACAAATGGCAGCGGACATGGCGCACTTGCAAAAATCCTAAAGGAAGCAAATGTAGATGCGCTTATTTGCGGAGGAATAGGCGGAGGGGCACAGATGGCTCTTGCGGATGCAAATATTGAACTATATGCAGGAGTTGACGGTGATTGTGACGATGTTATGGAAAAATTTCTTGCGGGAACTTTGGAGTACGGAAAAGAGGCAAACTGCAACCATCACGGCGACAGTCATAGCTGCGGCGGTCACGAAAAAAGTGAACATAAGTGCTCGCATGCGCACGGTGAGGGTCATGGATGCGGACATCACGGCAAAGGAGAGCATAAGTGTTCACACGCGCACGGTGAAGGAAATAAATGCGGACACAAAAAATAAATCAGGCATAGATTTGACCGGGAGAAATCCTGGTCATTTTAATATATCTATTTATTAGAAACTCAAAAAATGGTATTATACTATTATTATATTACGAGAAAGAAAGTTGATGATTTAGGATGAAAAGCAGTGTAAACAGACGGTTTGCGTTATTTTCTTTGATTTTTATTTTGATGTTATGCGTCTTTACGGGATGCACAAATGAAAGTCAAACGGTTAACAAAGAAGAAGCCAAACAGACAGAACAGGAAAAAAATCAAGTACAGGAAGATTCGGGAACGGACAAGTCCAAGACGAAATCTCAGATAGATGAGACCGGAACTTATACGTCAAAGGATGATGTGGCTCGTTATATACACAGATATAAGAAGCTGCCGGATAATTTTATTACAAAAAAAGAAGCCCGCAATCTGGGATGGGAAGGCGGTTCTCTGGAAGCCTTTGCCAAGGGTAAGTGTATCGGAGGCGACAGATTCGGGAACTATGAGAAGAAGCTTCCGACAAACAAAAAATACAAGGAATGTGACATTGACACCTTAGGAGCAAAATCAAGAGGCGCAAAGCGCATTATTTTTTCGGAAGACGGAGACATATACTATACTGAAGATCATTACGAAACCTTTATAAAACTTGATATGGAGGGTAACTGATGAGATTTGTAATTGATTTAGATAAGATTAACTCAATAGAGCAGTTCCACAATATACTTTCCAAAAGACTTGGCTTTCAGAGCTGCTATGGAAAAAATCTTGATGCACTGTTCGACGAACTCACAAATTTAGATAAAGAAACCGTGCTTGCATTTGTTAATGAAGACAAGCTTTCCGACAAGATGCAGGTATATTTTGACAAAGCAAAATGCGTCCTTATGGATGCAAGAGATGAAAACGAAAATTTAGATATAGAGCTTGCTTAGGTGATTTTATGAGGGATTTAATTATATATGTGATACTGGCTTCCATAGGGTATTTCTTTGGAAGCAAACTTAGAAAAAGCAAAGATAAGCTTGCGTGGACAGGGAAGGTTCAAACCGTTGCTATAATTATGCTCGTTCTGACTATGGGAAGCAGAATGGGAGCAAACGAGGAGGTTATAGCCAATTTAGGAAGCATAGGTGCTTACTCGCTCATCGTAACTGTCATAATTTTATTTTGTTCCATACTTTCGGTGTTTGCGGCAAGAAAGGTATTAAGGATTGATAAATTCGGCTTTCTGAAGACTACTCAAAATGTAGGTGTAAATGCAGAACAAATTATAAGCGAGGATTCAAAGGGGGCATCAAAGGTCGATAAGATGACATTGATAATCATTGCTTCCGTTGCCGTGGGAATAATCTTCGGCTTCCTATGTGTAGATAAACTCTTTGACAGCTTCGAAATATTTAATGAATTAGCCGGGAGAACGATTCAGATCGGGCTTTGTATCTTACTTTGGTTTGTAGGTCTTGATCTCGGTCTTGATGGAACGGTGATTCAAAACTTCAAAAAGGTCGGCGTTCGCGTACTGATATTCCCGCTTGTAATCGCGCTCGGAAGCCTTATAGGTGCGGTGCTGTGCAGCCTGATTTTGCCTCTTTCCATGAAGGAGATGCTTGCTGTCGGCGCGGGGTTTGGATGGTATTCACTCGCTCCAGGAATCATAATGGAGGCGGGACTTGTTAAAGCAAGCGCTGTTTCTTTTATGCACAATGTAATGAGAGAGATACTCGGAATAATATTTATACCTCTTGTTGCAAGAAAAATAGGATATGTGGAAACCATAGCGCTGCCGGGCGCTGCGGCGATGGATGTTTGTCTTCCTATAGTCGAAAAGTCAACAAGCGGAAATATAGCGGTTTATTCATTTATTTCAGGGCTTGTGCTATCAACGCTCGTGCCTATTTTGGTTCCGATAATCCTGGGCTGATTGTAATTGGAAATGAGCCTTTAATCTAAAGCCTTATGTTTGACGAAGCAATTCATTTGCAATATAATTATTATATATTATATTATGATTTTACGGGGATAGAGGACAGTTATGCGTCTTGAAAAGTCAGCCAAAAATATTAAGACGGCGTGGATTTTGCAGCTGGTACATATTTTGTGCCAGTTTTTTTCCCGTACAGCGATAATCTATCAATTATCCAACGAGTACGTAGGTCTTTCCGGTTTGTTCAGCAATGTGCTGATGATTCTATCATTGGCGGAACTTGGGATAGGCGAGGCTATCATATTCAGCTTATATTCACCTATTGCCAAAGAAGAAATAGAAAAAATAAAGTCCATAATGAAATTCTATCAAAGAGTTTATATTGCTGTAGGCATCTTTGTTCTGACTTTGGGAGTTTCTTTGACGCCTGTGATTGATTTTCTAATTAAAGATGAACCTGACATTCCAAATTTGCACATTATTTACATTCTCTATGTGACAAATACCGCAGTTTCGTATTTTTTCTCATATAAATCAGCCTATGTTTCTGCAAGACAAAACAACTATATAGTGGCTCTCAACAATGGTATCTGTGAAGTTTTAATGGTAGCCTTACAGGTTGTAATACTGATTTTAACTCGAAGCTATATCGGATTTATGCTGGTAGGCATCAGCTTTGTTTTGATTCAAAACATTTCTATCACATATATTGCAAACAAGCGTTACCCTTATCTTAAGGACAAGGATGTTAAATTGCTGCCGGCGGAGATATTTGCTGAGATAAAGAAGAATACTCTTGCAATGATTTTTCATAAGGTGGGCGCTATAATCGTATTTGCAACGGATTATCTGATAATATCAAAATTCATAGGGCTTGTAATATCAGGTGTATATGCGAATTATACAATGATAGTTAATGCGGTAACATTGTTTATAAGTAAGTTCTTTTCATCTATTTCTGCAAGTATAGGTAACCTTGCGGTTCTCGAAGATGTAGAAACTCAGGAAAGAACACTTAAGAGAATATTTTTTGTAAACTTTTGGTTTTATACATTTGCATGTTCATGCTTATTTAATCTGCTAAATCCGTTCATCAATGACATTTGGGTAAAAAAAGATACCGTATTCGGTACGGGTGTGGTTCTTTTGATAGTACTAAAAACATATTTTACGGGAATGAGAAGTGCTGCCCAAACGTTCAAAAATGCAAAGGGGCTTTATTGGTACAACAAGTATATGCCTATATATGAATCCCTGATTAATCTGGGTGTTTCCTTAGTTTTAGTCAGGCCGCTTGGCGTTGCCGGTGTTTTGATAGGTACGATTTTGAGCACTGTGTTGACATGTGCATGGATTGAGCCATATGTGTTATATAAATACGGATTTCATAAAAGTGTAATTCCTTATTACAGAAGCTATTTGAAGCATAGTATTGTATTTTTGATAATTCTTTTGCTAAGTTTTACAACTGCGGGATTTGTCAGTGGACATGGCATTTTTGACTTTGCTCTTAAATTTATAATAAGCCTTATTTTGCCAAATGTTTTGCTGTTTCTCATTTTTAGGAAGTCGGATGAATTTTCGTTTTTAACAGCAAATATCAGGAAGAGGATTCTAAAAAGATGAATATGAGAAGAATTAGAAAGATGGCGGCGCTAATATATTTTTATGTATATAACAGGCTTATTTCAGTTTTTTGTGCTATGGACGAAAATACCGTGGTCTTTCTGACAGATGCGCGTGATAGGATAGACGGGAATCTAAAAGCAATTTATGATTTTATGGAGAAATCAAATTGCGATTATAAGAAAATCGTCTTCACAAGAGGCGATAAGAGAAAAGCGATGAGTTTCAGGCAGTTCAAAACAATATGCAGGGTCATGACATGTAGCAAGTACATTTTGCTAGATGATTTCTACGGCTTGACAAGTGCTATGAGACTAAGAAAAAATCAAAAATTGATACAGCTTTGGCATGGCAGCGGAGCATACAAAAAGTTTGGATTTAGCAGGTTATCAAGTGATTTGTCAGGAAGCCGTGTTCACGGCGGTTATAGGAAGTATACAGGAGTTACCGTAAGTTCGGAAGGCGTTCGTGAATGTTTTGCTGAAGCGTTTGATATTCCGCTTGATAGGGTTGAGGCGCTTGGAAGTCCTCGTACGGATGTGCTGTTTGATATTGATTACTCGGTAAAAGCTAAATCAAAGCTGATAGAAAAATATCCTAAGCTTGAGGGGAAAAAAATTATTTTGTTTGCACCCACCTATAGGGGCGGGCGAGTTGAGCAGGCTGACTACGATTTTGATAAACTTTCTCCTAAAGAACTGATAAACGAAATAAGCGGCAGCATTATATTAGTGAGATGGCATCCGGCACTGCTTGCAAATATTAAAAACGGAACCAGGCATTTTGATTTGCCTGAGGGAATGATAGATGTTTCGGAATATGAAGACGTAAATGAGCTGATTGCATCCGCAGATGTGCTTATAACTGACTATTCGTCAATAATCTTTGACTGGTTTATTACTAAAAAACCTATTGTTTTCTATTTGTATGATATGGGCGAGTACGAGGGGGCGAGAGGTCTTTATTTTGAGCTTGAAGAATATATATACGGGACTTTGGCCGTGAACTTTGACGAACTTGTTGATGCGATAAAAACTCCTGAATTTTGCTCGGAAAAGCGAGATGAATTTAATAGACGTTTTATGATGGCTTGTGACGGTCGTTCATGTGAAAAGGTATGCAAATGGATATTTGAAGAGGAGCTAAGATAGAAAGGTGAATACAAGTAAAAAGAACAGCAGAATTTTTAACAGAGGAATTTATCCTAAAAAGCGTCTTGCCGCATGCTTTGACTTCGACTTTATAATAAATGTGCTTTTAGTTTTATACTCTTTGCTTTTTATTATGTTTAATACTTTGCCGGCAAAACCCGTAATAAAATGGGTAGAGAGATTGGAAATTATTGTAGGCGGATTACTTTTTGCGGCGGCAGCAGTTAAGTTTTTTGTGGAAAAAGAAGACCGTCATTTGCTTAAAAGAAGACCGCTGATACTTATATGTGTTTATGTTGCGATTAGATTTATCTCTTGGAAAAGCGCAGGTTTTGACTACAGTACTATTAGAACCGTTTATTTTGAAATCATATATTTAGTCGCAATAAACGAGATGATAGTCTCAAAGAGATTATTAAAGAGACGCATTTTGCCTTTGCTCATTTTGATAAATCTTTCCTTAAATATTATGGAATGCCTCTGTTTTGCGTTCATTAAAATTTCACCTGACGGTTATGTTTCTCAGCTTCTTACAAAATATACATTTTTTGACTTGATGGATTCCCGCTCGTTTATGTATATAAATCCGAATACAATGGGGATTATGACCGCATTTGCAATGATATCCATGTTTATTATCCTGCCTAAGGATTTACTTAGAGTTCATAAAATTTTAGCGGCGATATACTTTGGATTTTCGCTTGTGATGTTGGTTAATTCTCATTGCAGAAGTGCAGAGCTTGCTGTTTTCATAGCCGTTTTATCATATATCATCGTAAAATATATCAAGATATTAAATGCGAAAAAGTTAACGCTTTGCCTACTGGTACTGTCTGTATTTGTTACAGGTGCAATCTACGGATATATGCATGCGCATTCACAAAGCGGTGTGGCTGTTGGTTGGATGCATAGTTTTAATGAAAATGAATACAAGCTGAATCTAAAGAGCAGCGGAAGATATAACATATGGAAGACAGGAATGCTTGCAAGCGAGGGGAAAAAACTGTTTGGAAGCGGAAGCCTCACCGGTGAAATGGCTGACCGAAACGCGTATGCAAAGGAGTTTTGGTCTGAAAAATATAGCGATCAGCTTGAGTTTGAGCCTACTGTTTTAGGACCGCACAGCGGATATTTCGGAATGCTGTTTACAACAGGTTTTGCGGGATTCTTCATATATATATCACTTTTATTTTATATGATGAGTAAGAGCAAGCTGATGGATAAAGATAATTGGTATCTTGCGATGATATTTATAATTATCGTAAATCACTTAGAATGCTTCTTTATCGTAAGTCGTTTCTTCATCTGTTTGATGATGCTGTTGATATTGTCGGCAAGGGATGATGAAGATGAGAGCGAAGCTTTGGATGTATATCTATTAAACTTAAGCAATTAATGATTGGAGAGTCAGAATGAAATCTAAGAATGTTTACGGTGTGATTTTAGCAGGTGGAATCGGCAGTCGTATGGGCGATTCCAAACTACCTAAGCAATATATGAATATAGGCGGAAAGCCGATAATTATTCATACATTGGAGAAATTTTGTCTGTATGACAGCTTCGAAGAAATCATTATAGCTTGTCCTAAACAGTGGTTGGAGCATACCAGGGGCTTGGTTTCCAAATATATCTCAGACGAAGAGAAAATATCGGTAATTGAAGGCGGGGAAGTGCGCAACGAAACTATAGTTAACTCTATCAATTTTATAGGCGGAAAATATGGAATTGATGAGGAAACTGTTGTTGTTACTCACGATGCGGTAAGACCTTTTGTAACATACAAGATGATAAATGATAATATTTTGGCGGCAAAGGACTTTGGCGCATGCGATACAGTGATTCCGGCGACAGATACCATTGTTGTAAGTGAAGACGGAGTTTTTATTTCAGATATTCCTAACAGAGCAAAGATTTATCAAGGGCAAACACCGCAGAGCTTCAAGGCAAAAAGATTTATGGAGCTTTATGAAAATACCGAAGAAGATGTCAAATCCATTCTTACAGATGCGGCAAAGGTATTCACACTAAATGGAGAAAAAGTGCATTTGATAAATGGAGAAACGTTTAATATAAAGATTACTTATCCATATGATATCGCAGTTGCAGAAGCTTTGTTAAAGGGAGAAGTTGAATGTTAAATACGGTTTATCGCCTGACGGGACCGAGAAAAATCGAGGTTCAGTTCAGCGATATAAATCTTTTGGACAATAAAATAATAGTAAGACCTGAGGCTCTTAGCATATGTCATGCGGACCAAAGATATTACCAGGGGCTAAGGCCTCCTGCAATCATGAAGAAAAAATTGCCTATGGCACTTATACATGAAGCTTGCGGAAAGGTTATTTTCTCTGACTCAAAAAATATAAAAGCAGGAAGCAGAGTCGTTATGATTCCTAACATGCCTGTGGAATCCGATGAATTTATAGAAGAAAATTATCTTAGGAGCAGCAAATTCAGGGCAAGCGGAACAGACGGCTTTATGCAGGATCTTGTCAGCTTGGATGAGGACAGGGTTGTTGTTGCACCTGAGAATATGGAGCTTAACATACTGGCTTTTACGGAGTTTGTTTCGATTTCCTACCATGCTGTCGAAAGGTTTAAGAAGCTGAGTCACGGCAGGAAAAACTCGCTGGCGGTCTGGGGCGATGGAAATCTTGCGTATTGCACAGCTTTGCTCATAAGATATGCGTTTCCTGAGTCTAAACTCTATGTTTTTGGAACTCATGATGAAAAGCTGGCAAGGTTCAGCTTTGCTGATGAAACCTGTAATATACGCGAAGTTCCGGAAAATATAAAGATAGATCACGCTTTTGAATGTGTGGGGGGCG
The DNA here is from genome assembly GCA_034180045.1 of Eubacterium sp. Lineage (GTDB taxonomy): Bacteria > Bacillota > Clostridia > Peptostreptococcales > Anaerovoracaceae > Eubacterium_B. Next base: position 11,060 of record JAXFOY010000002.1, read on the forward strand.
AAGGATCGGCAGATGCAATTGAACAAATTATAGATTTGGTTATGCCGGAAGCCGCAGTCGCACTCATGGGTGTGAGCGAAAATAAGGTGCCTGTTAATACGCGAATGGTTCTGGAAAAGGGGCTGTGCTTATTTGGAAATAGCAGGAGCGGTCGAAAAGATTTTGTCGGGGTCTTTGAAATGTATAAAACACATCCTCAAATACCGCGCTATCTTGAGACAATAGTGGGGGATGTGGTTGAAATAAATAAAATAGAAGATATAACGGAAGCCTTTGACATTGATGCCAGAAGCAGATGCGGAAAGACGATAATGCACTGGAATATATAGGCTTGATAGGAGTGTGAACATGGCACCTAAAGTTTCGGTAATAGTGCCAATTTATAATGTAAAACAATATCTTGACAATATGCTTAAGTCACTTGAGGCGCAAAGTCTTAAGGATTTTGAGATAATTCTTATAGATGACGGAAGTTTTGACGGAACAGCTGATATTGCAATCAGTCATGCCCAAAAAGATGAAAGATACCGCTATATAAGACAGGAAAATGCGGGAGTTTCGGCGGCAAGAAACCGCGGCATCGAGGAAGCGACGGGGGAGTATCTTGCGTTTTATGATGCTGATGACATAATTCCGGAAACTGCGCTTGAAGCGATGTATAAGACATCTAAAAAGAGAAATGCAGATATGACCGTTGGTATAATGGAGGAAAAGAGTCTTGGAGACTCTCTTCTTTATATGCATTCTGTAAAGCTTGCGGCACAAAAGACGATAAATGTTATGGATAAACACCTATTCGGTGCCTGGTCGGTATGCAATAAGCTCTTCAGGCGAAATTTCATTATCGAAAACGACTTGAGGTTCGAAATCCTCAAAAATGCGGAAGACGGAGTTTTTACATTTTGTGTACTGCAAAAAGCTAAAGTTATTTGCGGCTGCAGAACCATAGCATATAATTATATTAAAAGACCGTTTTGGGAAGCGGCATCTGCAACTCAGACGATAAGCCGTTCTTATATGGAAAGTCTTCTTTCGTCTCACGACAGAATTCTCAATGAGGCTGAAAAACTTGCAGATAGGACATTCAAAGGAAATCAGTCGCAAATAAGCGAATATTTAAGACCATTATACATCCGTTATATAGAAGGTGAGCTTCTTAACGGATACTATAGAGGGATTTGGCGTTGTGATGAAGATTTGACATCCGGAATAAATGAAAGGCTTTTTGAATACAAAAAAAATATCAGAGTATCGGATTGGAAGGCCTTGTGTAAAAGGCACGGTGATATAAATCTTGAGTACGGATTAATACCGCTTGATGAATTGAGCGAAAGACCTTTGGTTTCGATAATTTTGACATCCGAGTCAGAGCCGGAGCTATTGAATCTGCAAATTATGAGCTTATACAACCAGCTATTTCCACGTTTTGAAATTCTTATAGGAAAGAGCAAGGCGCATAATATAAGAGAAGAACTAAGATGCAAACAAAACCTTAAGTTTTGTGACGACATCGGTATGAGCAAGCTTGAATTCGCAAAGAACGCTTTTGATTTGTCAAAGGGTGAATATATCATATTTTCGGATGAAGTGACTTACTTCACTAAAAATACACTTAAGAACATGTGGAATTTGCTGGAAACAAAGAAACTCGGATGTGCATCGGTAATGGTAAAAGCTTTTGATGGCAAGGACTACACATATATAGAAATGATAAACGGAATGTACGGTTACAGTTTTCTGAAATCAAGAAGAATATTCAAAGACGGATTTACATCAAATAAGATGTTTAGACGATCTGTTCTTCTTGCAAAGGAAGATTTTCCCGTTAAATATGATAGTAGAGCCGGCATTTATTTTTCTTTCAAATCAATCAGTTGTGAAGGGATAAGAAAATCAGCTATGATAGCGCCTCAAAACGACGCTAAGATAAAATCTGTGATTGAAAGCTGTAAGGGCGGTTTCTTTAATAGAATTAACGCAAGAGTAAACAAGGGCGTTGATAAAATCATGTATAATGTAAAAAAATATTTAACAAAAGACGATTTGAATAGAATCAGGAAAAGGTTCAAAAAATAATATGATGTTCATTATTGCTGTTTTTCGCGGACTTCTAAACTTTATATATTTTTTCTTTAAGCTTTTTCCGCTTAGGAATAAAGTAACTTTGCTGAGCAGACAAGGAAACTTTGCCGGCGATGATTTTTTGATGCTTGCAGAGAAAATTAAGAATCAAAGCCCTAAAACAGAGGTTAAAATTCTTTGTAAAAAACTGAACAAAAATCCGCTTGGAGCTGTTTCTTACGGAGTACATATATTAGCACAGATGTTTCACATTGCAAGTAGCAAAGCGGTTGTAATCGATTCATACTGCATTCCCGTGAGCATTCTGAAACATAGAAAAAATCTTAGGATAGTTCAAATATGGCATGCACTCGGCGCACTTAAAAAATTTGGATTAAGTATAGTGGGTGAGGGCGAGGGCAGCAGCCAAAATATAGCTGTGGCAATGCGTATGCATAGAAACTACACCTATGTTTTGGCAAGCGGTAAAGCGTGCGTTTTACCGTATATGGAGGCATTCGGATGTGAAGAAAATCAGATTGTAGTGGGTTCTCTACCAAGAGTTGAAATGCTTTTGTCAGATAATGCAAGAGATGAAAGCCTCAAGAAAATAATTTCCAGATACCCGAAGATTGAAGCATCAAAGATTTACGATAAAAAGATTATAATATATGCGCCTACATTCAGAAAGAATATTGATGTCTCAAATGAGGTTTTGAGTTTGATAGATGCAATTAAAAGCGATGAGCGTATTATAATTATAAAAAAACACCCTCTGATGAAGCTCAATGTGAATTCATCGGAAAACCTCATAGTCGATGAGGAATTTTCAACAGCGGAAATGCTCTATGCGGCGGATGTTGTGATTACCGACTATTCAGCCATAGTATTTGAGGCTGCATTGCTTGAGAAAGCTTTGTGCTTTTATGCTTTTGACTTAGATGAGTACGAATCAAAAAGAAGTTTTTACCTAAACTATAGAGTCGATATGCCGGGTGATGTTTGCAAAGCTCCCGGTGAAGTGAAAGATGTGCTCGATAAAAATTTATTTGATTTTGAAAAGATAAGAGCGTTTGCGGCAGCGTATATAGAAGAGACGGAGCACGTGACAGAGCGGCTTGCGGAACTTGTACTGAACGGTAAGAAAAAATGATGAACGAATTATCTTTGGGGATTTATTGTTTATTATGAGGGTATAAAATATAAAATTAAATTTGACATAGGATAAATAGGAGGAAGCAATGTACGATATTATAGTTGTAGGTGCAGGTCCTGCCGGTCTTACAGCAGCCATCTATGGCGTGCGTGGAGGCAAAACTGTTTTGATGATAGAAAAATTGAGCTATGGAGGTCAGATTATAAATACACCTGAGGTGGAAAATTATCCTGGAACAGGTATTATATCCGGTTTTCAGCTGGCTACAGATATGTATGAACAGGCTACTAAGCTCGGCGCAGAACTCGATTTTGGAGAGGTAAACGGCATAGAAAAATTGGCAAGCGGTGGATTTAAGGTGACAACTGACGGAGGACAGACTCATGAAGCTAAGAGCATTATTTTGGCGACAGGTGTAAAGAGCAGACCGCTTGGCGTTGACAATGAGGAAAAACTTACAGGCGCAGGCATATCATACTGTGCAACCTGTGACGGAGCCTTTTTCAGAAATAAGGATGTAGCCATAATGGGCGGCGGAAATACGGCACTTGAGGATGCTGAGTACATGTCAACTTTGGCAAATAAGGTATATTTGATTCACAGAAGAGATAAATTCCGCGGAGATCAGATAACCGTTGACAGACTAAGTAAAAAGGAAAACGTAGAGTTTATATTTGATAGTGTGGCAAGCGAAGTCAAAGGCGAAACCAAGGTTGAGTCGCTCGTTTTGGAAAACACTAAAACAGGTGAGATTAGAGAAGTAAATGTTCAGGGAGTTTTCGTTGCCTATGGACATATTGCGCAAAATGATGCATTTGCTGAACTGACAGAACTTGACTCGACAGGATTCTTTACATCAGGTGAAGACTGCATGACGAAAAGCGAGGGTATTTTTGTCGCAGGAGATTGCAGAGCGAAGTCACGGAGACAGCTTGTAACCGCAACATCAGACGGAGCGGTGGCAGCGATGAATGCAATAGATTATCTAAATGCTCATGAATAAATAGAAGAATACTGAAGCAAAAAGAAATTCCAATGCAAGGGTGAATATGTTATAATGGCTTTAGTAAAAATCTAAATAAGGAGCTAAATATGGAACCAGTTTATAAGCGCGTACTTCTTAAGATAAGTGGAGAAGCACTGGCCGGTGACAAAAAGTTCGGTATATCTGACGAAACTACAAACACTGTAGCAAAGCAGATTAAAGAACTCTGCGATTTAGGTGTAGAAACTGCGATTGTAGTGGGCGGCGGAAATTTTTGGAGAGGTCGCAGCAGCGAGAATATGGATCGTGCGACGGCAGACTATATAGGCATGCTTGCTACGGTTATGAATGCACTTGCCCTGGAATCCGCTTTGAACATACACGGAGTGAAGGCGAGAGTGCAGACAGCAATCGAGATGAGAGAAATAGCGGAGCCATATGCGAGAATGAAGGCCATAAGCAGACTTGAGCGCAAAGAAGTTGTGATTTTCGGAGCAGGAACAGGAAATCCTTTTTTCTCCACCGATACGACAGCAGCGTTAAGAGCGGCGGAAATGGACGCGGATGTTATACTTCTTGCAAAGAATGTGGATGCGGTTTACTCTGACGATCCGGAGCTCAACCCTAATGCGGAAAAATTTGATTCTTTAACATTCAAAGAAGTTGTTGATAAGGATTTGAAAGTTATGGATTTGACCGCTGCTACACTTTGTAAAGATAACGGCATAGCTATACATGTGTTCGGCGTTTCAGGAGAAGGAAACATCATGAAGGCTGTATGCGGCGAAAAAATTGGTACAATTATCAGATAGTTATTATAGGAGGAAGAGATGAGTCATCATGGCACTATAGAAGAAAGAATTGCTAAGAGTCAGCAGATTCTAAAAGAGGATTTGAATACGGTAAGAGCGGGAAGAGCTAATGCGGCACTTCTTGACAAGGTAATGGTTGACTATTACGGAACACCTTCACCGCTGAAGAATATATCAAATATTTCCACACCTGACCCAAGAACGCTTATGATTGCCCCTTTTGATCCATCGTCTTTGGCAGAGATAGAAAAAGCAATCAACAAGTCGGAACTTGGAATAACACCGTCAAATGACGGCAAGTGCATCAGACTGGTAGTTCCGCAGTTAACTGAGGAACGCAGAAAAGAGCTGACAAAGATTATCAAGAAAATGGGTGAAGACTCTAAAGTTGCAGTGAGAAACCTCAGAAGAGAAGAAAATGATCATTTGAAGAAACAGCAAAAAGCAGGGGAACTTTCAGAGGACGAACTTGCAACCGAGCTGGAAAAGGTTCAAAAGGTTATTGAGAGTGCAATTAAGACAATCGACCAAATAATAGCAGAGAAAGACAAGGAAATTATGGAAGTATAAAGCTTTCATATGGGCAACTATAGACTTTTTTAACGGGCTGTTTCGCTTTGCGGAATAGCCCTGTATTATGAGGAAAAGAATGAAGGTAAAGAACTTTCCGGAGCATGTTGCTCTGATAATGGACGGCAACGGAAGATGGGCAAAAAAACGGTTTTTACCCAGAGTCGCAGGGCATAATGCCGGCATGAAAAGCATGCAGGAGATAGTAAGGAGAGCTTCCGATATAGGAATCAAGCACCTAACTGTATATGCGTTTTCGACTGAAAATTGGAAAAGAACAAGCGAAGAAGTCAGCGGCATATTCGGATTACTCGTTAAATACGTGGCTACGGAGCTTGCTGAGCTAAATGAGAAGAATGTAAAAGTTAAAGTTTTGGGTGAATATGAAGCATTACCGGAAACGGCAAGAAACAGCATGCAAAAAGCCATAGATGCAACTTGTGATAACAGCGGAATGCAGTTTAATATAGCTCTAAACTACGGAAGCAGAGCTGAAATTATAAGAGCCGCAAATAAAATTGTGGCGGATTACGGCAAAGACGCCAGGTTTACAGAGGAACTTCTCGCCAAGTATTTATATACAGGTGATGAGAATGGAAATATTCCGGATCCCGATTTGATAATAAGAACAAGCGGAGAAGAACGCCTGTCGAATTTTTTGTTGTGGCAATGTGCTTATAGCGAACTTGCATTTACGGATTCTCTTTGGCCTGACTTTTCCCCTGATGAATTTCAAAACATGGTGGAAGCCTTTGGCAGGCGTGAAAGGCGATTTGGCGGAAGAATTAAGGAGTAGGGAGAGAGTATATGAAGCTTAGAATAATTTCAGGTATGGCAATGTTACCTTTTATAGCAATTATAATTTTAGGCGGATATCCGCTTATTGCCGCTTGTTTTTTAATCGGATTGGTTGGTGTAAAAGAACTTTTTAACGGCTTCAGGGCGATGGATATACATCCGAATTATGCAGTGGCTGTAGCGGCGCTTGTTTCACTATATGCTATACATCTCGCATTTCCTTTACAGGAAAAGTATTTGCTGCTTTGGCTGGTTGCATTTGTTATGATTTCATGCATTTCTATTTTTAGAATAGATAAACACAAAATTGAAGATGCTCTTACCACTATGCTTGGAATAATTTATGTAGAGTTTTTTTCATTCCATGTAGCCATGATAGACAGCCTTTCAGATTATAAAATTTTGATATATACGGTATTTATCTCGGCGTTCGGAAGCGATATCTGTGCGTATTTCACCGGTTTTGCGATAGGAAAGCACAAACTTTGTCCAAATTTAAGTCCCAAAAAAACCGTAGAGGGTGCGGTCGGAGGCGTAATAGGTGCAGCGCTTTTATGTCTGTTATTTGCCAAATTTTTCGCACCTCAGCTCATGCTGCATTGCTTTATAATAGGTGTAATAGGTGCAGCTTTGTCTCAATGCGGAGACTTGACCGCCTCGGCGTTTAAGAGAAAAATGGGAATTAAAGATTACGGTAAACTGATTCCGGGGCACGGTGGGATAATGGACAGGTTCGACAGCATTTTGTTCACAGGACCTATAGTGTATTACTATATAACGCTTGTTTTGATTTAATTAGGGGGCAAGATAATGAAGCAAATCAGCATCTTGGGAAGTACGGGTTCAATTGGCAGTCAGGCTCTTGAAATAATCAGAAACAATCGAGAACTCTTTTCTGTAAATGCACTAAGCTGCGGTCGGAATTTGGCATTAATGTGCAAACAAATCGAAGAATTTGTTCCTGAACTTGTGGTTACCGAAAGAAAATCGGATGCGGACAAACTGAGAGATATTTATAGCAATACGGACTTGGATAAGACTGTATTTCTTTACGGGGAAAAAGGTCTTATAGAGGCGGCAAAGTATAGAAGTGATTTACTCCTAAACGCTCTCAGCGGAATGAGAGGGCTTGTGCCTACCTTTGAGGCTATAAAATGTGGAAAAAATATAGCTCTTGCAAACAAAGAAACTCTTGTTGCAGGAGGGAATGTGATTATGGAAGCGGCGAAAAAAACGGCAGTGCAAATAATACCTGTTGATAGCGAACACAGCGCTATTTTTCAATGTCTGCAAGGCGAACTGAACAAAGAGATAAAAAAGCTCTTAATAACTGCTTCCGGAGGACCGTTCAGGGGATATTCCGAGGATGAGCTTAGAGATGTCAGTGTTTCACAGGCATTAAATCATCCGAAGTGGTCTATGGGGAAAAAGATAACTATAGATTCTGCAACTTTGATGAATAAAGGTCTTGAAGTAATTGAAGCAAGGTGGCTATTTGATGTGGATATAGATATGATTGAAGTACTTGTTCATCCGCAAAGCATAGTACATTCCGCTGTGGAATTTATAGATACGGCGATTATCGCGCAGCTTGGCTTTCCCGATATGAAAATACCCATATCGGTGGCTTTTTCATATCCTAAAAGACTAAGCACAAACGAGCGTTCATTCGATTTTTTTAGAGACGGGGCAAATCTTACCTTTGAGAAGCCTGACATTGAGACTTTCAAGTGCTTAAAACTGGCAATACAGTCAGCTAAGGCAGGAGGTTTATACTCTGCGGCCATGAATGGAGCAAACGAAGTTTTGGTAGAAGCTTTTTTAGAAAGGGAAATTGGTTTTACACAAATTGCCGACCTGAATGAAGAAATATTGAACAGCAAAGACTTTTCAGGCGAATCTAATCTTGAGAGTATTTTAGCGGCAGATAAACTTGCCAGAGATACCGCTTTTGATTTAATCAGAAAAAAAGGACTAAATATATGACTATTTTTTTAATAATACTTCTATTTGTCATGTTGATATTCCCACACGAACTTGGTCATTTTCTTGCTGCAAAGCTGTGTGGAGTGCAAGTAAACGAATTTGCTTTCGGCATGGGACCGGTTATCTTCAAAAAACAGGGAAAAGAAACTCTTTATTCGATAAGAGCACTTCCTATCGGCGGGTTTTGTGCGATGGAGGGTGAAGATACGGAAGAATCTACAAAAAATCCAAGAGCATTCAACAATAAAATTTGGTGGAAGAAAATTATAATTTTGGTAGCAGGTGCTTTGATGAATGTCTTGCTTGCCTTTTTAGTTATGATTTTTGCAAGTACGTATGCGGGTAGCCCTCAGACAACCATAGGTAAAGTTGTGCCGGCAGGTATGGCGGAGAAGGCGGGGGTCAGTGCAGGAGATAAAATTATTGAGCTTTCCGGAGAAAAGATAGACAGCTGGAGCGAGTTCAGCGAAAAACTGCAAAAGTCTCTTCAAAAAGAAAAATCAATTAGATTGACTGTAGATAGAGACGGTAAAGAACTTTCATTTGAAATTACTCCTGAGGCAACTAAAGACGGAAAGCTGCGCATAGGTGTAGAAGCGCAAAGAAGCCATAATATTTTTCTCGGCATCAAGAACGGAACGATTTCAACTCTGAAGATGATGAAACTTTTATTTGATTCGATAATTAGCTTATTTTCATCAACAGACGGACTTAATCAAATTACAGGACCTGTAGGCATGGTGAAAGTTGTCAGTGATGCGGCAGGAATGGGAATCTTCTTCTATTTGTATCTCGTAGCTTTAATCAGTCTTAATCTTGCTATATTTAATTTGCTCCCGTTACCTGCGCTCGATGGAGGCAGAATAATCTTCGTTGTTATCAGACTGTTCACGGGCAGGGCGATAAGCAACAAAACAGAAGCGAGAGTTCATGCAATCGGAATGGCACTTCTACTGGCGCTTACCGTATTTGTAACATGGAACGATATTATGAGGTTGATAAGGCGATGAGTATTAAGTCCGTAAAAGTTAGAAACACCCAAATAGGCGGCAGTGCTCCTATAAGCATTCAATCCATGGCAAATGTGAGTGCTCATGATGTAAATATGCTTTTATCCCAAATTTTGGAACTGGAGATGGCGGGGTGTGAGATTGTTCGACTTGCAATTCCGGATATGGAGGCGGCCAAAACCTTAAAAGTTTTGAGAAAAAGGACGGAAATGCCTCTAGTTGCGGATATACATTTTGATTATAAACTGGCTCTTGCCGCTATAGATGCGGGGGCGGATAAAATCAGGATAAATCCGGGAAATATAGGTAGTGCAGAACGGATAAGAGCAGTCGTAAACGAAGCAAAATCTGCGCATATTCCAATAAGGATAGGTGTTAATTCCGGTTCACTCGAAAAGGATATTATTGAAAAATACGGCGGTGTTACAGCAAGAGGACTTTGTGACAGCGCTTTAAGAAACCTTGCAATTGTCGAAGATATGGGATTTGACGATCTTGTTATATCGCTTAAGTCGTCCGATGTGAAAATGAATTTTGAGGCGCATAGGTTAATCGCCTCAGAAACCGAGCATCCTATACATATAGGGATAACGGAGGCAGGCACCATAAGGAGAGGTAAACTGAAATCCGCTATAGGAATCGGGAGCCTTTTACTTGAAGGCATAGGCGATACTATGAGGGTTTCACTAACAACCAATCCTGTAGAAGAAGTCGAGTTTGCAAAGGAAATTCTCGAAACCGTAGGTATCAGGGAGCCCGGATACAATTTGGTTTCCTGTCCTACTTGCGGGCGAACATCTGTAAATCTTGAAGAACTTGCGGAAAGGATAGACCTAAGGCTTGCTCGTGAGAATATCAGGAAGGGAATAAAAGTAGCGGTTATGGGCTGTGTGGTAAACGGTCCGGGAGAAGCGAAGGAAGCGGATTATGGCGTTGCCGGCGGTGTAAATAAGGGTGTAATTTTTGAAAAAGGCAAAATTGTAAAAACTGTCATGGAAGAAGATATTATAGATGAACTCTTCAAAATTATTTACGAGCGTGAGGGGAAGACTGTTTAATGAAGGATTTGTTTTACAATTATATAGATTGGAAAACTGTAGGAGAAGAATATAAAGATAAAAGTGTAATTATTATTGACGATGCGGTAATAAGGCAAGACACTAATATACTCAAGGTAAATGTCAGAATAAACCATGTAGTTCCGGTTGAGGATGAGAAAAAAATAAAGGCTGTCATTCTAAATAAAATAGAGGGGCTCTCAGGTATAGATATAGAATATAAATACGAGAACTTATTACTTTCAGATTACGACACTTTAAGGCTTTTGATACCTAAACTGCTTGAAAGATTGAACGGCGAGTTTACATATTTAATAGAAAGCATAGCCATGTCATCGCTGAGAATTGAGGGAGATAAGGTCTTTATAGGCACGGTTGGCGAACTCGCTTCTAAAAAGCTCAATGACAAGCTTTCAAAGTTGCTGTCTGCTATGATAAATAGTGAAATCAATCTGAATTATGCGGTCGTCTTTGAAAATGATAATAAGCTGTACGGAGAAGCCAGAGAATCCCTAAAAAAATCTACTGATGAAGAACTTAAACAAGTCAGTGAACAAAGTAAGGAGGCGGCAAGGCAGGCTGCTTCAAGACCTAAATCCGGAGAAAAAAAATCTGACTCGTCAAGCGAAAAAGGCTCGTTTTGGCGTAAGAAAAATTCGGACATCAATGCGCCTTCGAAAGGAAATATAATAATGGGGCAAAATTCCATAAGCGGTGAATTAACCTCGCTTTCGGATTTATCTCCCGAGCAAAAATCCGTCGTTATCGGAGGTATACTTTTCAGCAAAAAAGAAAAAACGATAAAATTTGGAAATAAGGTAATTTATCTTGCCATAACGGACAGAATTACGAGCACCTGTCTTAAGGCTTTTGTGAGCGAAGAAAAATGGAAGGAAATTGATGAGAAACTCAAGCCGGGTGATTATATAAAGGCTACGGGCAGTCCCGAGTGGGATTTGTTTGAAAACTGCCTGACCGTATCAGTTAAGGGCATAGAAAAGGGAAGTCTTACCCTTAGAAAAGACGAGTACGAAGGCAAAAAGAGGGTGGAACTGCATTGTCACACAAAGATGAGTGCCATGGACGGAATGAACGATGTCGAAACCATAGTAAAAACTGCTGCGCGGTGGGGACATCCTGCTGTGGCTATTACTGATCACGGCGTCGTGCAGGGGTTTCCGGATGCGGCAAAGATTGCATCTAAGCTTGCAGCTAATAAGGATAATCCCGTTAAAATAAAAATTATATACGGAATGGAAGGGTATGTCTTTGATGACAGCGACTGTATCAAAGAGGACGGAAGCATAGATTACAAGAAAAAAAACACCAATCATATAATTTTACTTGCTGCAACTCAAGAAGGGCTAAAGAATTTATATAAATTGGTCTCATACTCACATCTTGAGTATTTCTACAAGAAACCGAGATTGCCTAAATCTCTTATCAGCAAGCATAGAGAGGGGCTTATCATTGGTTCGGCATGTGAAGCGGGGGAGGTATTTAGAGCTATCACCGGAGGTGCGAGCGATGAGCATGTAGATAAAATAGCCGAATTCTATGATTATCTCGAAATTCAGCCTTTGATAAATAATCAATTCATGATTGATAAGAGAATGGTTGAGAGCAGAGAGGATTTGCGTAATTTTAACCGTCGTGTTTTAGCATGCGCAAATAGACTTGGTAAAATGACAGTTGCGACAACAGATGCTCACTATGATGAGCCGGAGTCGGCGATTTACAGGAATATAATTTTAGCAGGCATGGGATATAAGGATGCGGAAAACGGTCAGGGTTTATACTTAAGAACCACTCAGGAGATGCTGGATGAATTTTCGTATCTCGGTGAAGATATAGCCTACCGGATAGTCGTAGAAAATCCTAATAAGATAGCAGATATGATATCAGGTGATATTATACCTGTGCCTAAGGGTAAGTATCCCCCTAAAATAGATGGAGCAGAGGAAACTTTGCGTAACACCTGCATGAAAAAGGTACACGAGATTTATGGTGATACACTTCCTGATGAAATAGAAGAGAGACTGAACAAAGAACTAAATTCAATTATAGGCAACGGATATGCGGTCATGTATGTATCGGCACAGATGTTGGTACAAAAATCACTGGAAGACGGATACCTTGTAGGTTCAAGAGGTTCAGTCGGTTCATCATTTGCTGCAACTATGGCGGGAATTACCGAGGTTAATCCGCTTGATCCGCATTATATTTGTCCTGAGTGTAAATATTTAGAGTGGGGAGATATGAATCTCTACGACTGCGGAATAGACATGCCTGTTAAATACTGCCCGAAATGCGGTGCAGAATTGAAGCGGGACGGATTTACAATTCCATTTGCCACTTTTTTAGGTTTTAACGGTGATAAAGAACCTGATATAGATTTGAACTTTGCCGGAGAATATCAGGCAAAAGCGCATAGATATGTGGGAGAAATTTTCGGCGAAGAAAATGTATTCAAAGCGGGAACCGTAAGTACGGTTGCAGATAAGACCGCTTATGGATATGTAATGAAGTTTGCCGCAGAGAAAAACTTTCCTATAAATAAATTTGATGCCGACAGACTGGCAAGGGGATGTACGGGTGTAAAAAAGACTACGGGACAGCACCCGGGAGGCATTATAATTTTACCTGACGATCACGAAATATATGAGTTTTGTCCCGTTCAAAGACCGGCTAACGATACATCCTCAGATGTAGTTACCACTCATTTTGATTATCATAAAATTGATGAAAACTTGCTGAAACTGGATATACTTGGGCACAACATACCTTCGATGATAAGGCAGCTTCAGGATATGACAGGTATCAATCCGCTCGAAATAGACCTTACAGATCGCAAAGTTCTCAGCATTTTTAACGGCACGGAAGCTCTGGACATAAAGGATTCTAATTACAAATATACACATGGAAGCTATGCCATACCTGAGTTCGGTACTTCATTTGTAAGACAGATGCTCGATGATACAAAACCGGATAAATTTGCCGATTTGGTGAGAATTTCAGGATTTTCGCACGGAACCGATGTGTGGCTGAACAATGCTCAGGACTATATTAAGGACGGTACTGCCACGATGAGGGAGGTTATCTCAACTCGTGACGATATAATGAACTATTTGATTCTAAAAGGACTTGAAAACAAAACGGCTTTCCAGATTATGGAGGATGTTCGAAAGAACAGACCGTTAAAAGAAGAGCAACTTAGCGTTATGAAGGAACACGATGTTCCGGACTGGTATATAGACTCATGTATTAAAATTCAATACATGTTCCCTAGAGCTCATGCGGTAGCATACGTGATGATGTCGTTTAGAATGGCATGGTATAAGGTGTACTATCCTCAAGAGTTTTATGCTACATACTTTACTTCCGTAGCGGCAGATTTTAATGCCGATGTCATCATGCAAGGAGCAAAAGCCTGCCTTGATAAAATTGAAGAAATAGTGAGAAAGGGGAATAATGCATCGCCAAAAGAAAAATCGGAAATTCTTGTATATGAAGTGGCGTATGAAATGTATTCGAGAGGATATAAATTCCGACTACCGAAGTTGGGGCACTCACGCGCTTTGAAATTTTGGGTTGAAGGCGGAGACGTACTGCTACCGTTTGTTGCATTAAGCGGAATGGGTGAATCTGCTGCCAAACTGCTTGCAGAGGCGTATGAGGAAAAAGCCTTTGATACTATAGAAGATGCCGCCATCAGAGCTAAACTTAACCGTACTGCGCTTGCAAGTCTAAAGGAGTATGGAATCTTTGAAGGACTTCCCGAGACAGATCAGCTGAGCTTTTTTTAATGATAAGCATATTTTGAGGAAAAAGCTTTGATGCGTCGTAAAAACTCTTGCAAATAGAGGTGTTTTGCCACAGATGCCATAAGGTATGTTGTAGGGGTCAAAATTAAACAGGAAATCGTAAAAGCGGTAACCTTACACTTCCGTTAAAGGAAGCATAGGGACACCGCTTTTTTTCTTTCAAAAATCGAGCTTTACCATGTATCAAACAAAAATCAAAGGAGCAAAGTTCATGGCAGTTTTCAGAGTAGAGAAAGACAAGGGGCACACCTTTTTGAGAGTTGATTTTTCGGTTTAGAAAGCATATAATCTATTTAAGAATTAATTGAAATAGGTTGTGAGGTGATGTAATGGCAATTAAAGATATTTTGTCTGCATTAGCAGATGACAATAGAAGAAATATCTTGATGCAATTAAAGAAGGAAAAAATAAATTCCGGCAATTTAGCTGAAAATTTAGGAATGTCTCCTCAAGCCTTATCTTATCATTTAGCGAAACTGAAAAAAGCCGATTTGATATATGAAACAAAATATAAGAACTTCATCTACTATGAGTTGAATTTATCTATTTTAGATGAAGCGATTATGTGGATTTCCGAATTGAAAGGAGAAAAAAATGAAGAATAAGAAACTGTTTTATATACTTATGTTTTTACCATTAGCGGTGAGTATTATTGCATTGTTGTTCTTACCGGATTTAATTCCGGCACACTACAATATTGACAATAAAGTTGATAGATGGGGAAGCAAATATGAAATCTTGATATTCCCGGTTGTAACAATTTTATTTGGACAATTTTTATTGCTTATGGGGAGAATTGCCAAGAAGCAGGAGTCACAAGGGAATAATAACGAAAAGAACGGTTTGATTATAGGTATTTGTTCGTTGCTAATCTTTAATATCATTTCCGGAGTGATGATTTATTCGGGTTTGAGCAAGGCTGAAAATTTGTCTTTTGCTTCTTTTGAGTTTGAACAAATCTTATTCTTTTTCGTAGGAATTATCTTTATTGTGATTGGCAATGTGATGCCCAAACTGAAGAAGAATAATGCATTAGGTTTTAGGACAAAGCGTAGCATGAAAAATGATGAAGTATGGAAGAGGTGTCAAAGACTTTCAGGGATTACAACTATGATAACAGGAATTGTCATCGCAATACTTAGCTCGATATTTCATAATATAATATTATATGCGTTGATTGCTGTTATTATTCTACTGGGACTAGCTGTTGATTTGATTTACAGCCGCAAAATAACGAAATAGAGAATTGTTAAATTTAATATGCAAACAAAAGATTAGACAGACATTCAATAAGCTTGAATATGAAGATATGGCAGTTTCTTTAGATAAACTTTTGGAAAAGTCCTAATTAATTTTAAGAATTTGTTTTAATAAATAGCAGTTTTCAGATATTATGACCGAAAAAAGCATGATTTGACTGAAATCCTGTCGTTTTGACGGAAATACATACATGATGACGGAGGATTATACATAAATTCATAAATCTTTAGTATACAATATAAACTGTATGTTAAAACTTTTAATCTGGGGAGTTCTAGGGGGATTTATGGAAGAAAGATTTTTGGTTTATAAGACCAATAAGGTGGTGCGTAAGGTTGCTTTAGATGAAATACTCTATATTGAAAGCAGCGGCAGGCGCATAAAGCTTGAGACTGAAAACGAAAGCCTGCTATATTATGAGAAGATGTCTAATATTGCGGATGTGTTTGATGAACGTTTCTACAGACCGATGTCGTATTGCTATATAAATATGTCTAAGGTAAGATTGATGTCGAGCGGTATAGTAAACTTTCACTGCGGCAAGGCGCTTGTGCTGTGCAGAGAGAGTTTTATAAGGGCAAAGAAGGCTTTTTATCTGTATCTGAGAAAAAAGGATTTTGGCGTTTGATTTTTTACTTGTATTTTTCTTTTTTCTTGTTAGAATATAGGTTGGGCATTTATTAATTGCCTATAATTAAATTGGAATAAAAGTGATTAGAGATTTGAAAGGAGAACTTTATGAAAAGTTTTATGAAAGAATTTAAGGAATTTATTACTAAAGGAAATGTGATGAGCATGGCTGTCGGTATCATCATAGGCGGTGCATTCACAGCTATCGTTAATTCGCTGGTAGGAGATATCATAGGACCGCTTCTCGGTATGATTTTGGGAGGTATAGATTTTTCAGGAATAACATTGACTGTCGGAGATGCAAATTTGCTTGTAGGTAAGTTTATCCAAGCTGTAATAATGTTCCTTATGACTGCCTTAGTAGTCTTCGTGATGATGAAGGGATTCAATAAGTTTGCAGCTAAAAAAGAAGAACCTGCATCTGAGCCTGAACCGTCAGATGAAGTTAAGCTTCTTATGGAAATTAGAGATGCACTGAACAAATAGTTCACGCATAGTTTGACATAATATCACGCATATGATATTATAATATCAATCGATAATTCTTTTACTAAAGAGTGGGGTCTTCCCACTCTTTAAGTTTTGTATAGGTAAAAAATGTCAAAGAAAAAAATTACAGTAATAACTGAAGAACTAATTTCAGAATTCCTCAAAGACAGGAATTTATTGCTCTGGTCATGCGAATTTGTCAAAGAAGGACCGGATTATTTTCTGCGTGTATATATAGATAAGGAAGACGGATATATAAGCACTCAGGAATGTGAAGATGTCAGCAGGTTTCTGTCAGAAAAACTTGACGAACAGGATTTAATCGAAAGAGAATATTATCTTGAAGTAAGTTCTCCGGGAATGGACAGAGAGTTGACCAAACGAGAACATTTTGACAGATATAGAGGAAGCTTAGTTGAATTAAAACTATATAAACCTCTAAATGGAAGTAAACAATTTGAAGGGTACTTAGTTTCAATGGAAGAGGGCATTATTACAGTCCTTGTAGATGATGAAGAAATTAAACTTTCTAAGGAACAAATTGCCAAAGTAAATTTAGCAGTGGTTTTTTAGCAGGTCAGATAGCAAGTAGGAGGGTTAAAAAATGAACAGAGAGTTTATAGAAGCGCTCGATCAGCTGGAAGCAGAAAAACACATAGAAAAAAGAGTTCTTCTTGAGGCGATTGAGGCGGCTTTAGTGGCGGCGTATAGGCGTAATTACAGCAGCGCAAACAATATGAATGTTGACAATGTAAGAGTCTATATTGATTCCGAGTCGGGAGATATTGCGGTACTGTCTAAGCTTGAAGTAGTTGAAGAAGTAATTGACGAAAACCGTGAAATAAGTCTTGAAGACGCTCGTGAAATAGATGCAAGATATGAGATAGGCGATGCTATTGAGTTCGCTGTAACGCCGGAGGATTTCGGCAGAATTGCCGCACAGACAGCAAAACAAGTAGTTGTGCAGAGAATAAGAGAAGCTGAACGCTCAATGATATATGACGACTTCAAAAATCGTATGTACGACTTGGTAACGGGAATCGTGCACAGAAAGAGCGGAACAACACTTTTCGTTGACCTTGGACATACTGAGGCGATATTGCCGCCTAGAGAACAGGTGCCGGGTGAACATTTTAATGTAAATGACAGACTTAAGGCGTTTATAATGGATGTTAAACACAGCCTAAAGGGACCGCAGATTTTCCTGTCGCGTTCACATCCAGGACTTGTCAAGAAGCTATTTGAACTTGAGGTACCTGAACTTCAAGACGGTACAGTAGAGATAAAGTCAATAGCAAGAGAAGCGGGGTCGAGAACAAAGATGACCGTTTATACGGAGTTTGAAAATGTCGATCCTGTCGGCGCATGTGTCGGAAATCGCGGGACAAGAGTGCAGTCTGTCGTAAATGAGCTTGACGGGGAAAAAATAGATATCATTCCGTGGAGCGACGTACCGGAAGAACTTATAGCAAACGTTTTGAGTCCGGCTAAAGTAGAAGATGTATTTATAATTGCAGACAGTGATGATGAAAAATCAGCAGTTGTAGTTGTCCCTGATTACCAGCTTTCACTTGCAATAGGAAAAGAGGGGCAAAATGTAAGGCTTGCGGCTAAGGTTTGCGGATGGAAAATAGATATAAAGAGTCACTCTCAGTATTATCAAGATGACAATTCAGATGATATATGCCATGTCGAAGAAGTCTCGGCTTACGATGATTCAGACGATATGGGGGTTATCGAACTTGAATAAAAAACAACCGATGCGAAGGTGTATAGCTTGTATGGAGTCCAAACCTCAAAAGGAGCTATTTAGGATTGTAGATGATGCAGGCAAAATATGTTTTGACTTTGACGGTAATAAAACGGGCAGGGGAGCATATCTTTGCAAGAGTTCAAGCTGTTTTGCCCTGGCAGATAAAAAAAGAGCCTTTGCAAGAGCATTTAAGCACAATGTGAGTCGAGAGAATCTTGATGAACTAAAAGGAGAATTTGATGAAAAACTCCAAATTTAGAAGCTATATGGGCTTTGCTGCAAGATCGGGGAATCTGCAAACGGGATATAACACAGCTTTGCTTCTTATATCAAAGCGTAAGGCGAAGCTGCTTATTGTCGCCGAAGATGTTGGAGAAAACACGAGAAGTAAAATGATACAAAAATGTATCAGTAATAATATAAAATACAGGATTTTCGGGAAAGCCGAAGAACTATCACAGATTACAGGAAATATAGATAAGGGTATATTTGCTATCATAGATAGAGGTTTTGCTGAAAGCATATGTAAGGAGATTGACATTATTCAATCAGAAAAGGAGGTGTCTAATGGCAATAAAAGTATTTGAACTTGCCCGTGAGATGTCTATTCAAAGCAAGGAACTTTTGGAAAAGGCTGCGGGAATGGGAATTGAGCTTAAAAGTCATATGAGCACATTAACCGATGGAGATGTGGCAAAACTAAAGTCTGCATTAAGTAATGGTGAAGAAAAAAATAAAACGGTCGGTACTGCCGGAGCGACACAAGGTGCCAGGAAGCGTTTGCCTATTGGCAGACCTATAGTTGATGATGCATATTTTGCAAACAGAAATAAATCAAATGAACAGGACGCTCCAAAGGAAAACACTCCTAAAGTACTTAAGGAATCAAATAAAGAGAATATGGCGGAAGTTAGCAAAAAGGAAGTGCCTTTTAAGGAGACTCAGAAGGAAAAAGATGTACACGAAAAGAATGTGCAGAAAAAGGCTAAGGCAAAGCCTGTAGAAACTCCTAAGTCGGAAGACATAAAAAATAATAATGATACGGAAAGAAGACCTATAGGTGTCAAAATTATTAAAAAGGCTGAAGAGGTAAATCAGGAAGAGGAGAGAGAAAAAAAGAGAAGAGAAGCTGCAAGAGCAGCGCAGCAAAACCTTTCTCGTCAAGATGGAAACAGAAGAAACTCCGATAAAAATTCTGATAACAAAAGAAATAACGACGGCAAAAAGCGTGATGCTAAATTCAACAAAGATGCAAGAAGCGGTCGCGATGCCAGAAATGACAGATACGACAAGGGTGAGAGAAGCGATACCGGTGCTCATCGTGATTCTTCCGGCTCAAGATTCAATAAAGACGGTAGAGGTCAAGGCGGTAATTTCAAGTCTCAAGATAGAGACCGCAAAAGAACATCGGGTGGCGTAGCTGATGTAAAGCCTGACTTTAATAAAAGAGATGACAAGAAAAAATTCAATGATAAAAAAGAAAAACACAGCAAATTTGACAAGCTGGAAAGAAAATCGCTGGAAAAGCAAGTTAAGAATAAACATACCAAGTATAAGAATAATAATGTAGATGTAGAACCTCAGGTTGTAGAGGAAGCTTTGCCGGAAGGAACTATAGTACTTAATGTACCTATCACAGTCGCAGGCTTCTGTGAGCAAACGGAAGTTTCCACATCAAAGGTTATTATGTCATTGATGAAGCTTGGAATCATGGCAAATATCAATCAAAATATAGATGAAGATACGGTTATGATTCTTGCAGAAGAAATAGGTATAAGCGTTCATATCGGTAAGGTTGAAGAAGAAGCCGAAGAAATAGGACTAGAGGTATTTGAAGACGATGAAAAAGATTTGAAGCCAAGACCACCTATCATTACGGTTATGGGTCATGTCGATCACGGAAAAACATCTCTCCTTGATGCGATAAGAAAGACAAATGTCACTTCAAGCGAATCCGGCGGTATTACTCAGCACATAGGTGCTTCGGAAGTTAATATTAAAGGGCAGAAAATTGTATTTTTGGATACTCCTGGGCACGAGGCGTTTACAGCTATGCGTGCAAGAGGCGCACATATTACTGATATAGCAGTTTTAGTTGTTGCGGCAGATGACGGAGTTATGCCTCAGACGATAGAGTCAATAAGTCACGCAAAGGCGGCGGGAGTTCCTATTATAGTCGCTATTAATAAAATGGATAAGCCGGGTGTAAACCCTGACAGAGTTAAGCAGGAGCTGTCCGAACACAATGTATTGGTAGAAGAATGGGGCGGAGATGTAATAACCGTACCTGTCTCGGCAAAGACCGGTGACGGTATTATGAATTTGCTGGAAATGATTCTATTACAGGCTGAAGTCCTGGAATTAAAGGCAAATCCGCACAGACTTGCGTTAGGCTCCGTTATAGAAGCAAGGCTTGATAAATCAAAGGGACCTGTAGCTACACTTCTGGTCACGAACGGAACGCTGGAGAGTGGACAAAGCATAGTTGCCGGAACTTGTTCGGGAAGAATTCGTTTAATGACCGACTTTAAGGGTAAAACAATTAAGAAAGCCGGTCCTGCGACGGCAGTCGAAATCTTAGGTCTCACTGATGTTCCTCAGGCAGGAGATGAGTTTAATGCCGTAAAAGAAGACAAGATTGCAAGAGACATCGCTGAGAAGAGAAAAGAGAAACTTAGAGAAGAAGTACTTGCAAGGAACTCAAGCACCACATTGGAGAAGCTGTTCAGCCAGATTCAGGAGGGTGAAGTTAAGGAACTTAACCTTATTATCAAGGGAGATGTGCAAGGCTCAATCGGCGCTTTGGTGTCATCTTTAGAAAAGTTGAACAATGAAGATGTTAAGGTTAATATAATTCATACGGGCGTCGGCACGGTAAATGAATCCGATATAATGCTTGCAGGAACTTCAGGCGCGGTAATAATAGGATTTAATGTTAGACCTAGCACTAATGTGCAGGCTTTAGCAGATAGAGAAGATATACAGATTAGAACCTACAGAGTAATATACGATGTAATTGATGATGTAGAAAATGCCATGAAAGGTATGCTTGATCCTGAATTCAAGGAAGAAATCCTTGGTAAGGTTGAAATACGAAATACCTTTAAGGTTCCTAACGTAGGCATCATCGGCGGGGCTTACGTAACGGAAGGTAAGGTTCAGCGTAACGCGGAAGTTAGACTTGTTAGAGACGGCATAGTTATACATGAAGGCAAAATATCATCGCTTAAGAGATTTAAGGATGATGCTAAGGAAGTCGCACAAGGATACGAATGTGGTATAGGTATAGAGAATTATAACGATATAAAAGAGGGTGATATAATTGAATGCTTCCACATGGTTGAAATAGAGCGAAAGTAATATAAATAGCTTAAGTCGCCTATGGCGGCTTAAGTGCTATATGGAGAATTTATGGGAAAAGGATATAGAAAAGACAGGCTCGGAGAAGAAATCAAGAGAATAATAAGCGGTCTTTTGATTAGTGAAATCAAAGACCCACGCTTGGCAGGTAAGTTTATAAGCATAACGGATGTTGAAGTTACATCCGATGGAAGCTATGCTACCTGTTATGTTACGGTTATGGCGTGTTCCTCGGGTAATGGAAGTATCGATTTTGATGACGAGCAAAAAAACAACGAAGAAAAGACAAATGTCATAGAAGGTCTTAAGCACGCTTCGGGCCTTATGCGTAAGGAAATTGGTAAAAAGATGAAGATTAGACATATTCCGGAGCTTATTTTCAAAATTGACAGTTCGATGGAATACGGAAATCACATTGAAAAAGTTATCAGGCAACTCGGAGAAAACAATGAAAAATAATACTCTCAAAGAAATTGCAAATGTGATTATTCAAAATGAGAGCTTCGCCCTTTATCCTCATACAAATATGGACGGGGATACTATGGGCTCTTGCTCCGCTCTTTGCATGGCATTAAGGCAGATGGGAAAAGAAGCATGGATTATAATTGATGAAAGCATCCCGGAAAATCTTGCTTTTTTGGACTATGGTTTGACGACAGAGGACGCGTCCTGCGCAAAAAATGTAGATGTTTCTCTTTGTATAGACTCGGGAGATATAAAGCGAATAGGCGCAAGAGGGGAACTTTTCAGCAGTGCAAAGATAAGTATATGTATAGATCATCACGAAACAAGCGATTATTTTTGTGACTATAATTTTATTGAGCCTGAATCGGCAGCTACAGGGCAGATTATATATCTTCTGTTAAAAGAGTTGAAAATAAATTCAGAGGTAAGGATTGCAAATGCCATTTTTGCTGCAATTACAACAGACACAGGGAATTTTCAGTACTCGAATACGCAAAAGATTACACACGAGATTGTAGCGGAACTGTTCGACTGGGGGCTTAAGCCGAACGAGGTGAGCATCAACATATATGAAAGTGACAGACTCGAAAGACTCAAAATTGAAGCACTTGCTATGGAAAAGATGAGAAGCGAGTACGGCGGAAAACTCCTGCTTACATATGTAAGTCAGGAAATGCTTAGTGAGAGCGGTGCCGATATGTATGAAACCGATAGAATAGTCAATCTGATGCGTTCTATAAAAGGGGCGGAAGTATCAGTGCTGATAAAAGAATATGAGAAAGACACAATTAAGCTCAGTATGCGCTCAAAGCAATATGTTGATGTTGCTAAGATATGCAGAACTTTTGGCGGCGGAGGTCATCAAAGAGCGGCAGGCGCTACTGTTTATTGCAGTTTATCTGAAGCTGTTTCACAAGTAATTGAGGCTTTAAGCAGAGAATTATAATGGACGGAATAATTAATATTTTTAAGCCTAAGGGTATGACTTCATTTGATGTAGTTGCTATAGTAAGGAAGAGCTGCGGCATAAAAAAGACAGGTCATTTAGGGACTCTTGATCCGATGGCTGAAGGTGTGCTTCCGGTAGCTGTAGGTAAAGCTACAAGAATTATGGACTATCTTGACACGGATATAAAAGTCTATAAAGGACGTGCGATACTTGGTATAGAAACCGATACACTTGATATTTGGGGAGAAAAAATTGCGGAAACGGAAGTGTCAAATGTCAGCCCAAATAGGCTCAAAGAAGTGATTTCAGGTTTTTGTGGAGTAATATCTCAGACTCCACCAATTTATTCTGCACTCAAAGTAAACGGGAAAAAACTTTACGAGTATGCAAGAAAAGGCGAAAGCGTTGAAATCAAGAGCAGAGATACGTTTATCAAACAAGCTGAGCTCATTTCTTTTGACGGCAGAGAATTTGAATTTCAAATTGCCTGCTCCAAAGGAACTTATATCAGAACTATTTGTTCAGATATTGGGAAGAAATTGGGTTGCGGCGCGGCTATGAGCAGTTTGACCAGGCTTAAATCGGGGTGTTTTGACATTTCTGATTCCGTAAGTGTAGAGCAGATACGAAATATGCCCATATCCGAAATCAAAAGGCATATGACAGCTGTAGATACACCGCTTGCTCACTTCGGAAAGGCTTTGCTTTCCGACTGGGAAAGGCGGCTTTTCGTTAATGGAGTTGCGCTTAGACGGGAGCAGTGGGTAATGGAAGAACTTCCAAGATTTGCAAGCGAAAAGTTTGCACTGCCGATTAAAGAGGAATTTGAACATTTTTATAGAGTATATGATAGAAGCGGTGTTTTTTTAGGCACGGCTATCGAAACAAACGGATTAATTAAAGCGGACAAGGTATTTTATAATGCAAATATTTGATAGTTTAGATGAAATATATAACCTGGAGCCCAGTGCCATTGCGCTTGGAAATTTTGACGGCGTACATCTGGGGCACCGGAAGTTAATAGAGAAAACTGTGGAATATGCGGCAAATAACGGACTTAAAGCAGCCGTATTTACATTCTCAAATCATCCAAGGGATCTTCTGCCGAACGCACCTAAAGTAAAAAATATACTTTATAAGCACGAAAAAGAAGAATTGATGGAAGCCTTTGGTGTCGATTACCTGATAAATATTCCTTTTACAAAGGAAATAATGCAGATGCTTCCACGAGATTATGTGCAGAAGATAATATTAGAAAAGCTTAAAGCAAAATGCGTAGTGTGTGGTTTTAACCACAATTTCGGTTTCAAAGCAAGCGGAAATGTTGATCTTTTATATGAGATGAGTATTGCATACGGTTTTGAATTAAGAGTAATTGAGCCGTATACGGTCAATGGACAGGTAGTTAGCTCAACTTTGATTAGAAATCTAATTGCTACGGGACGTGTTGATGAGTGCGAAACCTATATGGGAAGACCTTATGCCATCGGCGGCGAAGTTGTAGTGGGAAATCGCTTGGGAAGAAAACTGGGATTTCCGACATCAAACCTTGTAATTGACGACAATATGGTTACACCGCCTAACGGTGTATATGTCACATATTGCGTATATAACGGCAAAAAGTACCCTAGTGTAACCAATGTGGGAGTTAAGCCTACAATTGGAAACTATGTAAAAAATGTCGAAACCCATATTTTTGACTTTGACAAAATACTTTACGGTAAAAAAATTACTGTAGAGTTTCTTAAAAAAACAAGAGATGAGATAAAATTCAGCAGCATTGAAGAATTGTCAAAGCAGATAATATCAGACTGCAATCAAGCCAGAAATTTTCACGAGACAAAGGGATTTCTGTAAATTGTGTATTGACATTAGGATTTCAAAATGATAGAGTATATAGGTATCAAGAAGAAGCTGTCCGCTTCTCACCCCATGAATTTTGCTTCTAAGGGTTAATATCTCAATCTAATTGATATTTTGACGCGGACACTTCAAGTGTCCGTTTTTTTACATATAGCTTGGAGGTATCACCATTAAAGAGAACAAAATCAACGAAGAAATCCGCGAAAAAGAATTAAGAGTCATAGATGAGGATGGCAATATGCTTGGAATTATGAGTAGAGATGAGGCGCTCAAGCTTGCCGATGAGCGTAAGCTTGATCTTGTAAACATCTCACCTAACGCTGTGCCGCCGGTATGCAAGATTCTCGATTACGGAAAGTTTCGTTATGAAGCACAAAAGCGTGAAAAAGAAGCAAAGAAAAAACAGAAGACCACGCAGGTTAAGGAGATTAGGCTTAGCACATTTATCGAAGCGCATGATATTCAGGTTAAGGCTAATACAGCATCAAAATTCCTAAGGGATGGAGATAAGGTTAAGGTAAGCTTGCGCTTCAGAGGAAGAGAGCTTGGACATACTTCACTTGGCAGAGAGGTTATGGATAAGTTCGCAGAACTGTGCAGCGAGGTTGCTGTCATAGATAAGCGTCCGGTAATGGAAGGACGCAGCCTGGTAATGTTCTTGGCACCGAAAAACTAGTAATTTAATTAATATGTTAAGAAAACTCAATGCAAACAGGGCACATAGGTGCTATTCATAAGAGGAGGTTTGAGCAATGGCAAAGAATAAAATGAAGTCTCACAGAGGAGCATGCAAGAGACTTAAACTTACCGGAAGCGGCAAAATTAAAAGAAATAAGGCGTATAAGGCACATAAACTTACAAGTAAGACGCCTAAGAGAAAGAGAGGCCTTCGTAAGGCTACATTGGCGTCAAGTGCTGATCTTAAGAGAATGCTAAGATCAATGGCTAAATAATAAGGATCGGGAGGTAAGAAAATGGCAAGAGTAAAAAAAGGCGTAAATGCGCATAAAAGACATAAAAAAATTCTAAAGCTGGCTAAAGGATATTACGGTTCAAAGAGCAAGACATTCAGAGCGGCTAATCCGGCGGTTATGAGAGCTCTCAGATCTGCATATGTAGGCAGAAAGCTGAAGAAGAGACAGTATAGACAGATGTGGATTGCAAGAATCAATGCAGGAGCAAGAATGAATGGTCTTTCATACAGCCGTCTTATGGATGGTCTAAAGAAAAACGGTATCGAAATCAACCGTAAGATGCTTTCAGAGATGGCTATTTATGATGCGGCGGCTTTTGCAAAGCTATGCGAAACAGCTAAAAACGCTTACTCAAAATAAACTATGAATATTCAGATCCGGCGAAATTACTCCCCGGGTCTTTTTTGCAACTACCAGGAGATGAGTTATGGCAAATATAATTGCGATAGTATGGGATTTTGACAGGACTTTGTTAAACGGATATATGCAGGAGCCTTTGTTCAAGGCTTATGGAATTGTTGAAAGAGACTTTTGGACAGAAGTCAATCAGCTTCCACAGAAGTATCTGGATGAGCAAGGTGTGAGAGTTAACCCTGAAACGATATATCTAAATCAATTCATCAGATATGCTAAAGAAGGTAAAATGCCGTATTTAAGCAACGAGAAACTTAGAAGCTTCGGTAAGGAACTCGAGTTTTACCCGGGAATTCCGGATTTATTTATAAAGACAAAGAAATTCATAGACGAAAATCCGAAATTCGGTGAATATGGTATTAAGCTAGAGCACTACATAGTCAGCACAGGTATGGCAGCGATAATTCGCGGATGCAAAATACTGCCTTATGTTGATGGAATTTGGGGATGTGAATTTTTAGAAGAAGTGGTAGATGGTAAAAAACAAATATCGGAAATAGCTTATACTGTAGATAATACTACGAAAACAAGAGCTATATTCGAGATAAATAAAGGTGTAAACAAGCATCCCGGTATCGATGTAAATGTTGCGATGCCTGATGAAGCCAGACGTGTTAAACTGAAAAATATGATTTACATTGCCGACGGTCCAAGCGATATACCGGCATTTTCCGTAGTTAGGGGCAATGGCGGTTCAACTTATGCAATTTATCCGAAGGGAGATACAAACGCATTTAAGCAGGTGGATGCTCTTTGTAAAAACGATAGAATAGACGGATATTCAGAAGCGGATTATACCGAAGGTTCTCAAACATATCTTTGGATAATGAATAAGATAGAGAGTTTGGCAGATAAAATTTGTGAGGAGGAAGCCGACAAACTTAAGTTTGATATGACTTCGATTCCCAAACATCTAAACGTGTAATGATTTAGGAGTACAAAATGTTTGAAAATAAATCTATAATTATCGGAATAAGCGGAGGAATTGCTGCATATAAAACGGCATATCTCGTAAGCGCTCTATCAAAGACCGCTGCGGATGTTAATGTCATTATGACAAAGAATGCTTGTGAATTTGTAAAACCTATAGTGTTTGAAACCCTCACAGGCAATAAATGTTATGTGGATACATTCGATCGAAACTTTAAGTTTGATGTGGAGCATATTTCACTTGCAAAGAAGGCGGATTTATTTTTGGTCGCACCGGCAACAGCCAATGTTATAGCCAAGTTTGCTCATGGGATTGCAGATGATATGCTTACTACAACATTTCTTGCATCAAAATGTCCTAAGATTATCGCACCGGCAATGAATACGGCAATGTATGAGAATCAGATTACCGTGGACAATATCGCCTTGCTGAAAAAGTACGGAATAGATGTGATTAAACCTGAGAGCGGCTATCTTGCCTGTGGAGATACAGGTGCGGGGAAAATGCCGGAACCTGAGTTTTTATATGATTATGTTGAAAAATATATAGCAAGAGAAAAAGACTTGCAAGGGAAAAAAGTTCTTGTGACCGCAGGAGCAACTATGGAGGCTCTTGATCCGGTAAGATTTTTGACAAATCACAGCAGCGGAAAAATGGGTTTTGCTATCGCCAAAGAAGCGATACTAAGAGGGGCTGAGGTGACGCTTATCAAAGCGCATACGACAGCCAAATTACCGTCTTTTGTGAATGTGATTGAGGTTTCAGGGGCTGAAGAAATGTTCAGGCAGGTTACGGCTGTTTCCGAGATGCAGGACATAATTATCAAAGCGGCAGCGGTCGCAGACTATACGCCTTTGAACTATGTAGATCACAAAATCAAAAAAAGCGATGGAGAACTTTCCATTCCCCTTAAAAGAACTCCAGACATACTGAAATACTTGGGTGAGCATAAAAAAGATAACCAGTTTATTTGCGGTTTTTCTATGGAAACTGAGAATATGCTTGAAAATTCAAGAGCTAAACTAATCAAGAAAAATGTAGATATGATTGTCGCTAACAACCTAAAGGATGCGGGCAGCGGGTTCGGTACGGATACTAATGCGGTGACTTTCATAAGTCGTACAAGCGACAAATCTTTGGCTATTCAATCAAAAAATGATGTTGCAAAAGCAATTTTCGACGAAATCATCAGCAGGATGCAGCTTGTTCAAATATCTTAAAGCGGAGTTTGAAACGAATTGATTGTGGTAAAATTAATATAACTGAAAGTTCTTATTAAGATATTAGACGGGGAGATGATTACATGACATATTTTTTTAGCCATTTATTATATATCGGGATAGCATCTTTGGCGATTGCCGCACTGTGCATTATAAGCGTAGTAGTGGCGCGCAAGAATGCCGAGAGTAGAAGCGACGACGAAGCATCAAAACGCAAGGAAGCTTGTTCTGCATGTGCTATGGCTTCAATGTGTATGAATTTGGGGCAAAATGAGACCTGTGAAGAAAAAGAATCATAGGTCGCATTAAGACGGTTTGAATATGTTTATTTAGGTTTTGATTAAGTAAGATATGAAATTCATTTCATATCTTATATTTTTGTCCTATGAATGTGTATTTTCAGTGAATTCTATCTTGGTGTAATTGAATTTTTATCAATAAAATGCTAAAATTAATTAGTTAATACTTTAGCAATATTATAAATGCAAGAGGAAGGTATAGTATGAATAAAAAATTGCTTTTAGGTACAGGAATCGTAGCTGCTATTGTGATTATTGTCGGAATCACATTATTTTTTATTAATAACAGAGAAGAAAAAGTATACGATTATGACCTGAGTAAATATGTAGAGGTTGGAGATTACAAGGATTTGCCATATGTTAAACAAAAGGCAAAAGTCACCGATGATGAAGTGAAAGCAGAGATTAATAAGAGACTTCAACAAGCATCAAAAGTTGAAAATGTATCCAAAGGTACCGTTGCAAATGGAGATACTATCAATATTGCATTCGTTGGTAAAATTGATGGAAAAGAATTTGACGGTGGAAGCAGTGAATCTACAGATATAACCGTAGGTACCACACAGATGATAAATGGATTCGTTGAGGGGCTCATTGACAAGAAAATAGGCGAAACGGTAACTCTAAATTTACGCTTCCCCGATGATTACGGCAAGGCGGAACTTCAGGGTAAGGATGTGGAATTTAAGGTTACTATCAACAGTAAAAAGAAAATAATAACACCTAAACTTGATAAAGAATTTGTCAAAAAAAATTCAGAATATGAATCTGTCTCAGATTATAAGAAATCTATAGAAAAAGATTTGCTGAAAACAAAGCAGAAAGGTCTTAATTCCACAGTTAAACAGGAAATGTGGAGTTCTATAATTAGTGGCTCTAAAGCTAAGAAATATCCGGAAAAAGAATTGAATGAGGCTATGAAAGAAGCTAAAAAACTTGAATCCTCATACAAGGCACAGGCTGAAGGCTACGGAATGAAATGGGAAGACTACCTTGCAAACGTTATGAAAACCGACAAAAAGGGTTTTGAAAAGCTAAAAGAACAATATGCGAAAAATATCGTTTTTAACAGAATGGTTATGCATAGCATTGCGCGCAAGGAAAATATAAAACTGAGCAATGGCGAGTATAAAGATGAGCTGCACAGGATTATGACGGATAACGGATATACCGAAGAGAGTTTCAAGAAAGCATTCGGCAAAGATATAGAAGAGTATGCGAAAGAACAAAACTGGCGTGCAAAAATCTACTTTGAAAAAGTTCTTGATTCGATTATGGAAAAAGGAAAGCCTGTTTCTCAGAAAGAATATGAAGAAATAAAGGCTAAGAAAGCTGAAAAGGCTTCAAAAGAAGACAATAAGGACGAGAAGAAATAAGCTGTTAAGAAAGTAATAAGGTAAGAAATAGGTAGGTGTATACCTACCTATTTTTAATGCATGGATTTTCTATTTGAAAAATAGAGAGATAGCTCACGACTATCGGAAAGCCGTATAGAGATGAAAAGCGGTGAAAAGCGATAAGTGCAGCGGATAAAGCGATGTTAGGCTGCTTACATTTTACAGTAGAAAAAAAGGGTATTTTAGTGTAAAATTAATGTGTATGTAATTTTGATTTTATATGGAGATATACTATGAGATGCCCATTTTGTGATAATGATGATACTAAAGTAATCGACTCCAGACCTATAGACGAAGGTAAGGCGATAAGACGTAGAAGAGAATGCGAAAAATGCGGAAAACGTTTTACAACGTATGAGAAGGTCGAGACTTCTATCATAATGATAATTAAAAAGGATGGCAGCCGTCAGGCATTTGACAGAGATAAGCTGATGAACGGTATAATCAAGGCTTGCGAAAAAAGACCGGTAGCGCTTGCGGACATAGAACGAGTTGTTAACAATATTGAGAGAGGTCTCAATAATCTCATGGAAAAAGAAGTGAAAAGCACTTTTATAGGCGAGCTTGTTATGGATCAGCTAAAGGAACTTGATGAGGTCGCATATGTCAGATTTGCCTCTGTCTACAGGTCGTTTAAGGATGTAAACACGTTTATCAAAGAGATAGAAACATTGATAGGAAATAAAGACAAATAAGTAAACAAATTCGTTTTAATAACAAAATCACCAAGATAGGAGCAAATATGCTGACCAGAATAGCTATAGACGGGCCGGGAGGCGCAGGAAAAAGTACGCTGGCTAAGATATTAGCAAGAGAATACAATATAGATTATGTTGATACAGGTGCAATGTATAGAGCCGTAGGATATAAGCTCCTGAATAGCGGTACAGATTGCAAAAACATTGAAGAAATAGAAAAAATGCTGGATGAAACAAGCATTGATTTTTCGGACAAGCATATATATTTAGACGGCGTTGATGTAAGTGACCATATCAGAAGTCCGGAGGTTTCAATGACGGCATCCGAATGCTCAAAGCTTGAGCCTGTAAGAAACAAGCTCGTAAAGATTCAGCAAGATATGGGAAAGAGCAAAAGCCTTGTCATGGATGGCAGAGATATCTGCACAAATGTGATGCCTGATGCGGAACACAAATTTTTTATCACGGCATCTGCCGAAGAAAGAGCAAGGCGTAGATATAAGGAAATGCAGGAAAAGGGTATTTCAGCGGACTTTGATTCTGTTCTTGCAGATATAAACAAAAGGGACTATAACGACACTCATCGTAAATTAAATCCCCTTAGGGCAGCTGATGATGCGATAGTGCTGGATACGACAGGAATGTCAATTGATGAGGTTATCACTAAATTGAAATCATTCATAGAACGGAAGATTTAGAAAAACTTTAACAAATAATCGTGGAACTGATTTTATATTAATGATATAATAAAGTTTGAATTTGAAATTGATTTTAGATTGTCGGTAAGTGAGGAAAAGTTGAAAATTAAGTCTTTACCACAATCAGAAAGACCTGTAGAGCGCGCTTTTGCATACGGGATTGATTCACTGTCAAACGCTGAGCTGATAGCCTTGATTATAAGAATAGGAAGCAAGGAGGACTCAGCGCTTGAACTTGCCAACAAAATTATAAGTCAATCAGAAAACGGAATTTACGGAATTGCTTCGGCAAGCCCTAAGGAGCTTATTAAATTCTGCGGTATAGGGAAAAGCAAGGCAGGCGCTTTAGCGGCAGCTGCCGAATTAGGCAGGCGACTGTCTCGAAAAAAATCCGAAACAGCAGTTATTAATACAGCCAAGGACGTTGCAGACCTAATGATGCCGGAACTTAGACACCTAAAAAAAGAGCATTTCATAAGTCTGTTGATGGATGTTAAGGGCAAGGTGTTTCATATTGACAGAGTATCAGTAGGAGAATTGAGCGGAGCACCGGCTCATCCAAGAGAGGTCTTTACTCTTGCAGTAAGAATGAGCGCGGCTTCTGTGATTTTTGTTCATAACCATCCAAGCGGAGATCCGCAGCCGAGCCCTGAGGATATACGCACGACAAAGAGGCTTTGTGAATCGGGCAAGATATTGGGAATTAAAGTACTCGACCACATAATTATCGGTGATGGAGAGTATATAAGTATGATGAATATGAATCTTATTTAGACTGAAGATAAGGAAGTACACAGGTACACTTAATATATTACGGAGGTAAAATAATGTTGAATTTTTTATCAGCAAAGGATATGGGAATAGATCTTGGGACAGCTAATACCTTGATTTATATTAAGGATAACGGAATTGTTCTAAATGAACCGTCGGTTATAGCTTTGGACAAAAGGCGTAATATTACGATTGCGGTAGGGGATGACGCCAAGGAAATGATAGGGAAGGCACCTTCTAACATTATGGTTGTCAGACCTCTTCAGGATGGTGTTATTTCAGATTTTGACAGAACCGGCGATATGCTTAAGGCATTTATAGACAAGGCGGTCGGAAATAAAATTAAAAATTTCAGAGTTGTTGTAGGTGTACCGAGCGGTGTTACAGAGGTAGAAAAACGCGCTGTAGAAGGTGTTGTCAGACAAATGGGAGCATCGGAAGTATATATATTGGAAGAACCTATGGCGGCGGCTATCGGTGCGGGTCTTGATGTCGACAGCTCAACTGCGTGCATGATTTGTGACATAGGCGGCGGAACCACCGATATTGCCATCATAGCTTTAGGCGGTATTGTTGCAAGCACATCGATAAGACATGCCGGAGACAAGTTTAACGATGCAATTATTCAATATGTACGTAAGAGATACGCGCTTCTGATAGGTGAGAAAACAGCCGAAATGCTTAAAATTGAAGCCGGAGCGGCTTGTCTTGATGTAGATGAGAACGGAGACGAAATAATCAAAACCGTTCAAGCCAGCGGTCGAGATATAATATCGGGATTGCCTAAGATTATTGA
Source organism: Eubacterium sp. (assembly GCA_034180045.1). Taxonomy (GTDB): domain Bacteria; phylum Bacillota; class Clostridia; order Peptostreptococcales; family Anaerovoracaceae; genus Eubacterium_B. The sequence goes on from JAXFOY010000002.1 coordinate 44,287, forward strand.
TGTGACAAACAGAGATATAATGTTGGGGCTTCAGGAGTCTGTGGATCTTGTAATAGACGGAATTAAAGCTACAATTGAAAAGGCACCGCCGGAAATTGCAGCTGACATTGCTTCGGAGGGTATGGTTCTGTCAGGTGGCGGAGGAATGATATACAACCTCGATAAGTTGATAGAAAAAAGAACGGGAATTAAGGCTGTAGTAGCAGAAAATTCTTTTGAATCAGTAGCACTGGGAACGGGAATGAGTCTAAATAACATAGAAACCCTAAAGATTCATGCTTCAAGTGTAAAAAGAAGATAGTAGGAAGTGAGAACGCAAATGAAATTCATAAAGGAACATAAATTGATAAGCGTGTTGCTTTCGTTGTTATTTGCGGCAATAATAATTTTAAGTTTGACATTTACTTTGGGCAGTTCAGGAAACGGATTTTTCAATCGCATATATGTTTCGATAGAAAAACCTATGACATATTTGGGAACTGCGCTCAAGGACAATTTGGGAGGCATTTTTTCATATCGCAAGATTATGAAAGAAAACGAAGAACTTAAAGAAGAAAACAATAAATTAAAACAACAAGTGAATCAACTTACACTCACGGCAAATGAACTGCAAAACCTAAAGTCGCTGGCGAAAGCCCTAAACTACGACTTTATAAAAGGTGAAACCGACATCACAACAGCAAATGTTATTTCTTTTGACAGCGCAAATTGGACAAACACTTTTATTATAGATAAAGGCAGCGAAAGCGGAATAAAAAAAGGTTGTGTTGTGATTTGCGGGCAGGGACTTGTAGGAAAGATTAGTGAAACAGGGAAAAACTGGTCCAAAATAGTGCCTATAGTTGACGAGTCGAGCAGGATAAGTTTTTGTGCTCAGGATAACAGAAATATCACGGGAATTTTGGAGTCGGCTGAAAACGGCACTCTCTCAGGATATATGCTTGATAATAAAGCCGATATAACAGAAGGTGATATGATAATTACTTCCGGCATGGGCAAGTATCCCGCAGGCATAATAATAGGCAAGATTACAAAGACAAGATATGAAAGCAATAAGCTGCTGCTTAGAGTGGAAATAAAACCGGAAACTGACTTTACATCGATTGATAAGGTGAGCGTGATACTATGAAGTTAAAGACTTATATTCTCATCTACGGAATAATTTTTCTTTTACAGCCACTGGTTGCTTCATTTTTACCAAACCGTATGAGCATCGATCCGTTGCTATGTATAACCATTGCAATTTCAATTACTTTTCGTGAGGAACACCTTATAAAGCCAATAGTTGTAGTGGCGTTTTTTACGATATGCAAGGATTTGGTTTTTAATCAGTTTATAGGTGTGAGCCTGATTAGTCTTATAAGCGTGGTTTTCTTTGTTTTTTTTGTAAGACGAATAATAAACACAGAAAATCTGCTTACCGATGCGCTTGTGTGTGCAAGCTCAATATTGATATATAATAGCATATATTGGCTGATATATAGCTTTTTGGGTACTACATACAGCTATTTATACATGCTTAAACGCTTGCCGCTAAGTTTAGCTATAGAAGTTATCATTACCGAAATTATGCTTTATTTCCTTATTAATAAACTTGTACAAGCACGCAGAGATGGGTATTTTAGATGAATGAGCACAATAAGAAAATCGATTTAAGATATAAATATATTATAACTTTAATTATTTTATTGATGCTTGCTTTGGCAGTGCGTCTTTTTGTTGTAACCGTTATTCAGCATGAAAGTTGGAACGAAGTCGCTTCAAGACAATCTACAAAGACGATATACACCTCAGCGCCAAGAGGAAATATATATGATAGAAACGGCAATTTATTGGCGGGTAATAAGCAAATTTTCACTGCCGTGTTCAATGCGAGCAATCTTGACGGAGATGAAATAAACAAATCGGCACTTAGCCTGATAAATAAGCTGATAGAAAACGGTGATGAATATACGGACGACTTTCCTATTTTGATGGACGGAGAAAACCGGTTCAGATATGTGTTTGACGATGATTTAAGTAAATGGCTGAGTCGAAACGGATATAAAAGCGGTACAAGCGCCCAGCAGGTTTTTGATGCAACGAGAACCGAATATGGCATAGATAAGGAACTTGACAGATATGAAGCGATGAAGGTGCTTGAAGAGAAGCACAATGTGAGTTTACCTATCAATGTGCGCAGCATGAAGTTTATCTATACATTGCAAAAGGAGAACTTTCTAAAAAGGTTCGGCTTTTCTGAAACCGATATAGAAAAAAATATAAGTGCCGCGGAATGTTTCAACAGTTTGAGGGACTATTTCAATATTGATAAAAAACTGAGCCAAGAGGATGCACGAAAAATATTTTTGGTCAGAAACAAAATAGTTGACAGCGGCAGTCAGAAATATATGCCGATAACCGTTGCTAAAAAAATCAGCAAGGAAAGCGTAATTTACTTTGAAGAAAACGGTATCGACGGCGTTTCCGTGTCATCGGAAACCGAACGATATTATCCGAATGGAAAGTTGGGATGCCATATTATAGGATACATGGGTTCTATTTCAGAAGGCGAATCCAAACATTACTCTGAAAAAGGATATTTGACTACAGATTTGGTCGGGAAAGACGGAATAGAGGCGGCGCTCGAAGATAAGCTTCATGGCAAGGCAGGCATAAAAACCGTAGTCGTAAACAGTTCAGGTGACTATGTTTCCACCATAAGCGAAACAGAAAGTTCAAAGGGCGGCGATGTTTATCTTACCGTAGATTTGGGACTTCAGAGTGCAACGGAGCAAGCGCTGGCAAAGACTATAGAGAATATTCCAAGTTGTGACAGCGGGGCTGCGGTGGTACTTGACGTAAAAACCTCAGATGTTTTAGCCATGGCAAGCTATCCGGACTTTGATTTGAACGCTTTTGCAGACGGAATTTCATCAAAAGAATGGGCGGATGTGCAATCGGTAAACCCGCGAGATCCGTTTGCTGCCGCTCCGTTATATAATAATGCGACAAAGGCATCGGCGGCTCCGGGGTCGACCTTTAAGCCTATAACTTCATTAGTAGCTCTCGAATGCGGGTTGAATCCAAATCAAAGAATTTGGGATAAAGGTCATGTTGATATAGGAGGAAGATCCTTTGGATGTTATTCCTGGAATGCCTATGGCAAAACAGACGGTTATCAAGATTTGGAATGGGGTTTGGGAAACTCGTGTAATTATTATTTTGCTTGCATAGCGACTGGGAAAGACTGGGGCAACGGTGCTTCGCTGGGATATAGCAAGGAAATTACCATAGACGCCATTTTGCAAAGAGCCAAGGATTTGGGACTCGGAGAAAAGACAGGTATAGAAATCGGTGAAACGGTAAGAGAGCCGGTATCTGTAGAAAACAAAATGAAAAGTTATAAAATTTCTGCATGGAATGCCATATATAATAATGCGAGAATATATTTTCCGAAGGAAGTTTATAACGATGAGAAAAAACTATACAAAAATATAGATAAAATCACATCTTGGATAGAAGAAAACCCTTCATATGCCGAGCTTATAAAACGCGTCGATGAACAGACTGATGTAAAGAAGGAAATGGTTGAAGAATGTGCGCAAATGGTCAAGTTTGACTATTTTAATCAAGCGAGCTGGGGAACATACGACCTGTTTAACATTTCCATAGGACAGGGTGATAATAACTATACGCCTGTACAAATTGCAAATTATATTGCAAGTCTTGGAAATCATGGGCATAGAAATAACGTTAATTTGGTTTACGGCGTTGAAGGTGAAGGTAGAACCGTAAAACCTGCTGCCAAAGATATCAAAATAAGTGATGAAAACCGTGCGGCAGTTCTAAAGGGAATGCGAAGAGTATGTTTATCAGGAACACTGGCAACGGCACTTTCAAATTATCCCGTTGAAGTTGTCGGCAAGACCGGAACTGCACAATATCAAGCAGTAAAGCAACCAAAAGATGAACTTGAATACATCAGAACAAACCTGGATAAGATTAATCAAAAGGCGGGGACAAACATCAGCTGGGAAGCTGCGCTGGCAAAGTCAAAGGAACTTCTAAAAAGCGATGCGAAGAAATATCCTACGGAATATGCTGCAATAGACGGTGCTTTGATAGAGTTAAGTGATCGCAAGATTAACTACGGAATAATAAATGCATATAAAGAAAGATACGAAGATTTTGCATGGATTGCGGCGATGGCACCTGCGGACGACCCTAAAATCGCTATTGTAATCATGCTTCCTGAAGGCGGACTTGCAGCGAATGCCGGAGATTCAGTAAAGGATATACTTGACGCATATTTTAAGCAAGAAGATAAATCCGGACTGCCATATAAAAATACGGATAATTTTGGAAAAAATCAATTACAATAATCATAATTTGGGACTTAATAGAGCGGAGGAAAGAATGGGAAAGGTATATGTTGTTTCATCTGGGAAGGGTGGAACCGGAAAGACAATGTTTACTGTCAATTTTGGCTCAATACTGGCAAAGCGTGGTAAAAGCGTTGTATTGATAGATTTGGATATGGGTCTGAGAAATCTTGACCTTTATTTCGGTTTAGAAAATAATGTGGTTTATGATGTCCATGATGTACTTACAGGAATGTGCAGAATTAAACAGGCGCTAATCAGAGATAAAAGATTTGCAGACTTATATATAATGGCATCTTCACCTGAGAGAAATGACGGTTATCTCACTCCGCTTCACATGAAAGTTTTATGCGAAAAACTAAAAAATACATATGATTATGTGGTTATAGACGCACCTTCAGGAATAGACGACGGACTTGTAATCGCAAGTGCCGGAGCAGATGAGGCTATTATTATCTCAAGTCCGGACTACTCAGCGATAAGAGATGCCGATAATTTGGATAGGCAGCTTGTATCAATGGGTGTTAATACAAGACATCTGGTAATAAATAATGTTGAAGCAGAACTTATGGCATCAGGTTATTCACCAAAGCTTAGAGAGATAACGGCAATGTTAAAACCTAGGCTTGCGGGGGTTATTCAAGCAGATCCCAATATCAGAATCTCAACAAATCTCGGGATTCCTATCGTTTTGAAGGAAGGAACATACATCGAGGAAAACTTTAATAATATTTGCAGCCGTATTTTAGATGTTAACAATGACGAACTCGACAAGGAATTTAGAAATTAATTTTCTTGCTGCGAACTGCAATGTTTAACACTAATGCAATAGCAAGCATGTTTGAAACTATGGAAGAACCTCCATAGCTGAGGAAAGGCAAGGTTATCCCGGTTACAGGCATCAAGCCCATGGTCATGGCGATATTTTCGAATATCTGAAACACGAACATTCCGATAACACCGGAAATGATTAGAGCGCCGTAAAAGTCAATGGAGTTTCTCAATATGTGCATCATGCGGAGCAACAAAACCAGATATAGTGCAATAACAAAAAAACCTCCGATAAGCCCCAACTCTTCACCCAAAACTGAAAAGAAAAAATCACTGGTCTGGACAGGTATAAAGTCCAGACTTTTTTGTGTTCCGCCGAAGAGTCCTTTGCCCCAAAAACCGCCTGAACCGATTGCTACCTTTGATTGCCATACTTGGTAGTTTCCGGGAAGTGAAAGGTTGTCGGAATGTAGAAAAGCTTCTATACGATCTTTCTGATATTGCGCCATAGAAAGATAGGCAATAGGAATAAATGCAAATATAATTGCAAAAAATTTGCCAAGTGCCTTAAGTTCTATGCCGGAAAAAAACATCATAAAAAGCCAAATTGAAGCAAACACAAGAGCGCTGCCGAAATCCTCTTTTAGAACGATTAAAATTATCGGAGAAGCAATTAAAACGGCTTTTATCAAACATTTGAAGTTATAAAGCTCATCTTTATGCTCATTCAAGTATGATGCCATTATTAAAATAAAGAGGATTTTGACAAGTTCCGAGGGCTGTAAGGTTATAACCCTTAAATTAATCCAGGATCTTGCTGAGTTGATTTCGGTACCAAGCCCAGGGATATAAACTGTTAATAAAATTAAAATCGCCATGGGATATAGGATTTTGCGGAAATCTTTGAAAATAGTATAATTGTATTTCAGCGTAAAGAGAATGGCAATTACACCTATGATATAAGCAGCGGTTTGTACAATTACACTTCTTGAAAAGAAACTCACGTTTATACTTGTACTTCCGATTATAAGAATGCTGATTATTGCGAAGCAAGCTACTATGCTGCAAATGATTTTGTCAACATTTTTGTATATGTATGAAAAATAGTTCATTGTTTACACCTCAAGATTCTTGACATATTGTCATAACAAACATTATAATATAGTTTGTGTAAAAATATCAAGGTGTATTATATTTGATGGACCTTTCGTACATAAGATAAAGATATAAAGGAGGTGCTTCAATGACTCCAGGAACTGTGATTTTAATAGTTGTTGTGTGTGTAGTTGCCCTGGCACTGGGGCTTTTGATCGGATATATTTACAGAAAAAATGTAAGCGAAAAAATCATCGGAAATGCTGAACAAATTGCGCAAAATTTGATTTTAGACGCGGAAAAAAAATCTGAAACTATTGAAAAAGAAATCACACTAGAGGCCAAAGAGGAAGCTCATCGTGTTAGAAACGATGTAGAAAAAGAAGTAAGAGAGAGAAGAAATGAGTTGAGCCGTTCGGAAAGGCGATTGGCACAGAAAGAGGAAACGGTAGACCGAAAGCTCGACGGAATTGAAAAAAAGGAAGAGGTTTTAGCAAAGAAGCAAATTGAAATAGACGAACAAAAAAAGGAACTTGATTCATTTTTAGAAAAAAAGATTGTCGAACTTGAAAGAATTTCGGGACTTACATCTGATGATGCAAAACAGCTCTTGCTAAAAGAAATTGAGAAAGATGTAAGGCATGACGCTTCTTTGATGATTAAGGATATAGAAACTAAAGCAAGGGAAGAAGCGGAGGTTAAGGCTAAAGATATTATAGTCGGAGCCATTCAGCGCTGCGCTGCCGATCAGGTTGCGGAATCGACCGTTTCAGTTGTACAGCTGCCTAATGACGAAATGAAGGGCAGAATCATCGGTAGAGAAGGAAGAAACATCAGAGCCATAGAGACGCAGACAGGTGTAGATTTAATAATAGATGACACACCGGAAGCGGTAATTGTTTCATGTTTTGATCCTGTGAGAAGAGAGATTGCCAGACTTGCACTTGAGAAGCTGATTACGGACGGAAGAATTCATCCTGCACGCATCGAAGAGATGGTTGCAAAGGCAACAAAAGAAGTAAACAGCATAATCAAATCAGAGGGTGAGAGAGCTACATTTGAAGTAGGTATACATAATCTTCATCCGGAACTCGTTAAGCTGCTTGGACGCTTAAGATACAGGACATCTTATGGACAGAATGTACTCAATCATTCAATTGAAGTTGCTCACTTGGCAGGATTGATGGCGGGAGAACTGGGACTTAACGTAAAACTTGCTAAGAGAGCCGGTTTACTCCACGATATCGGTAAGGCATTGGATCACGAATTTGAGGGAACCCATGTGGATATCGGACTGACAGTACTTAAGAAATACAAGGAGAGCGAAGCTGTTATCAACGGAATGGCAGCCCATCACGGCGATTACGAACCACAGACTGCCGAAGCCGTTCTAATTGCAGCTGCCGATGCTTTGTCAGCAGCAAGACCCGGCGCTCGCAGAGAGACTTTGGATGTATATATAAAGAGGCTTGAGACTCTCGAAAACATTGCCAATACGACTCCCGGAGTTGATAAGTCATTTGCGATTCAGGCAGGTAGAGAAATACGCATAATTGCAAATCCTAATGAAATCGGAGATGACAGCATTGCACTTTTAGCAAGGGAAATTTCAAAGAAAATAGAATCTGAACTGGAATATCCGGGACAGATTAAAGTCAATGTTGTGAGAGAAACACGAGCAATCGATTACGCAAAATAAAGACGACAGCACTGAATTACCAAGACTCCCCGAAGACGGGGAGTCTTTTGTTCACTGCTGAATACTCATAGCGAACATGCAGACGATATAGATGACTTACTATACGGATAGTTTGCAGCATGATGGGGAAAAGAATGAATGAACTGAGAAAAGATGAAAATAAGCGACTTTACTACAGAAGGATGCTTACGGTTACGATACCTGTCGTAATACAGAATCTGCTTAATATAGGGCTTAATATGGCAGACACAATCATGATAGGAAGACTGGGGGAAATTGAACTTGCATCAACAGGTGCGGCAAATCAAATCTTTGGAATTTTCGGGGCGATTTGCTTTGGTTTTTTTAGCGGTGCAGGTGTTTTTGTGGCACAATATTACGGAGTCAAGGATATAAAGAGTATCAGGAAAATAATAGGCTTTGACTTTGTTTTGGGAGCATTAATTGCAATGATGTTCTTCTTCTTTGTGCATATTAAATCAGAAGAAATTATATCACTATTTGCAAAAGACGGGGCAGTTATAGCTTATGGAAGCCGCTATATTAAAATCGTATCATTTTCGTATATAATGACAGCAATTTCGTTTGCAATAAGTTATAATTCTCGTGTGGTAGCCAGGATGAAAGCGCCGACCATTATCAACGCAAGCGCTATGCTTGTAAATGTTGTTCTTAACTATATTTTGATTTACGGAGCGGGAGGATTTCCTGCAATGGGAGTCGCCGGCGCGGCGTATGCCACCTTAGCGGCAAGGACATATGAACTTGTTGCACTTATAATATATATAATATCGGACAAGACACATCCGTTTAATGCAGCCTTAAGTGAACTGTTTGTCAGCGATTTCAAGCTGTATAGAAAAGTCATTAAAACAGGTATGCCTGTTGTATGTAGCGAGGGCGGATGGTCGCTTGGCATGTCCCTTGTTTTTGCTACATATGGAATACTTGGTGCATCAGCGCTTGCGGTAATTCAAGTTGCAAGCATAACCAGTCTTATCTTCCAAAGTGTAATTTTCGGTTTCGGAAACGGTGCTTCAGTAATAGTTGGAGAGACTTTGGGAATGGGCAACTTCGATGTTGCCAAGGAGCATGCAAGACGAACTATAAAGATTTCATGTATTTTAATTTTGGGAATGGTCGCCGGGATTCTATCAATGATAAAACCGGTTTCAATCATCTATAGTTTTAATCGGGATACTACGGAGATGCTGACAAAGACTCTAATAGTCTTTGCATTTACAATGATACCTCGCATGTTGTCATACATTTATCAATGCGGGGTATTGCGCGCCGGAGGGGATACGCTCTTTTGCATGGTTATAGAGCTTACAAGCAATTTAGTCATTGAACTTGCTATGGCATATATAGCTGTAGTATTCTTAAAATGGCCGCTTCATATGTGCATAGCGCTAGCATCTTTTGGAAATATTTTCAAAATGACAGCTTTCTATATAAGATATAGAGGCGGAAAATGGCTCAAAAAAGTTATTTGAATTAGTTAAAGAGGTTGGATTAAATGCAAGTATATCTGGATAACAGTGCAACTACCGCAGTGTGCAAGGAAGCAGCCGATAAGGCATATGCACTTATGATAGAGGGTTACGGAAATCCGTCATCGCTTCATTCTTTAGGACATGTGGCGGAAAAAGAATTGAAAGATGCCAGAAGCAAAATAATGAACGGATTTGGTAGCGATAGAAATTCACAGCTGGTATTTACATCTTGCGGAACTGAAAGCGATAATATGGCAATAATAGGTACATATAACCGCCTTAGGCGAAAAGCGGATGAGATTATCACGACAAAGGTTGAACATCCGGCAGTTCTAGAAGCCTGTAAGTATCTTGAAAGACAAGGTGCAAAGGTTAAGTACCTGGATGTCGACTCTAAGTGCATGATAAACCCGGAGCAGCTACGTGAAGCTGTAAATGAGAATACAGCTCTGATTTCAATTATGACGGTAAACAATGAAACCGGCTCGATTATGCCTATTGAAGATATAGCCAAGCTAAAGGGAAATGCCGTTTTTCATACAGATTCGGTTCAAGCCTTCGGAAAGCTTCTGATGAAAAATTTGGGAGCAGATTTGATAAGTATAAGTGCACATAAGATTAACGGACCGAAGGGTGTAGGCGCTCTGTATGCCCGAAACAGTGATTTTTTATCACCTATAATCTACGGCGGAGGTCAAGAAAAGGGCTATAGGTCAGGTACGGAAAATTTGCCCGGAATTGCCGCTTTCGGCGTAGCCGCCGATATGGCTTACAAAAATATAGATAAGAAAAATGACAAGCTTTCTCAGATATGGACATACCTGAGAGAAGGAATAAGAAGTGAAATAAAGGACGTGAAGTTCAACACTACAGAAGCGGCTTGTAAGTCAATTCTTAATGTTTCTTTTCTGGGAACCAGGGCTGAGGTGATTCTACACAAGCTTGAACAGTATGGTATAATGGTATCTACGGGTTCGGCTTGCTCCTCGGGCAAAAAGGGCGGCAGCCATGTATTAAAAGCAATGGGACTTAGCCGTAAAGAAATAGAGAGCGCGGTAAGATTCAGCTTCAGTGCCGAAAATACAATACAGGAAATGGATTATGTACTATCGAAGCTTAAGGAAGCAATCGACGGATTCAGAAGGATGGGAAGCTTCAGATAGAATTCCCGAAAGGATATAAATTTGATGAACGAAGAAAAGATTTTGATTGTAAGATGTGGTGAAGTTGCTCTAAAGGGCATGAATAAGCCATATTTTGAAAGAATGTTGGCGGAGAGAATTCATAAAAGATTGAGTTCCGCCGGCTATGGTAAAGCAAGTGTCAAAAGGCACGAAGGCTTAATTTATGTAAGATTTGATCGCGAATGGAAAACCATGGATGTTGCAGCCGAAATATCAAAAGTATTCGGCGTTGCGTCCATCAGTCCGGCAGTGGAATCCGAATCAAGCATGGATGAAATAAGCAAGGAAGCAGTTAAGTTCATGAAGAAGCTTATGGATGAGCGCTGTGTAAGAACCTTCAAGGTAGAAGCAAAACGGGCCGACAAAAATTTCCCGATTAAATCTCCTGAAATCGGCAGAATGATTGGAGCCGCTGTATTAAAGGCATGTAAAGTTCTAAAGGTTGATGTCCATAATCCGGATGTAAAACTTTTTGTTGATTTAAGACATGATAAATCATATATCTACGCTGACAAAATTGCGGGATTTGGCGGACTTCCGTTGGGAACAAACGGCAAGGGGCTTGTTTTGCTTTCCGGAGGCATAGATTCTCCTGTAGCGGCATGGATGATGGCAAAGCGCGGAATGATGCTTGAAGCTGTGCATTTTCATTCATATCCGTATACATCTCCAAGAGCACAGGAAAAAGTCGAGGATTTAGCGAGGATAATCGCATCATATTGTGGAAATTTCAAAATGCATGTAGTTAATCTTCTTCCTATTCAAGAGCAGATTGTCAAAGTTTGTCCGGAGGCGGAAACGACAATTCATGTAAGGCGTTTTATGATGAGAATTTCAGAAAAGCTTGCCGAAAAGTGCGGTGCAATGATGCTGATTACAGGTGAAAATCTCGGACAGGTGGCAAGCCAAACCGCAGAAGCTCTCGTTGTAACCGACAGATGTGTTAATCTTCCCGTTATGCGTCCTCTCATCGCGATGGATAAGGTTGACATAATAGCTAAGGCTCAGGAAATCGGCACCTTTGAAACTTCAATAGAACCATATGAGGATTGCTGCACGGTATTTTTACCAAAGCATCCTACAACAAAACCACAAGTTAATAAAATAGAAATGTCAGAATCGAAGCTCAATATAGATGAACTTGTTGAAAATGCCCTTTCAGAAGCGGAAATTGTACATATTAAAGGTTGACGATTAAATATTTTCAGCAGATATTATCAGCTGTGAATAGACGAGGTGAACACTAAACTGTTCACTTAATATAATTCGAACATATATTGACAATTTGCTGTCATAATAATGAAAAATGGCTTGCAAAAACATATAAAAAGTGTTTTACTATATTTGTATGCTGTTATTTTTATAACAAGGTGTACAAGCTTTAATAAGTATAGGCTTTTCTCCTAATTGCTAAGGAGAATCGTTATAATTTTTTAAGGAGGCAATTACATGAACTTTCAACTGACGAAGGAACAGGAATTCGTACAGAAAATGGTGAGAGAATTCGCTAAGACAGAAGTTGAACCATTGGCTGCTGAGATTGATCAGGAGCACCGTTTTCCAGTAGAAACTGTAGAAAAGATGGCTAAATATGGTCTGCTTGGTATTCCTTTCCCAACAAAGTATGGCGGAATGGGTGGAGACGAGGTTTCCTACTCAATCACAGTATCTGAACTCGCAAAGGTTTGCGCTTCAACATCAGTAATCGTATCTGCACACACATCACTTTGCTGCTGGCCAATTTACAAATTCGGTACAGAAGCACAGAAGATGCAGTATCTTCCGGATCTACTATCAGGAAAGAAACTGGGTGCATTCGGTCTTACAGAGCCAAACGCAGGTACAGATGCTTCAGGACAGCAGACAAGAGCTGAGCTTGACGGCGATGAATGGGTACTAAACGGAGCTAAGTGCTTTATCACAAACGGTGGATATGCAGAAGTATTCGTAGTTATGGCTATGACAGACAAGTCACAGGGTAACCGCGGAATCAGCGCATTTATCGTAGAAAAGAACGATCCGGGCTTCTCAATCGGTAAAACCGAGGACAAACTTGGAATTTGTGCTTCATCGACAACAGAACTTATCTTCCAAAACTGCCGTATTCCTAAAGATAGACTTCTTGGCGGACTTGGCAAGGGCTTCAAGGTGGCTATGCAGACACTTGACGGTGGTCGTATCGGTATCGCTTCACAGGCTCTAGGTATTGCTGAGGGTGCTCTGGAAGTAACTATCGAATACATGAAGCAAAGAAAACAGTTCGGTAAGAAACTCTCACAGATGCAGGCTCTTCAGTTCGTAGTAGCTGATCTTGCAACAAAGATAGAAGCTGCAAAACTATTAGTTTTGAAATCAGCATTCTGCGAAGATGCAGGTTTACCTTACGGTGTTCCGGCTGCTATGGCTAAGCTATTTGCTGCGGAAACGGCTATGGAAGTAACTACAAAGTGCGTACAGCTACACGGCGGTTACGGATACACCAAGGATTACCCGGTAGAAAGAATGATGCGTGACGCAAAGATCACAGAGATCTACGAAGGAACTTCAGAAGTTCAGAGAATGGTCGTTTCAGCATCACTTCTTCGTTAATAGGATAAGGAGGATATGAAGTAATGGCATTTAAAATTGTTGTTTGCGCAAAACAAGTTCCAGATACAAACGAAATCAAAATCAATCCTGAAACAGGATCACTGATTAGAGATGGTGTACCTAGCATTCTCAATCCGGATGATGCTAATGCGTTAGAAGAAGCGTTGAGAATTAAAGATACAGATCCTGAAAACATTCATGTAACAGTTGTAAGCATGGGACCTCCACAGGCTCAGGATATGCTGTTTGAGTGTATAGCTATGGGTGCTGACGATGCAGTTCTACTATCAGATAGAGCAGTAGGCGGTTCAGACACATGGGCTACATCAAACGCTATCACAGCTGCAATTGAAAAGATTGGTCATTTTGACATGATTATCGGCGGAAGACAGGCTATCGACGGAGATACAGCTCAGGTTGGACCTCAGATTGCAGAAAAGCTGAACCTTCCACAGGTAACATATGTTCAGAAGTGTGAAATGAGCGCTGACAGAACTAAAGTTACAGTACAGAGACAGCTTGAAGACGGATACGAAGTAATCGAAGTTCCTATTCCTTGTATGCTAACTTGCACAAAGGAACTGAACACTCCTAGATACATGAATATGGCAGGTATCTTCAAACCGGAAAAAGATATCAAGGTATGGAGTGCTGCGGATGTAGAAGTTGACCTTGCAACAGTAGGTCTAAAGGCTTCTCCGACAAACGTTTTCCGTTCATTTACACCAAAGCCAAAGGGAAAAGGAACAATGCTTGAGGGAGATTCTGAAAAGGAAGTTGCTCAGAAGCTTATCGTTGCTTTGAAGAAGAAGCACATCATTTAAGGAGGATATGAACATGTCAGAAGTAAATTTCGCTGAATACAAAAATGTATGGGTATTCGCTGAACAGCGTGACGGCAAGCTCATGAACGTTGCCCTCGAGCTTATCGGTGAAGGCCACAGACTATCAAGAGATATCAGCGCTGATTCAAAAGTTGCGGCTCTTTTGGTAGGTGACAAAGTTGAGCACCTTGCTCAGGAATGCTTCGAATACGGTGCAGACCTTGTATATATCGTAGAAGATCCACTACTAAAGAACTACACAACAGATGCTTACACTAAGGTAATCACTGCTGCTCTTCGTGAGTATAAGCCGGAAATCATCATGTACGGTGCTACACACATCGGACGTGACCTAGCTCCTCGTGTAGCTGGTCGTGCAAATGTTGGTCTAACAGCTGACTGTACTCACCTTGATATCAGAGTTGATAAGTACATCGACTTCACATCAAAGAACACAACACTTAACACATCATCACTAGATCCTAAGGATCCTGATACAAAGCTGAAGATGACTCGTCCGGCATTTGGTGGTAACCTAATGGCTACAATCGTCAGCCCTACATCAAGACCTCAGATGTCAACTGTAAGACCTGGCGTTATGTCAAAGCTGGAGAGAAAACCTGGCGCTACAGGCGAAATCATCAAGTGCAGTGTTGAACTTGATGATTCAGATATCAGAACAAAGATTATCGATATCGTTAAGTCAGCTAAGGAAATGGTATCACTAACAGATGCTGATATCATCTGCTCAGGCGGAAGAGGACTTGGCGATGCTAAGGGATTTGAGCTTATCCAGAAGCTGGCTGACAAGGTTGGCGGTGTTGTAGGTTCATCACGTGCTGCTGTAGATTCAGGTTGGATTGATCACAGCCACCAGGTTGGACAGACAGGTACAACTGTTAAGCCTCAGATTTACTTTGCTTGCGGTATCTCGGGTGCTATCCAGCATCTGGCAGGTATGCAGGATTCAGACATCATCATCGCTATCAACAAGGATGCTGATGCTCCAATCTTTGAAGTTGCTGACTATGGAATCGTAGGAGATTTATATCAGGTAATTCCACAGATTATTGAAGAATGGGATAACGCTGAAGCTCTTGCAGAAGCAGTTGCAGAATAGTCTTAAGCTTATCTAAGTCAAATAAGATTTTATCAGAAGTCACTGGTTTTCTAGTGGCTTCTGTTGTTTTTTGATATAAAGGTGTGATATTATTATCAGGCATAATGGAGGAGCAAATGGACAAACGTACAGCAAGAAAGACATTTTTTAACAAATCAATGCTTATAGGCATACCGGTGATTTTACAAAATCTCATAAGTATAAGCTTGAATTTACTTGATACGATAATGATAGGTAGACTCGGTGAAAATGAAGTTGCAGCGGTAGGTGCAGCAAACCAGGTTTACTTTATATTTACCGTGAGTTTATTCGGTCTTTTTAGCGGTGCAGCAGTATATACTGCCCAGTATTGGGGAGCTAAGAATATAGAAGGTGTCCACAAAATGGTCGGAATCGATTATTTTGTAGGAAGTGTCTTGGCAATATTTGTAAGCGTTTTGAGCTGTTTTTTTGCAAATTATATCATACATATTTTTTCATCGGATCAAGCAGTAGTTAAAATAGGCGCCGAATATCTTAGAATTGTTTGTATTTCATACATATTTGGAACTATTTCCATGGCAATTTCCTATAATTGCAGAGCTGTTCAAAATCTTAGAGCGCCGACAATCATTACATTGATAGCTTTCTTTATGAATGCATTTCTAAATTATATTTTGATTTTCGGTGCGTTTGGAATACCTCAGCTAGGTGTGAAAGGTGCAGCTGTAGCTACATTGATTTCGAGAATTTTTGAATGCTTATCTCTTCTGTTATATATAATCTTTGATAAATCGCATCCGCTGCATGCCAATTTGAGAAGTTTAAGTTCATTTAGTAAAGATATGTTTTTTCGAGTGATGAAAACGGCAATACCCGTTGTAGTTACAGAGGGAAGCTGGGCGCTTTCCTTTTCGCTTATTTTAGCTGCATACGGTAAGCTCGGGACTTCCGCACTTGCCGTTGCTCAGGTGGCAAATGTAGTCGTAAATCTATTGCAATCAGTATATTTTGGAGTTGGAAATTCTACGGCAGTTATAATCGGTGAGAGTTTAGGACAAAAAAATAAAGAGAAAGCACAGTATTTCGGAAAACTTTCTCTAATTATGGTATTTATTCTCAATGTTGTTATAACCGTAATTTTATTGCTTTTCAGCAAGAGCATTGCCGGTATATATGCTTTCAATGCGGTGACGACGGAGCTTCTGATTAAGACCATAATGATCGAAGCATTGCTTATAACTCCAAAGATGACGGCATATCTTTTTATTGTAGGAATTTTGCGTGCAGGTGGAGATACTCTTTTTTGCATGAAGCTGGAAATTTTTTGTAACTTATGTGTCAGTCTTCCTTTAGCATATTTGTGTGTACTCGTCTTCAAAACAAGCTTGCCGATGGCAATTGCTATTGTTGATATAGGAGATTTAATTAGAATTTTAGTGTGTTATCCGCGTTATAAGAGTAAGAAATGGATGAATATCTTCACCTAAGTTATAGGTGAATCATTAAGCGTTCGGAAAGCTTTTGTATGGGTAGCCCCACCACATTTTCAAAACTGCCTTCAATGTGATCTATGTATTTTCCGAATATACCTTGTATCGCATATGCCCCGGCCTTGTCATAGGGTTCATCGCTTTTGATGTAATTTTCTATTTGCACGGGAGAAAGTTTCTTTACAAATACTTTTGTCTCATCATAAAATACATCAAAACTCTTATAACTTGTGTTGCATATGCAAACTCCTGTAAAAACGCTATGTGATTTTCCTGATATGGAGCTAATCATTTCGCGAGCTTCATCTAAAGAAGACGGTTTTTCCATAATTGTTTTATGGGAAACTACAGTATCTGCGCTGATTATTAATGTCGAATTAGCATATTCGCGGCATTTTAATGCGGCTTGACATTTTTTAAGTGCGAGAAACATTACTAAATCTTTTGCTGAATTTATTCCATGATGGCTTTCATCAGCAAAAACCGGCTCTACATCGAACTTTAATCCGAGTTTTGACAGCAGTTCAGATCTTCGTGGTGATGCGGAGGACAAGACTATGTGAGGTATATTTTTTCCTTCAAAATTAAATTTCATTTTCATCAAACCTTCGTTTTACTATGATATATATTTAATATAAGTTTTTTATACAGCCTATATGAAACTTAGATGGCAGTCGTATAATACTTGATTATACCCTAAAATGCTATTAGAATGGGGAAAGATTTACATCAAATATATTTCGTGATATAATAAGACATCGCTGTGAAGGAGTAAATTTAATGAGCAGAATGGAAAAGAAAAGACAGCAGAAAGATGCAATGGAAGCTGCTGTTTCTAATAAAAAAAAGAAAAAAGGACGCCTGAAACTATATCAAAAAATTCTAATTGGAATACTGATAATCGCTATACTGGTTGTGGGGCTGGGGTACGCATATCTGCAAAGTAAGCTGAATAAGCTTAATAGAGATTCAGTCGAAAATTTCACCAGCAAAGAACTTTCATGCGTCGATGTAGACGGGTATATCAATATACTTTTGATAGGTATAGATGCACGAGATATATCGGAATATAAAGATGCAAGGGCTGATGCCATTATAATTGCAAGTATTGAAGAGAAGACCGGCAAAGTATATTTGACATCTATATATAGAGATACATATCTGAAGCTCGGTGACGAGAATCTATATGATAAAATTAATCATTCCTTTGCAAATGGCGGAGCAAAGGAGACCATGAAGACAATTAATCAAGCTATGGATCTTAATATAAGCAAATATGTGTTATTTAATTTCAAGGCGGTTTCGGATGTTGTTAACGAGATGGACGGCATTACCGTAGATGTTGAGGACTACGAAATAGACGAGTTGAATAAGTACACATATGAGACTGCTTTGATTATAGATACGGATAAGTACGAGATGGTTCGAGAAGCCGGAAAACAAAAGTTGACAGGGCCTCAGGCAGTTGCATATGGCAGAATTCGCAAAGGCGTTGGTGATGATTTCAAGAGAACCGAAAGAATGCGTACTGTAATTAAAACTATACTGTCAAAGGTTAAAAAACAGAGTCTGCTAAAAATCGATGACCTGATAGATACCGTATTGCCTCAGATAAAGACAAATCTAAGCAACTCGGATATTCTGACCTTAGGTGCAAAACTTAAGGATTTCAATATTAAGGGCAGCAAAGGATTCCCTTACACGGTGACAACTGGTTATCTGAACGGCGGGGCATATGTGTTCCCGGCAGATTTGGAGAATGATGTCATTGAGCTCCACAAAAAAGTCTTTGGAGATAAAAAATATAAACCTAGTAAAAAAATCTTAGAAATAAGCAACCAAATTATAAAGGATTTTAGCTTCTCAGAGGGGCAGGCAAGTATAGATCCGGAACAGATAATAGAAAATCCTACCGCTCAACCTGAAGTGTTGGTGCCTGAACAATCGGTTGAACAGCCGAAAGCGCAGCCTGAAGTTCCACCGCCAAGCAATAATCAAGGCGGAAACGGTGAAAACACCCAACCGGGCGAGGGTAATAATCAAGGCGGGGGAACGTCGGAACCTAATCAGCCTCAACCAAACCCTAATCCGGGAACGGGAAACGAAGGACAAACCGAAAAGGGAAACAGCGAAACCAATCCATAAAATAAAACGCTCATTTATTGAAAATAATTCAGTAAATGAGCGTTTTGATATTGTGATATTTTTCTCTGTTTTATATGTTCATTTCGCCTTATTTTTAAGCTCATTTATGATTTCCATGCTGCTGCTAACTCCAAGCCTGTCCGCACCTGCGTGTATAAGAGCAAGCGCAGATTTTAGGTCTTTTATACCTCCGGAGGCCTTGATTTTAACAGAATTACCGCATTTACCTGATTCATCAATTCCCACTTTGATAAGTTCTATATCGCGTGTTGAGGCCCCTCGCGCGGAAAACCCCGTTGATGTTTTCACAAAATCTGCATTAGCAAGTGAGCATAGCTTGCTTGCCGATACAATTTCATCATCTGTGAGCAATGCGGTTTCGATGATGACTTTCAATATTACATTTTCTTTATGGCAAATATCCGACAAAGTTGATATTTCGCTATTGCAGTATGTGTAGTTACCGGACTTAAACTGCCCGATATTAATTACCATATCTATTTCATCCGCACCATCCTCAATCGCTTCAATGCATTCTGATTCTTTTGTTTTGGATGAATTTGAACCAAGTGGAAATCCTACGACTGTAGCCACCTTGACTTTACTTGCCTCTAAATGTGATTTTGCGGTTTTGACATAAGAGGGGTTTACACATACGCAGTAAAAGTTGTTTTCCATTGCCTGACGGCACAGCAGCTCGATTTGATTGGCAGTAGCGTCTGCTTTCAAAAGTGTGTGGTCTATATATTCGTTTAGATTCATATGAAACTCCTTGTTGTTTTGATTTATTATATCATGTTTAGGGTATTGACACATATATGTATTTATGATAAAAGAATTTTCTGTGCACTAATTGTTAGGAGAAGTTTTATGGAAATAGAATTGAAGTTCAAACTGGAAAACAATATCGACATTGACGGTATTTTCAATGATTTTAGGATATTTGAAATATCGGATTTGGAATCTGAAGAGAAAATTTCAATGTGTGCATCTTACTTTGATACCCAGGATAAAAGGCTGAGCAGAGAAGGCATGGCGTTCAGAGTGAGGGCGGAAAATGAAAGACTTGTAGCTACCTTAAAATGGAATGACAGCAGCGAAGAAGGTCTGCATATAAGAGAAGAAATAAATATCCCTTTGGAGGATAAAAAATATCTGAGCAAGCCGAGTTTAGAAATTTTTTCTCAAAGCAATATGTATGAAACTCTAAAAAACGTGATAGGCAGTAGTGAGCTTATTTTGATGATGCAGATGGATTTTATAAGGCGCGCCGTCAGACTTGACAACGGAAATTCTATTTTTGAACTTTCGGTTGACAAGGGAGTAATTCGTCGAGGAAATAAAACAAAGCCTATTTCTGAACTTGAAATAGAACTTTTTTCGGGAACCTGTGAAGAACTTGATGAATTAGGCGAGTATTTATCTAAGAAATTCGAACTTTCACCTGAAAAACATAGTAAATTCAGACAAGGACTTGATATAATTGACGAAGAATGAGGTATAATTAAGAGAAATATACCATAAACCTTTACTTTATGGGTTAAGAATGGTAAAATTAAATGCTAAATTAGTTAAATAATTATAGAAATAATAAAGATGATAATATTGGAGGAAGCACTTAAATGAAAACTACATTTATCTCAAAGGAAAACAACAGAGCTAAATTCGCAATGGACTTTACTGCGGAGGAATTTGAAGCTGCTGTAGTAAAAGTATATCAGAGCAATAAGGGACAGTTCAGTATTGACGGATTTAGAAAAGGTAAGGCTCCACGCAGCATTATCGAAAAGCATTATGGAGAGGGAATTTTCTTTGAGGATGCAATAAATAATCTATTCCAAACAGGATATCCTGAAGCACTTAATGAGCTTGAACTGGAAGTCATCGATTCACCTACAGCTGATTTCAGTGAAATAGCTAAGGGTAAGCCTCTTACAATTACAATTGATGTAGCAATATATCCTGTTGTGGAAGTTAAGGACTACAAAGGCATAGAAGTAGAGCAGGTGGATCCTGAAGTTACGGAAGAAGATGTAGATAGAGATATTGAAGCAATGCGCAAGAGAAATTCCCGCATGGTTGTTGCCGACAGGGCTGTTGAAGACGGAGATACAGTAATTCTTGATTATTCTGGCTTTATAGGTGAAGAGCAGTTTGAAGGCGGTACAGCTGAGAACCAGGAACTGAAGATAGGTTCAGGCATGTTCATTCCGGGATTTGAAGAACAGCTTATAGGTGTTAAAGCAGGAGAAGCAAAAGATGTTGTAGTAAGCTTTCCTGAAGAATACCAGGCAAAAGAACTTGCAGGCAAGGAAGCGACATTTAAGTGCAAAGTTCATGAGGTTAAGTATGAAGAACTTCCTGAAGCTGATGATGAGTTTGCTAAAGATGTAAGTGAATTTGATACTATGGCAGAACTCAGAGACGATGTAAAGGAAAGAATCTTAGAATCAGCAAAGCTTCAATGCGAAAACGAAGCAAAGGATAAAGTGATTTCTCAGGTATATGAGAATAACAAAATAGAAGCACCTGAATCAATGGTTTCAGACGAGATGGACAGAATGGTTCAGGAACTTGAACAACAGATGAGATATCAGGGACTGAATATCCAGCAGTACCTACAGTTCACGGGTTCAACACTTGATGACTTCCGCAAGGAAATCAAGCCTGAGGCAGCGAAGCGAGTTGCAACAAGAATCGTACTTAGATCCATTGGTGATGTTGAAAATGTTGAAGTAACAGACGAAGACCTGGAAGCGGAACTAAAGAGAATGTCAGAAGCATATAAGACGGATGTAGATAACATCAAGAAGATGCTAGGTGAGGAAAATATTGCGTTTTTCCGCAAAGACATTGCTTTGACAAAGGTAATGGATATGCTTTATAAAGAAGCAAAAATCACTATGGTTAAAGCAAAGGATATTGAAGAAAGAAAAAAAGCGGAAGCTGATGCACAGGCAAAGGCAGAAGGAGTGGAAGAAAAATAATGGCAATGATACCTTATGTTATTGAACAATCAAGCAGAGGAGAACGATCCTACGATATATACTCAAGAATGCTTAAAGACAGGATTATATTCTTAGGTGATGAGATTGATGACCATGTTGCAAACTTAATAGTTGCACAACTTCTCTTTCTTGATGCGGAAGATAGCGAGAAGGATATCAATCTATATATTAACAGTCCGGGTGGTTCGGTTACTGCCGGTCTTGCAATTTTGGATACTATGAACTATATCAAAGCGGATGTTTCCACCATATGTGTAGGACTTGCTGCAAGTATGGGAGCTCTTCTTCTTTCGGCAGGTGCAAAAGGGAAAAGATATGCGCTTCCTAATGCAGAGGTAATGATTCACCAGCCCTTAGGCGGAGCCAGGGGACAGGCTAGTGATATCAGGATTCATGCGGACTGGATATCAAAGACAAAGAACAATCTGAACAAAATTCTTAGCGAAAACACGGGACAGGACTTTGCTCAGGTAGAGAAAGATACAGATAGAGATAATTTTATGACGGCTGACGAAGCTAAGGCATACGGTCTTGTTGATGCAGTTATAAGGAAATAAAGGTTAGATGATGACAGAAAAAAACGGACAGAACAGCGAACTACATTGCTCATTTTGCGGCAAATCACAAAGTGAGGTTAGGCGACTGGTCGCAGGACCGGGAGTATATATATGCGATGAATGTATAAGCACATGTGCGGACCTTTTGAATGAGATGCCTATCACGGAGACAACGGATGAGGAAAGTTCAATGCTCGAGCTTCCTAAGCCTAAAGAGATATTTGAATATCTATCAGATTATGTAATCGGACAGGATAGAGCAAAAAAAACTCTCGCAGTTGCAGTATACAATCATTATAAACGCATAAACGAACTTAAGGCTGATTCGGATTCTGATGTAGAGTTGCAAAAGAGCAACATTGTCATGATAGGACCGACAGGATCCGGAAAGACCTTGATTGCACAGTCTTTAGCAAAGGTGCTTGATGTTCCTTTTGCAATAGCAGATGCCACCGCTTTGACAGAAGCCGGATATGTGGGAGAAGATGTTGAAAACATCCTTTTAAGACTTCTTCAGGCAGCAGATTATGATATAAAACAAGCAGAACGAGGAATCATATATATTGATGAAATAGATAAGATTGCCCGAAAATCAGATAATCCGTCTATAACAAGAGATGTAAGCGGAGAAGGGGTTCAACAAGCTCTCTTAAAAATACTTGAAGGAACCGTAGCGAACATACCGCCTCAAGGAGGACGTAAACATCCACACCAAGAGTTTATTCAACTTGATACAAGCAACATCTTGTTTATATGCGGCGGTGCTTTTGACGGCCTTAATTCGATGATACAAAAAAGGCTTGGAGACAAGGTTATAGGATTTAATTCCGACAATAAGTCTTTCGAGGTTGAAGGCAGTAAGGCTCTTGAATATTTGGAGCCGGAAGATTTGCTGAAATTCGGGCTTATACCTGAGTTTATAGGTAGACTTCCCGTCCTTGTCACTTTGGATGAGCTTGATGTTGATGCACTGAAAAGAATAATGACGGAGCCTAAGAATGCATTAGTAAAACAATATGCAAAGCTTTTCGAACTTGACGATGTCAAGCTTGAGATGACGGATGAGGCTATTGATGCGATTGCCAATAAGGCTATAGAGCGAAAAACGGGTGCACGCGGTCTAAGAAGTATTTTTGAAAAAATCATGAATGAAGTTATGTATGAGATACCGTCTCGCAGCGATGTATCAAAATGCATAGTTACAGATGAAACTGTAAAGAGTGGTAGTGAGCCTAAATTAATAAAAAAGGATTAATTAAAATCTCGTAAAATCTCAGGCGGCTAATTTGTCGCCTGATTTGTTAGAAAGGAGAATTTTATGGGAGACGAAAAGAAACTTGCAACAGAGACTTTTGTTGAAAATATAGATACTTTTGAAAATGAAAATAATGTGATAGCCGGTATTGAAGAAAAGATGGATAAAGTATATCCGTGCATACCGCTCAGAGGCGTATCTATCTTTCCAAACACAGTTATTCACTTCGATATAGGAAGAGAAAAATCCATAAGAGCATTAGAGAAGGCTATGACTGAAGATAGGATGATGTTTGTATCTTCACAAAAGGATGATAATGTTTTGATTCCTACTTTTTCCGATGTATATAAGACGGGAAGCATCGTCAAGGTAAAGCAAATGCTTAAGATTAACGGCGATGCTGTAAGAGTTCTTGTAAGCGGTGTTTGCAGAGCAAAAATTAAACAGATCGTTTCAGAAGATACATATATGTCATGCACGGTAATCGAGATTCCGGAAGAACTTGATCCTGACATTTTGAGCGTAAATGAAAAAGCGCACTTGAGGATTTTGACGGATAAATTTATTGAGTATGCGGCTCTTTCGGAGCGATTAAATGAAGAGTCTATTGAAAAGATTCTTTCAGAAACAGACCCGATATCTTTGGTTGATAATATAGCGAATGAATTGATAATTCCGGTTGCAAAAAAACAACTTGTGCTGGAAGCTTTTCCATTTGCAGAAAGACTTGAGATTTTACTAAAGCTCATTACAGATGAAAATGAGATAGCGAGCGTTGAAAAAGAACTTGCGCGCAAGGTAAAAGAAAATGTCGATAAGAACCAAAAGGATTATTTTCTAAAGGAAAGAATGAAAGTAATCCAGGAAGAACTCGGTGAAGAAGAAAATGCCGCTGAAGAAGCGGAAGAATGGCTTAAGAAGCTCGATGAACTTGATCTTGACGAGAAAATTTCCGATAAGGTTCGAAAAGAGATAAAAAGATTTACGAGAATGGCACCTTCATCAGCGGAAAGTGCGGTTATAAGAAACTATGTCGAAACGATTATAGAGCTTCCGTGGAAAAATGCCTCAAAGGTAAATATAAACATTAACAAGGCGGAAAAAATCTTGGAAAGAGACCATTTCGGGCTGAAATCGGTCAAGGAGAGAGTCCTCGAATATCTCGCCGTGATACACCTGTCGAAGGGAATCAAAGGTCCTATTTTATGCCTTGTGGGACCACCGGGAACGGGCAAGACCTCTATAGCCAGATCTATCGCCACTGCCACCGGCAGGGAATTTATCCGTATGTCACTTGGCGGAGTCAGAGATGAGGCTGAAATTCGCGGTCATCGCCGTACATATATAGGAGCAATACCGGGCAGAATAATAACGAGTATCAAGGATAGCGGCGTCAATAATCCGGTGTTCCTCTTTGATGAAATAGACAAGCTTGGAGCCGACTACAAAGGCGATCCGTCTTCAGCGCTTCTTGAAGTGCTGGATCCTGAACAGAACAAGACATTTACCGATCATTTCCTTGACATTCCATTTGATTTATCAAAAGTCTTGTTTATAACAACGGCTAACTCGCTTGACACTATTCCAAGACCGCTTTTAGACCGTATGGAAGTTATCAGGGTCAGCGGATATACAGAGGAAGAAAAACTTAAGATTTCACAGCGTTATCTAATACCTAAGATGGAAAAGGAGCATGGACTTCGAAAAAATAGCCTCAATATTTCCGAAAAAGCGATAAGAGATATAATAAATTACTATACTCGTGAATCAGGTGTGCGTAACCTTGAAAGAAAATTTGCTGATGTATGCCGTAAAGCCGCTATGCAGGCTGTAACACGCGGTAAAAAATCTTTTTCGGTAACTCCCAGAAATCTGGAGAAGTACCTTGGAACAAAAAAATACCGCTATGATATGATTACAGGTGAGGGCGAAATAGGTGTTGTAAACGGTATGGCTTGGACGGCGGTAGGCGGAGAAACATTGTCGGTAGAAACACTGATTTTGGATGGCACAGGGAAGCTTTCACTTACAGGAAATCTTGGTGATGTAATGCAGGAGTCGGCAAGGGCAGGTATTAGCTATATCAGGTCAATTTCAAAGGAATTGGATATCAAAGACGGATTTTACAAGGATAGGGATGTTCACATTCATGTTCCTGAGGGTGCGATTCCAAAGGACGGACCGTCTGCCGGTGTGACGATGTTTACATCAGCAGTATCGGCACTTACCAAAGTTCCTGTTCGCAAGGACGTTGCAATGACAGGGGAGATAACTTTAACAGGTAAAGTTTTGCCTGTAGGAGGTATTAAAGAAAAGGTTCTGGCGGCATATAGAGCCGGAGTTAGAACTATTCTTCTTCCTAAGGACAATTTGAAGGATGTCGAAGAAATTCCGCAATCGGTAAGAAAAAATATTAAAGTTGTCGGATTGGAATATGCCAAAGAGGCTTTAGTCGAAGCATTGGAGAAATAATGAGAATCGTAAAATCAGAATTGGAAGCGGTCGCAGTAAGACCTAATCAATATCCCGAGGCGAATGTCGATGAAATAGCCTTTGTAGGAAGATCTAATGTCGGTAAGTCGTCGCTTCTAAACCTTTTAACAAATAGAAAAAGTTTGGCTCGTGTGAGCGGAAATCCGGGCAAGACCAGGACGATTAACTTTTATTTGATAAATGATTCATTTAGATTTGTCGATTTACCGGGATATGGATATGCAAGAGTTTCAAAGAGTATAACTGCTGATTGGGACAAGATGATGGATGACTTTTTTCGCCAAAGACACAATCTAAAAAGAGTCGTACAGCTCGTAGACATAAGGCATGAACCGTCAAAGCTCGACATACAAATGTATGAATATCTAAAAAGCTACAAACTTGATGGGCTTGTGTGTGCAACAAAGGCAGACAAGGTGTCCGGAAATGAAAGGCAGAAGAATATTTCGCTCATACGAAAGAGCTTAGGCCTTGGCAGCGAAGATAAAATTGTTGCTGTTTCGGCTTTGAAGAAAACCGGAAGTGACAGGCTTTTAGAGCTTATAGCCGATGAGCTGTGTCTTGAATAGTGCGTGACATATTTTGGTTTTTAGTATAAAATATAAATCAAAAGATGTAATGAATTTGATATGCCAAGAGGAAGTAATGAAAAGTAATAAAGATATAATCGGAACGATTCTGTACAGCCAAAAGGAAATAAACAAGAGAGCTAAAGAAATTGGCGAACAGATAAGCAAGGACTATAAAGGTGAAGAAGTCATTTTGATAGGTACGCTAAAAGGGGCGGTTCTATGGATGGCGGATGTAATGAAGGAAATCAAACTTGATACTAAGATTGATTTTGTTGCGGCAAGCAGCTACGGTTCTGCTACGACCAGCAGCGGTGTAGTCAAAATTACAAAGGATATTGGGATGGATTTATTCAATAAAAATGTCATCATTATTGAGGATATTGTGGATACAGGTACTACCCTAAAATATCTAAAAGAATATATTGGGGCAAGAAACCCGAAGAGTGTTAAAATTTGCACCTTGTTAGATAAACCGGCCAGAAGAAAGGCCGAAATTGAAGCTGATTATGTCGGTTTTGTAGTGGACGATTTATTTATTATAGGTTATGGACTTGATTATGACCAGAAATATAGGAATCTCCCATATATAAGTTATTTAGAAGGTTAGGGAATAGAGGACAGGTTAATCCCTGCCCTCTGTTTTAATTTTAGAATGGAGAAAAATATTGAGACGACTAAGCTTTGTTTTTTATATCATTCTCGTGCTGAGCATCTCTTTTTTTAATGTGATTTTTAGCTATAATGTTATTCTTAGAGTGCCGGAAACTTATATTTATCACTTTAATGACTCACAGGCAACATATAATATATCGGCGAACATAACAGGTGGAGATATTGCCGATGAAATAGCTTCATATTTTAATTCGCCGTTTATAAAAGAGTTTCAAATATACGAAAAAAATGGGAACTTTAAGGACCCTATATTTGAAAAAAAAGAAACTGAAATCATGAAAAAAAGTAAAAAAATACTTGGAGTAAGCGCCTTTGCAGGTATTGTACTTTTTGTCGTTTCGATTTTAACTTATATTTATTTGATGAAGAATACAAGTAAAAGTAAGCTCAGAAAAACGGGATATGCAGCAATTGGCACAAGCGCTTTATTACAGATTATCAGTGTGGTTTGCTTAAACATAGATGCGATAAGAAAAAGCATATACGGCACGGTGATAGGAATAAGTACGGGTAAAGATTCACTGTTGAATCTACTGATAGGATCACCGTTTGAAGCGACGGTATCCATATTTTCATCTATCATTACAGGGATTTTTATAGGAATATTTGTTTATATACATTATAAAATAACTAAAGAAGAACATATTTTTTATTAAGGAGAACTTATGACATATATTTTTTTAGCAAATGGATTTGAAGAGATTGAAGCATTAACTGTTGTAGATATGTTCAGGCGTTCAGGAATCCAAATAAAAACCGTTTCTGTCATGGAAAGTAAAATTGTCTACGGTGCTCATGATATAGGAGTTGAAGCAGACATCTTATTGGGCGAGTGTGATTTTGATCGTTGCCAGATGCTGATAATTCCGGGCGGATTAAGTGGCTGCGAAAACCTTTGCAATCATTTTGACTTTAAGATTGCACTTAGAAAATATGCAGAAAGCGGCAGATTTATTGCAGCTATTTGTGCAGGACCTATGGTTTTAGCCAAGTCATCCGTTTTAGGCGGGTACGAGTCAACAATATACGACGGGATGGAAAGCGAGCTTATAGATGCGGAATACATCAAAAAGAACGTGCTTGTTTCCGGAAATATAATTACAGCTCGAGGACCTGCTTATGCAGCCGATTTTGCAGCAAAGCTCATTACAATTCTTAAAGACGAGGAAACCGCTCGCGAAGTTAGAAGAGAAATGCTTTTTGAGGTATAACAATGGAATTTAAGACAGACTATCACATACATTCATTTTACTCCGACGGAGTTTTGTCGCCTACCGAAATTGTAAAGAAGTTTCATGCAGCGGATTATGATATAATTTCTATAACCGATCATGATGGTTTCGAAGCCCTGAGAGAGGCGAAAGATGCAGTAAGGGATCTTGAGATGGAAGTTGTTCCGGGTATTGAATTTTCGACAATCTATGATTTTGGGGAAAAGAACTTGGAGTTACATATTTTAGGCTATAATTTCGACACCGAAAACCGGCGTCTGATTGAAACCTGCAAGAGACTTAAGGAAATCCGCGAAGAAAGAAATATTAAGCTTATCGAAAAGCTGAATAAAGAGGGGATTAAAATTTCAAAAGAGGATTTACCCGAAAAACCGGGAGCTTATATAGGAAAACCTGACATTGCAAGAGTTCTGAAAGAAAAAGGATATGACTATCAGGATTCATATAAATTGTTGTCAGGCGTTCCTAAAAAAATGCTTTCTACGGCTGAAGCTATAGAAATCATAAGGGAGGCAAAAGGGGTGGCAGTATTGGCACATCCTCTCGAAATTGAGGAATTTGTTGAGAATAATAAATATAATTTTGACAAACTTAAAGAGCTTTTGGCAGAACTTAAAAAAATCGGTATGAGAGGCCTTGAGTGCTTTCATCCGTCCGCAACGGAAAGTGACTCAAATAAACTGATAGAAATATCGGCAAAATATCATTTGCATATGACGAGCGGATCGGATTTTCATCACGACTAGAACCAGCTATATATGTCTTTGTTTTCAATGCCTAAGGAGAAAGGGAATTAAATGGTAGATGATGTACTAAAGAAAAAAATAGCCGCTGCAATAAGAACCGAAAAGGATTTCAGTAAGGCGTTGAAATCCAGAGTAGATGTTGTTTTTTTGCTGCATTCGAATATTATGACGGTAAATCAAAGCGTGAAAGAGATTCATAGTGCAGGAAAAAAAGCTTTTGTACATGTAGATTTTGCCGAAGGTATAGGTAAAGATAAGGCAGGCATAGAGTTTCTTGCCAAAAACGGGGTTGACGGTGTGCTTACAACAAGAACCAACATTGTGAGAATGGCAAAGGAATTAAATCTAATAACAGTGCAACGATTTTTTCTTGTTGATTCACATTCTTTAACTACATCGATGGAGTCAATAAGAATATCCAAGCCGGATATTATAGAAATAATGCCGGGAATAGTCACAAAAAAAATAAAAGAATTTAGAAATAAAGCACCAATGCCGATAATAGCAGGTGGTATAATAGAAACCGAAGAAGAAGTTAAAGCTGCACTTGAAGCGGGTGCAGATGTTGTTTCAACCGGAGAAGTTGATTTGTGGAATCTGGATATTTAGATGATTCAACTAGGAGGATGAAGAGATGAAAATTAAGTTTTGCGGTGCATCTACAGGAGTTACAGGCTCGTGCCATCTATTGAGCAGCGGAAGTCATAAGGTTTTGCTTGACTGCGGTCAGTTTCAAGGAGGAAAGGCTCAGGATGCGTTGAACTATGAACGTTTTCCCTTTGATGCGACCGAAATAGAATGCGTTGTTTTATCACATGCTCATATAGATCATTGCGGACGACTGCCTCTATTGGTAAAGCGTGGATTTGAAGGTAAAATTTACTGTACCGACGCAACTGCGGATTTACTCTCGGTAATGCTGAGAGACAGCGCTTACATACATGAAAAGGAAGCTGAGTGGAAGAATCGAAAGGCTGAGAGAGCGGGCAGAGAATTGTCCGAGCCTCTCTATACTATTCAGGATGCGGAGAAAACTTTGACTATGCTTGCTCCTATCCTTTATGATCAACAAATAGAAATCAATCCTGATATGAAAATCGTTTTTAATGACGCCGGGCATATCTTAGGTTCGGCAATAACCGAAATTTGGGTCAGCGAAGATGATAAAGAATCCAAAATCGTTTTTTCAGGTGATATAGGGATGTCAAACCGTCCTATTTTACGTGATCCGACATACATTAAAAAAGCAGATTATGTAATTATGGAAACGACATACGGAAACCGTATTCATAAAGAGCTGGGAACTGGGGTAAAACGACTCATAGAGATAATTTTGAGCACAATTAAAAGAGGCGGAAATGTTGTTATACCGTCATTTGCTGTCGGCAGAACGCAAGAGCTCATCTATGAACTGAATCGATTCTATGACTCAAATAATGAATATAGGGATGAACTTGATAAAATAAATGTATATGTAGACAGTCCTATGGCAACTACTGCAACGGAAATATTTCGTAGAAATGCTCAAGTCTTTGACGATGAAACGAGAGAATATATACTTAAAGGAGATAACCCTTTAGACTTCAAAAACCTCAAATTCACACGCAGCAGTAAAGAGTCACAGGCTCTTAATTTCAATAAGGAGCCTAAAGTGATAATATCAGCGAGCGGAATGTGTGAGGCGGGGCGTATCAGGCACCATCTTAAGCATAATCTCTGGGATGCCAGAAACAGTATAGTGTTTGTCGGATACCAGGGACAGGGAACCTTGGGAAGAAGTCTAATAGACGGTATAAAAATGGTCACTTTGTTCGGTGAAGAAATTCAGGTAAATGCAGAGATACATAATTTGGAAGGTTTTTCAGGGCATGCCGACCAAAACGGATTGTTCACATGGATTGCACACTTTAAGCAAAAGCCAAAAAAGATTTTTTTGGTTCATGGTGAAACCGAATCGAAGAAAGATTTTGCAAAATTGATAAATGAAAAACTGGGTTATGAGCCTATTGTCGTTATGGGAAATTCGGAATTTGAACTTGATATGAACAAATCCGAGATAGTCAATCTGGAGAGTGCAAGTAAACAGGCAGCAGATGATGAAACAATTCAAAAGGTTAGAGAAAAACTTTCTAACATACATGCTGACATCGAAAGAATTCTATATAATACGGATTTGGCAGTAGAAAATAATATTTCCGATGATAAGATAATAGGGATTAATAACCTTATTCAGGAATTGGAAAAGTCCACGATAAATTTGGCTACCGTGGTAAATAAGCGAGAAGACTAAATATAAAAGAAACGGTATCTATACCGACCTATAAGTTAGAATTGAAATCTAACAACTATGGGTCGGTATTTTCGTGTTTACAAAAATAAAATACTTTTGTAAAACGTAAAAAATCGATTTCATTACATAAAAAAACGTTTATTTTACTGTTATATGGGAATTTTTGTTAATCGATTGACAATTATTTGGGGAATTGATTAAACTCTTTTCATAAAAAGAAAGGGGGATATACTATGGCAAGAGAATGGCAGCAAACAAAATTAAAGGAATACGTTATGCCAAATGCAGTATATTATCAAAGTTTATGGGCAGTCAGAGATATTCAGAGAATGGAAAATCGTATCAAAGAACTGCTTGCAGAAAGAGATTCTATAGGTGATGGGGCGGCGGTATGTGAGAACACCAAAAATTATAATGTAAATAGACCGGTGGAATCGAAGGCAATGGAAGTCTTACTTTTGCAGGAGAGAGTAAGTGCAATCAAGAAAGCACTTATCAATGTGCCAAAGGAGTATAGACATTATATCTTGAGCAATATAATTTTGCAGAATCCGGGGACGTCATTTCCTAATAATATGTGGCGGCAATGGAAACAGAAATTTCTTTTCGATGTGGCTAAGAACCTCTCTATGATGTAAATGAGCAGCGGAAAAAGAATCAGTGGCATTGTAATAATTATATGTGCCCTAATAATGCTTTTGATTTGGGAAAAATGGGCAAAGCCGAAATTTCTATATGAGCAGATACCTGTGATTAACTCAAATATGGAAAAAGGAGAAAAGCTTGATGAGTCAAAGATCAGCTATATTGAAATAAAATGTGATGAGAACCATATTGACAAAAATGAAATTGCCAGATATATGGGGAAAAGAGCCAAGCACTTTATACACAAAGGTGCCCCTCTGTTCAGTGAATATTTCGGCGCAGACAACGAGTTGATTGACATAGCAAAGGGTAGACTTGCAGTTACTCTGCCTAAGAGCGCATTGCATAGCTATTCCAAAGATATCAGAAAGGGGGATACAATTTTGATTTTTGACGGATTGCAGATTGTACTTAAGTCAGAGGTTTACAGCACAATGGATGATACGCACGGATTTGAGATTATTACCGGAATAAATGAGGCTGCAAAGCTAAGCGAAGCTATATCTAAAGGGAGAAAACTTTTAATAGTAAGGGGAACATAGATGAAGGCTATCGGATTTTTTTCAAGTATAGGATCAAGTGGCTGCACGATGCTGTCGGTATCTTTTGCGAAGACTTTAGCAACAAGAGGAAAGAGCGTCCTTCATATTTTTGGAAGTGGGACCGAATCATATTCATTTATAGAAAAAAATAATGCTTTGAGCTTAGATGACATCAGATTGTCTCTGATAGCCAATAATTTATCGGAAGACGAGCTAAGCGATACGGTTAAAAAGCTGGATGATATACATATAATCAGTTCGAGCAAAAAATATTTGCTTGCAAATACATTTCCGGTAAATACATTTCAGCAAATCATTGAACGCTTACGCAACTTTGATTATGTGATTATAGATGCCGGCTGTGAATTCAGAACGGCATTGACGATGTCTGCGCTATGTTGCTGTGATTATAATGTATTTTCCTTAAAGCAACAACCGAGATGTATTTCAAGATTTCTTGAGCTTGAAAGTTCAGTATTAAAAGGTTTTGCAAATATAAGCGTAGTCTTAAACATGTATATAAATGATAAAGCTTTATATAGTGAAGAGGATATAGCATACTTGCTCAAGAGTAAAATCCTGGCATCAATTCCTTTTTTACAGCTTGGATATTATGCAGAAATAGAAAGGAGAACATTGATACAACAAAAAAAGTATAAAAGGGCGGTAGATATTTTGATTGATAATTTGATAGGTGAATTAAATGCCTGATGTAGAACTCTTTTCACTTGAAAAATTCCTTGAAAATTATTCTCACATTTATAAAAAAGATGAGCTTGATTATGCGAAAAAATATGATTTCTCGGAGATATGCAATATAGTGCAGAGAAAGCTTGAGATTGATTGGAATGATATAGACGACTCAGGCAAGCAGCTTAGGCTTGAAAGAGAAAAGTGTGCAATCATGGGATTTGAGAAGGATGTGATATTTTATAAAGATAAAATCAGGGAAATTATCAGCGACAATAAACTCGAAAGTGCAGCGTATCCAAAATGTTACAGCGATATTATCGATGCTGTGTTTTCGGAACTCTACGGACTTGCCGGTATCTCTCCTTGGGCATACGATACAGACGAAAAATATGTAAATTCTTCATCAGCAAAAATTATAGGAGAAAGAATATACTTTATGATAGACGGTAAAGCCACTCTGATGCAACAAACTATAAGCAAGGAGCGTTTATTAAAGCTGAAAAGAGCATTGCTTTTGTCAACACCAAGCGAAAGGCTGAGTGACAGCTATCACGAGGTATATTTAAGGAACGGCATTCGCATAAGTATATATTCAGGAGAAATTGCAAAGGAAAACCAGGATGCGATAGTCTTTCGTAAATATGTTATGCCCAAACTAAGCTTTGAAAGCCTAAATGAAAAAAAGACCATTCCGGGCGAGGGTATAAAAATTTTTGAAACTATGAGAGACATAGGGTTCAATGTTATATTTACAGGACAAGTCAGATCAGGTAAGACAACTTTTTTGCAGGCATGGCAGCTGGGCGAAAAAGCTGATTTAGAGGGACTGGCAATTTCAACAGATCCTGAGACTCCTTGGCACAGAATCATGCCTAAATCCCCTTTGATGCAGATTGTTACTGATGGAGAAGGGCTGGAAAAGTTAAGTAAGTCGCTTCTAAGGGGAGATAACGATTATGTGCTTATGGAGGAAATGCGAGATGCGGCCGCTTACAAGCTTATTTTGGATATCATTACATCCGGAACATCAAGGTGCAAGGCTACGGTACATGATGGAAGTGCTATTGATTTGCCATATAGAATGGCGAGTGAGGTGATTAATAAGTATGGAGGCAGTTTGATTTACACGATAAAACGTATCTATAGCGGCATTGACTACATATTTGAAATGACACAGTCTCCATACAATCATAACCTAAAACTTCTCAAGGCAGTTGTAGAATTTGACTTTGACAATGTGGAGGAAAAATGCATTGCACGATATTTGTGCAAATATGATTTTAACAAAAGCACCTGGATATGGAATTCTGACGGTATTTCAAATAAGCTAAAAAAATATCCGGAATATAGTTCAAAGATAATTGAGCTCAAAAAAATGATAGAAGAAGCGGCTAAGGGTAAATCTTACGAAAAGTGGACGATTATGCCTAATTACAAGCTGTAAAGGAAGTGATATGCAAGAGAAATTTATATATCTGGCAATATTGATAGGGCTTTTTCTGATGGAAGCCGATGCATTAATAGTAATATATAGGAGAATCAGAAACAGATTTTCAATAAGGCGTGATTTGAAGAAGGTCGCCAAAGTCACTAATTCTGTAGAAAAAGGCAGGATTTATACCTATTTGGAAAAATTAATTACGGCTGCGGATATGGGACAGGTATTTGTTTCACCGGAGCATTTGATATATTTAAGCATTTTTATTTTTATGTTTATGTCTGTCGGCTTTATGGTATTTTTGCAAATAAAATATTCTATCTTTATAGCGATTTGTTTTGCAGTCATTCCATTTGTAATATTAAACCTTAGATTGAGCACAAAACGTGCAAAGGGAAGTCGTGAAGCGAATATACTTGTACAGGAGTTAAGCAATAATTATAAGATTAATGCATGTAACATGAGAGAAGCGATTGAGGCTACAGCTATTTCAATTGAATCGTCAGCTACAGTCAAAAGAATAATGATTACACTTGCTAAAAATATAAACAATGCATCTTCATCTGATGAAATCGGGAGTGCGGTAGAGACATTTAGATATTCTTTTAATACGGCATGGGCAGATATATTGGCTACTAACATATATGTTTCGGTTTATCGAGGAGTAATAGTTGAGCACAGCCTAAAAGATTTGAATAGAAGTATAGCAAAAAGTAAAAAGATAATAGAACATTCGAAAAGGCAAGGATATGAAGCAAGAATGATGATTAGATATATGATGCCGATATGCATGGTGATGACCATCTTCAGCGCTAAGTTTTTCTTTCAAATGACTGTAGCGGAATACTTTGTTTATCAATTTTCAAATACCGCAGGCTTATACTGGCTGATAACATCGGTAATTCTATATTTTGCCGCATTTTCCGCAGATATATTTTTTTCGACAAGAAAGTTGGATATTTGATGTTATACGGAAGAGGAAGTTTATTAAAAAAAAGGTTAAGAAATCTATATAAAGAGTACGGTAACTTATCTTTAGCAGAAAATTATGCAAAAGCTGTTAAAGCAAAAATAATATCCGTAATAAACGCAGATAGAATAGAGCAAGAACTGCTAAACAGTTGTTTGATGGGAAGAAACCTGGCGATAATTTACGCCGGAAAACCTATGTCGACAGACTATATACTTGAAGAGTTGATGAGAAGCAGTAATTTATTGAAGTCGGTATATGGAGAGATGATTTCATCATATAGAAAGGGTAGAGATAAAGAAGCTTTTGAGATTTTATATAAGCGGGTTCCGATTAAGGCGGCAAAAAACTTTTCAATGATTTTGTCTAAGATAGATATGATAAATCCGGCGGAACTAAGTGAATATATGAGCTCATTTGAGGAAAGTTTAGAAGATGAAAGAATGACAAAGGGAATAAAAAAATCTGAAAAGCAAAGTTTAATTGTTAACATC
This sequence comes from Eubacterium sp., assembly GCA_034180045.1. Taxonomy (GTDB): domain Bacteria; phylum Bacillota; class Clostridia; order Peptostreptococcales; family Anaerovoracaceae; genus Eubacterium_B. The sequence goes on from JAXFOY010000002.1 coordinate 80,653, forward strand.
ACGGCAACCTTATCGATATTTGCTTTGTTGATGAATTTTACGGTGACTGTGATATTTTCAAAAGCGCAAATATTGCTTGAAGGTGTATTTTAGGGGGATAAAATGAAAAATTTAATTATTATAATAGGTACGATGATACTCGGTGTTATTATTGTAAATACTCTTGTCTTAGGAGATGGAAACTCAATGAAGAGCGCAGCAGAGAATATTATAGAAAAAGGTATTCATACGATAGATAATTTGAAACTTGGAGACGAAGTATGAAGGATTTGATTGTTATTATGGGTACTGTTGTTTTAGGCTGCTATATCTTCGAATTGATGGTGGGGGACGGCAATAGTCTGAAATCAAGTTCAGAACACTATTTCAGAGAGCTGCTTAGTCAGATAAGAGGATGAAACAGATTATTACCGCTACGGCATCGCTTATTCTGATACTAACCGTTTTTAGTTATGTTTTTGAAATTCAAGAAATAAAGCTTAAACAGACGCAAGCCAAGCTTTGCTCAATAAAATATATAGAGATGATAAAAGTAGAGGGAAATTTAACGGATAAAATAAAAGATGAATGGATAGAGAAAATAGGGCAGATATATAACTGCGGCAAGGACTCTGTTAGCATCAGCTTTAACGAAGAAGTTCTTTCAAATAACAGATTGATAGATATATACATGGAAGTTGCTAATGTAAAAGGCAAGGATTTAACTGAAGCTGAATTAAAAAATAAGAATATTAAATTGCACTTTATCGTAAAATGCAAGGAAAGAAAAAATAAAGATGAAAAATTTGCTGCACAGTGTTGCAATCTTGGTATTTTTGATACACTTAACAAAAAATCTTATTGAGATGGAAAATGCATTCATAAAACAAATGATGTAATTAATTTTGCATTTATCGCAAAGAAAAAACCGGAGAGTGTGAGAAAAAGTCTGTAAATTAAAATCAAGCCTTCTATGGTAGAATCTAATTACCATAGGAGGCTATTAATTATGGCAAAGAAAAAAGAAGTATATCATGTTAAACCTCTAACCGAGGGAAAGAAAAACATC
>JAXFOY010000003.1:0-7976 GCA_034180045.1 Eubacterium sp.
GATGTTTTTCTTTCCCTCGGTTAGAGGTTTAACATGATATACTTCTTTTTTCTTTGCCATAATTAATAGCCTCCTATGGTAATTAGATTCTACCATAGAAGGCTTGATTTTAATTTACAGACTTTTTCTCACACTCTCCGGCTATTTATAAGACTTTACAGCCTTTTTTTAATCACTCCCACTCTATCGTTCCTGTCGGTTTAGGCGTGAAGTCATACAGCACGCGGTTCACACCTTTTACCTCGCTTACAATGCGCTCCACTATGTGCCGCATCAGCTCGAACGGAATATTTTCAACTGTTGCGCTCATGGCGTCTACTGTATTTACGGCTCTGATTATCACAGGCCACTCGAAGCTGCGTACACCGGCTTTGACACCTGTCGACTTGAAGTCAGGCACTATTGTGAAATACTGCCAAACCTTGCCCTCAAGACCGTTCTTTGCGAACTCCTCGCGAAGAATTGCATCAGACTCTCTAACCGCCTCAAGTCTATCCCTTGTGATGGCGCCCGTGCAGCGAACGCCCAGTCCCGGGCCGGGGAATGGCTGCCTGTCAACCATATTTGATGGAAGCCCAAGTTCTCTGCCGACAACCCTAACCTCATCCTTAAATAAGAGTTTAATCGGCTCTACCAGTTCAAATTGCATATCTTCAGGAAGTCCGCCTACATTGTGATGCGCCTTTACCGGACCGCTTTCCAATATATCGGGATATATCGTTCCCTGAGCAAGGAAATCTATGCCGTCAAGTTTTCGAGCCTCCTCTTCAAATACACGGATAAATTCGCCGCCGATAATCTTACGCTTTTGTTCAGGCTCGTCAACACCGGCAAGCTTGTCCAAGAATCTGTCCGTTGCATCAACATAAACGAGATTCGCCTCCATTTTGTCACGAAACACCTTGATTACCTGTTCCGATTCACCTTTGCGAAGCAGTCCGTGGTTGACATGGACGCAGACGAGTTGCCTTCCTACCGCTTTTATCAAAAGTGCTGCTACAACTGATGAATCAACACCGCCGGATAGTGCGAGAAGCACCTTGCGGTCGCCAATTTGCTCTCTCAGGAGCTTTAGCTGCTCATCTATAAATACTTTTGCCAGTTCCGGTGTTGTAATTCTTTCCATATTTTTCGGGCGTTTATTGTTTTCCATTTGTTCCTCCTGAATTTATATATATTAGAATTTATAATATAGCTGTTTTCATGTTTTTACGGGTTTTATACCGCCTTGCCACTCGCAATCTCGATTAAATACCGGTTATATATCTTGCGTAGCCGGAGCCAAGAAAGAAATGTAGTCGTCCGCATCTTCGGCATAATAGAAGCTACATTTAGCAACAGTTTTTTAGGAATTTCTCTTTCCTCCTGTATTTTCTTGCCATTTAACTGCATGTCTATTACATCCGAAATTTACCCGTTAAAGCTTACATCTTTAGAAGCAAATTCAGCCGCCCGGATTTTGATTATAGAATTATACATAGCCTTCCCGCTGGGTATACGCGCTTCCAACCGGCAGTAACTTTGCAGCAAAAAAATATACAAAAGTCAAGCTGACTCTCCGTTTAGTATGTCATTTGCAAGCGCCGCACTTACATACGCATATAGCTGCCCTTACATCAACATCCTTACACTTTGCAAATGTCAAAACATCCGTTTCTGAGATTTTCACATTTAGCATAAGCGGTGTTTGCGGTCCAAACATCTACCTCCCTAAGTTTGCACTTACAAAGTCGGCAAAGCCCGTCAAATCATTATAATCGGCCCATCGTGCATATGAATATATGTAAATATATGTCATCTTCTTTGCGCTTAAGCCGCAGATGTTCCGCTCGTTTACCTTAATCATTCTTAATTTGCGGTAAATGTCACCGGATTTGCCCAAGACCTCCAAAAGCCTCGTGTAGGTAAATATAAAGGCTGCCAGCCCGCCTGTCACAACTACGAGCTTTGCTGTTAAATCTTAAATTTATAAATATTATACCACTTATATACCGCTTTATGAAACAATAAAATTGAGGTGTCAAGCAAATCTTGCTCAGCACCTCAGCCGCTTCACATTATTCGGTTTTAGCCATTTTTACAAAATTACTGTCCAAAGAAGAGTTTCATATCTTCTTCAACCGTTCCCATCGGTGCAAGTCCAAAGTTTTCAACAAGTACCTTTGTAACATTCGGTGATAAAAATGCAGGAAGCGTCGGTCCGATATGAATATTCTTTACGCCCAGATATAAAAGTGATAATAATACGATTACCGCTTTTTGCTCATACCAAGCGATATTGTATACGATTGGCAGCTCATTTATATCATTTAGCTCGAAGATTTCCTTCAGCTTCAAAGCGATTAGAGCAAGTGAGTATGAATCGTTGCACTGTCCTGCATCCAGAACTCTTGGAATTCCGTTAATGTCGCCAAGACCCAATTTGTTATATTTATATTTTGCGCAGCCTGCCGTAAGAATAACAGTGTCAGGTGCAAGTGCCTTTGCGAAATCTGTATAGTAGTTTCTTGATTTCATTCTGCCGTCGCAGCCCGCCATTACCACAAACTTTTTGATTGCTCCGCTCTTAACCGCTTCAACAACCTGCTCGGCAAGCGCAAATACCTGCTCGTGAGCAAATCCGCCAACTATCGTTCCCTTTTCTATTTCTGTCGGTGCCTTGCACTGCTTTGCCTGTTCTATCAAAGCGCTGAAATCTTTTGTTTCTCCGTATCCTCCGCCGATATGTTTGCAGCCCGGAAAACCTGCCGCACCTGTTGTCCAAAGTCTGTCCTTATAGCTGTCCTTAGGCGGAACTATGCAGTTAGTTGTCATTAGTATAGGCCCGTTAAAACTTTCGAATTCTTCCTTTTGTTTCCACCAGGCATTTCCATAATTTCCTACGAGATTATCGTATTTTTTGAATGCAGGATAATAGTTTGCCGGCAGCATCTCAGAATGCGTGTAAACATCAACACCGGTTCCCTTTGTTTGTTCAAGAAGCATCTCAAGATCGCGCAAATCATGGCCTGAAACGAGTATGCCCGGGTTATTTCTAACACCAAGCTGAACTGTTGTTATTTCCGGATTTCCGTAAGCTCCAGTGTTTGCCTTGTCTAAAAGTGCCATGCCTGAAACTCCGACTCTTCCCGTTTCAAGTGTAAGTGCAATAAGCTCCTCCACCGTCAAAGAATCGTCGAGTGTCTTGGCAAGCGCTTCCTGCATAAATCTATCTACATCGGCATCCGATTCCAACAAAGCATTCGCGTGCTTGCTGTATGCCGCAAGTCCCTTTAATCCGTAAGTAATAAGCTCTCTGAGAGAACGAACGTCTTCGTCCTTTGTAGCTAAAACTCCAACCTCTGTAGCTTTTGCCATGATTGTAAGCTGCGTTCTGTCTTCGGTATACCATTTTGCTGCCGCAGGCAGAGCCGAAGTATCATCAAGCTTTTCCATAAGCTCGCGTTTTGCCTTTAGTGTCAAAAGGATTCTATCCTCTATGTAGCTATCATCAAAGTTTGCATTTGTAATTGTAACAAACAGATTGAACGAAACCATCTGGTCTATTTCCGTTCCGACTTCTTTTCCTTCCTCTCTGGCTGCACATGCTACTGCTGAAAGTCCCTTTGTAACATAAACAAGCACATCCTGAAGCCCTGAAACTTCTGCCGTTTTTCCACAGACACCCTGCATTGTGCAACCTTTTCCTCCTGCGGTTTCCTGACATTGATAACAAAACATTTTATTTTCCATCTTTTCCTCTTTTCTATATTTCAACCGATAAATATATTTTATTTCATGTGCCAATTATATTTGACTCGAGGCGGTGCGACTGTAACAAATGTTACAATTTAGAACTTTTATCGAAAATTTTTTATGTCCTCACCAATTTGAAAATGATTTTCATATTGACTATAGTCTCATATCGTTATAATATGAAAATGGTTTTCAATTTGGAAGGGATGTTTTTATGAAAAAGAAAGGACAATATCAGACAAGTCAGCGTAAGGAGCTTCAAAATTACTTACAAACAATTGAAGGAAAACACATTACGGTGGCAGATATTTGCGAGCATTTTAACGCTCAAGGTAAAACTATCGGCACATCTACGGTTTACCGCCAACTGGAGCGCATGGTTGATGATGGAATAGTCGATAAATATATCGTCGATTCAACCAGCCCTGCCTGCTTTGTATATGTCGGTGACCACGATAGCATGCACGAGCATCGATATTATCACTGTAAATGTGAAAAGTGCGGCGAACTTATTCACATTAAATGCGATGAAATGAAAAATATCGAAGCTCACCTTCTAAAAGAGCATAATTTTATTTTTGATAATCTACGCACCGTATTTTACGGAGTTTGCGAGAATTGCCGGGATAAATTATCTCTTTGATGCACGAGGGCAGGCGTATAACATGCCTTATGTTATTTATATCTACCTTTATGCGAACTGATTTGCTCTGCAAAGTTATTTATTTTTTTGGAGGACATGATGAAAAAAACTATTACTTTATTGCTCATAGCTATTATGACGGTTTGTGCACTCAGCGGTTGCGGCAAGACCAAAGGCAGCGATACCACAAACGGTAAAATTAAAGTTGTTACAACTATTTTCCCTCAGTATGATTGGGTTAAGCAAATACTCGGAGATAAGTCAGACAAGGTTGACCTCACACTTCTCATAAATAAGGGCGTTGATTTACACAGCTACCAGCCATCGACTTCGGATATCGCCAAAATTTCCGAGGCGGATTTATTTATATATGTCGGCGGTGAGTCTGACGAATGGGTAGATGCCGTTTTGAAGCAGACAAAGAACAAAAATTTGAAAGTAATCAATCTGATGGATATCCTTGGAGATAACGTTGTTGAAGAAGAGCTAAAAGAAGGAATGCAGGAGAGCAAACACCATCACGACGAAGACGAAAAGCATGATGATGCTAAACATGAAGACAAACATGACGATCATGACGACCATGACGATGCTAAGCACGAGGACAAGCATGATGATCATGACGATGCTAAGCACGAGGATAAGCATGACGACCATGACGGCGATGGCGATAAGCATCATCACCACGATGGTGAAAAACCGGAAAATGATGAACATGTTTGGCTTTCTCTAAGGAATGCAAAGCTGATTTGTGGTAAAATAGAAGAGGCTTTATCCGAAATTGACAAGGACAATACTGAAACATATAAGAAGAATTACGAGAATTATGCTAAAAAGCTTGACGAACTTGATGGTAAGTATAAATCAACTATAGAAAGTTCCAAATACAAAACCGTTATTTTCGGAGATCGCTTTCCGTTCCGCTATTTAGTAAAAGATTACAACCTTGATTACTTTGCGGCATTTGTGGGCTGTTCAGCAGAATCCGAGGCAAGCTTTGATACAATTACCTTCTTGGCTAACAAAACAGATGCTTTAGGTATAAATAATATCCTTACCATAGAAGGTGCTAAGCACAAAATTGCGGATACTATTATAGAGAACACAAAAAACAAAAATCAAAAAGTTCTAACTATGGATTCTATGCAATCAACTACAAGCAAAGATATTGAGAGCGGAGCAAGCTATCTCGGTATCATGGAAAAGAACCTTGAGGTGCTGAAACAAGCACTTAACTAGGAGGATGAAATGGCGCAAATCACCTGTCAAAATGTATCGCTTGGATATGATTCCAAGATTATAAGCGAAAATCTCAGTTTTGAGGTAAACGAAGGCGACTACCTTTGTATTGTCGGAGAAAACGGCTCGGGCAAAAGCACGCTTATGAAGAGTCTTCTGGGCTTAATACCCATCCTGGGTGGAAAAATTGAAACGGGTGATGGCGTCAAAGCTAAAGAAATAGGATATCTTCCGCAACAAACACTAGTACAACGCGACTTTCCGGCATCTGTGAGAGAAGTTGTTCTCTCCGGATGCCAGGGACGTAGCGGAATACGACCGTTCTATTCTAAGCAAGATAAAGCCCTTGCTGTTCGGAGCATGGAAAGAATGGGAATTTCTGATTTATCAAAACGCTGCTATCGAGAACTTTCAGGAGGTCAACAGCAGCGTGTTTTACTTGCGCGCGCCCTTTGTGCTACCCAAAAATTACTTCTTCTTGACGAACCGGTCTCCGGTCTTGACCCTAAAGTCACAGTCGAAATGTATCAGGCTATAAAAGACTTAAATGACGATGGCATTACAGTTATCATGATTTCACATGATGTGTCTGCGGCAACCAAGTATGCCAGTCATATTTTACATATGGCAAGTTCCTCCGTGTTCTTCGGAACTTGCGAAGAATACAAAAACAGTCCTATGGGGCAGTACTTCCTGGAAAGAGAAAGGCTATAGCCATGATGAATTTGATAAATCAATTTATACATTATTTAGAGTACCCCTTTGTCAGATATGCTATTGTAGTAGGTATCCTTATAGCTCTTTGTTCATCACTTCTTGGAGTCACGCTGGTTTTGAAGCGGTTTTCATTTATAGGTGACGGGCTGTCTCATGTAGCATTTGGTGCTATGGCGGTTGCCAGCGTGCTGAAGATGTCTAATCAGACTATGCTTATTCTACCGGTCACCGTAATCTGCGCCGTGTTGCTGCTCAGAACAGGTCAAAACACTAAGATAAAGGGAGATGCCGCCATTGCCATGATTTCCGTCGGTTTCCTGGCATTCGGATACCTGATTTTGAATATTTTTTCGGCTTCCTCAAACCTCTCCGGGGATGTGTGTGTCACTTTGTTCGGCTCGACTTCAATTTTAACTCTGAAAATAAGCGATGTATGGCTGTGTGTGATACTTTCTCTCATAGTAGTAGCTATTTTCATATTTCTTTACAACAAGATTTTCGCTGTCACCTTTGATGAGGACTTTGCCGGTTCGACAGGAACAAATGTCAAACTATATAATCTTTTGATTGCTGTTATAATTGCTGTTATAATTGTACTGGCGATGAATCTCGTAGGTTCGCTTTTGATATCCGCACTGGTTATTTTTCCGGCACTTTCGAGTATGAGAGTTTTTAACAGCTTCAAATCCGTGACTGTTTGCTCAGCTGTGCTCTCCGTATTTTGTGCTATACTGGGCATGATGATATCCATTCTTGGCGATACTCCTGTAGGTTCAACCATCGTTGCTGTAGATGCCCTTTTCTTCGGGATTTTCAGCTTAATAGGAATGCTTATCAAAGGAAGACGAAGAACATGAAAAAAATATTTATAAGCTTGCTGTGTCTATCTTTTATGTTTACCGTATGTTCATGCGGTTCAAAAGATAACAGCTCCGATTCATCAAATGACAGTAAAATTATTTCGGATGCAAAAAAAACACAAGAAAATAAAAAGGATGATAAAAATAAAAAGATTACCGCACCTCCTACTAAAACCAACGATGCTGCGGGTGAAAAATCAAAATATTCTCAGCCTGTAGCTCCTTCAAACGGTAATATCGACATAGATATATCCGGTGTAAATAAAAATGTCGTATACGCTCAGGTAATGCAGATGATGATGTCTCCGGATAACTTTATCGGCAAAAGAATCAGGATGACAGGACAGTTCATCGTGTACGATGCCCTTCCCGGCAATCAAAGCGGCGCTACCGAATACTATGCTCTTTTGATAGTAGATGCACTCGCATGTTGCCAGCAGGGAATAGAGTTTGTATGGCCAAATCACAGCTTTCCAAATGATTTTCCGGAGGTTAAATCAGAGGCCACCGTTACCGGTATTTTCGAAGTATATGAAGAAGACGGAAAAAGATATTGCAGGCTTGTCGCAGAAGATGTCAAAGCTCAATAAAAGTCAAACACGGGCTATAGGACAAAAAGTGTTGATAAAAATCGCCATATACATTGAACTTCCAATGTGTATGGCGATTTAATCTTTTTTGAAAGAAGATTAAGGGTGGACAAAAAGTGTTGATAAAAACTTCTAAACACATTCAAATTTCAACGTTAAAATGTGGTATATCTTCCTTAGAATTAGTTTTCA
>JAXFOY010000020.1:0-71532 GCA_034180045.1 Eubacterium sp.
TATGACAAGATTCATCAGAAAGAACAATACGCTGCATCTATTTCAAGTTGGGGTGATACTGTCGTGTGGAGTGAGCTTCATACATCGACAAATTTTCCTTCGTATTGGGATTAGCCACCAACGCTTTTTGTCCTATAACCCCAAAAAAGCAAGGTTTACTCAATATGAGTTTTCCCTTGCTTTTTTAGTAGCTTCAGTTATTTATTAGTTTTATCTCGGACTTACATCAAAGACAATCAGACCCTGTCCGGGTTTACACGTATTTATCAAGATGAAGTGCCTCTATTAACTCTCTCTTCATATCATACAGTTTCTGTGACAAATCCACATAATATGTCTGCGGATTATCGAACCTGAGCATTTCATCCCAAAGAGTTTCTATTTGTCCTTTACAGTATTCTTTAATTTCTTCTATGTCGCGAGGCGTATGCACATTTTTGCCCGCATCAAATAGCTGAACTCGAAGGTTCTTAGCTTCAAAATTGTACAATTTTTTTCGCTTCCAAACCGCTTTAGGGTCAAAGATTTCATATCCGTCAACATTTTCGATAGTTTCCCCATCCACGGTCATCACGTCGGCAAGGACCTTACCGCTTTCCTTGTCCGTCAAGCGATACAAGGTTTTGAATCCGGGATTTGTAATCTTTTCTATATTCTCGGAAATCTTTATCTTCGGTATGCTTACACCATTTTTTTCAAGCGCCACAAGCTTATATACACCACCGAAAACAGGTTCCGATTTCGCCGTGATAAGCCGCTCTCCGACACCAAATGCATCGATTTGAGCGCCTTCGAGAATTACATCTCTTATGATGTATTCGTCAAGAGAATTGCTGACAGTTATCTGACAGTCCTTTAATCCCGCCTCATCAAGCATAATTCTTGCTTGCTTAGTAAGATATGTCATGTCGCCGCTGTCAATTCTGATTCCCATCTTCTTAGGCTTCATTTCTTTGAAAATCTTTATTGCATTCGGAACTCCGGATTTTAACACATTATATGTATCAACAAGCAACACGCAGTTATCCGGATATATTTCGGCATATTTTTTGAATGCATCGTATTCTGACGGAAACATCTGCACCCAGCTGTGCGCCATGGTACCAAGTGCCTTAATTCCGTAGTCTCTATCTGCAATGGTACATGCCGTACCTGCACAACCGCCGATATATGCCGCTCTCGCACCGTAAACGGCTGCCGAAGTGCCATGAGCCCTTCTGGTTCCGAATTCCAAGATAGGTCTTCCTTGCGCCGCACGTACTATCCTGTTAGCCTTGGTCGCAATTAAACTCTGGTGATTAATGATAAGCAGTATCATCGTTTCAATAAATTGTGCCTGCATTACAGGTCCTCTAACCGTTATCAACGGCTCATGCGGAAATACCGGCGTCCCCTCCGGAACCGCCCAAACATCGCATGCGAACTTAAAATTACGAAGATATTCCAGAAATTCTTCACAAAAGGCATTTTTGCTTCTTAGATATTCAATATCCTCATCTGTGAAATTCAGATTGTCGAGATACTCTACAATCTGTTCAATACCTGCCATGATTGCAAACCCGCCACCGTCAGGCACTTTGCGGAAAAATACATCAAAGTATGCAATTTCATCAGCGATACCCGCCTCGAGATAACCGTTGGCCATGGTTATTTCGTAGAAATCCGTAAGCATGGTCAGATTTTTTGCTTTGAACATTTTAACTACCTCTATGATTTTACAATTACACCAATGAGTCTATTGTAACAAAATCCATAGTAAATTCAACCTTAATTGGATTTTTTGTTTATTTGTACAATAAAGGTTTCAGATATTGTCCCGTATAGCTATTTTTGTTCTCCGCAATTTCTTCCGGCGTTCCGCAGGACACTATATTCCCGCCTTTATCACCGCCTTCAGGTCCGAGGTCAACTATGTGGTCGGCACATTTGATAACCTCTAAATTATGCTCTATTATCACAATGCTGTTCCCCGCATCCACAAGTTTTTGGAGCACCGATATAAGCTTATCAACATCAGCAAAATGAAGTCCCGTAGTCGGCTCATCCAATATGTAGAGAGTGTTTCCCGTGCTCCTCTTTGACAGCTCTGTTGCCAGTTTTATACGCTGAGCTTCCCCTCCTGAAAGCTGTGTTGAAGGCTGACCGATTTTGATATATCCGAGACCTACATCTTGTAAGGTCTGTAGATGGCGTTTAATGCTCGGTATATTCTTAAAGAAATCGACTCCCTCGTCAACGCTCATATCCAGAACGTCAAATATGCTCTTTCCTTTGTATTTTACCTCTAAAGTCTCTCTATTATATCTCTTTCCTCCACAAACTTCACAAGGCACGTATACATCCGGAAGAAAATGCATCTCTATCTTGATTATCCCGTCTCCGTTACATGCCTCACACCTTCCGCCTTTGACATTAAAACTGAATCGTCCCTTGCCGAATCCTCTCATCTTTGCCTCGGGCAACGCTGCAAAGAGATCTCGTATCTTTGTAAACATACCCGTGTATGTAGCGGGATTTGACCTGGGAGTGCGCCCTATCGGGCTCTGATCTATATCTATGACCTTGTCTATATTTTTCAATCCAAGAATTTCATCATGCTCTCCTGCAACTGTGTGCGTGCGGTTTATTATAGCTGAGGCACCCTTGTTTAGAATTTCATTTATCAAGCTGCTTTTACCTGATCCCGATACCCCCGTAACACATACGAATTTCCCAAGGGGAATGTCCACGTCTATGTTTTTCAGATTGTTTGCGCGTGCACCCTTGATACTGATAAGTTTACCGTTTCCGCTGCGCCGCTCCTTAGGCACTTCTATCTTCCTTGCCCCTGAAAGATACTGTCCCGTCAAAGAGTTTTTATTCTCTTTTATTTCTTGGACCGTGCCCTGTGCTACGACCTCTCCACCGTTTATTCCGGCTCCCGGACCTATGTCAACAATCTGATCTGCTGCATACATCGTATCCTCATCGTGTTCCACGACTATCAAAGTATTTCCTATATCTGTCAAGTGTCTGAGTGTTGCTAAAAGCTTGTCGTTGTCTCTTTGATGCAGCCCTATGCTCGGTTCATCAAGAATATACAGAACACCTACAAGGCTTGAGCCGATTTGGGTAGCAAGTCTGATTCTTTGTGATTCCCCTCCTGAAAGAGTTCCTGCCGAGCGAGATAAAGTCAGATAATCAAGTCCTACATTTACTAAAAATGACAGTCTTTCCTTTATCTCTTTGACTATCTGTCTGGCTATCATCGTTTCTTTTTCACTAAGCTCCAAATTTTCAACAAAGCTAAGAGCATCACGAACCGGCAAATCTGACAGCTCTGCAATATTTTTGCCACCTACTCTTACCGCTAAAATTTCCGGTCTTAACCTTTTCCCATGACAGGCATCGCACGATTTTACAGTCATAAATTTGCTGAGCCACTCCTTCATGAGATCTGAATTTGTTTCTCTATACCGCCTTTCGAGATTTGGAATTAACCCTTCGAAAGTATGGTCTCTTTTCTGTACCTTTCCCCGACTGCTCGTCACTTCATATTTAAGTCTTTTCTCACCGGTACCGTACAAAAGCTCATCACAAAATTTCTTCGGCAAATTTTTGTATGGCGTTTTTAAGTCCACTTTGTGTATATCTGCCAGTGCGTCGATTACATTCCAATAATGTCCTGTAAATTGCATGGTCGCAAAGATTTGACTGAGCGCTCCGTCAGCTATGCTCTCGTCTTCTTTAATTATTAATTTCGGGTCTACAGTTTCCGTAAAGCCTATTCCGTTACACACGGGGCAAGCTCCGAACGGATTGTTGAATGAAAACATCCTGGGTTCGAGTTCCTCTATGCTCACGCCGTGCTCAGGGCAGGCAAGCTTGGTAGAAAATATTTTTTCTACGCTGTCATCTCCCGTACCGAGCTGAGCCAATATCAACCCGTCACCCTCTTTTATCGCCAGCTCCACAGCCTCTGAAATACGCCCTTGCTGACCGTCTTTGATAACAATCCTGTCAATTACAATTTCTATCGTGTGCTTGTTGTTTTTTTCTAATTTTATTTCTTCTTCGTTTACAAGGTACAGCTCACCATCCACTCTCACTCTCGGAAACCCTTCTCGCCTGATTCTGTCGAGAATCTTTTCGTGCTGACCTTTACGCTGCCGAACCACCGGCGCCATTATTATAAGCTTGGTACCTTCCTCGTTTTCCATTAGAATATCAACTATTTGATCGACGCTTTGACTGCTTATCTCTCTTCCGCATATATGGCAATGAGGCACACCTATTCTGGCATATAAAAGCCTTAAATAATCATGTATTTCGGTTACGGTTCCCACGGTCGAACGGGGATTCTTGCTGGTCGTTTTCTGGTCTATAGATATTGCCGGAGAAAGTCCCTCTATAAATTCCACATCCGGCTTTTCCATCTGCCCCAAAAACTGTCTTGCATACGAAGAAAGGCTCTCCACATAGCGCCTTTGTCCCTCTGCATAAATCGTATCAAAAGCGAGCGATGATTTGCCCGAACCTGAAAGTCCGGTAAAAACAATCATTTTATCCCGCGGTATCTTCAAATCTATATTTTTTAGGTTATTCGCCCTTGCACCTTTTACATAAATCTCATTAGGCATCTGATAATTCCCTTCAATTTTAAGTTTCAATTCTATTCGGCTCTATTCAGCGGCAATGTCGCAGTCTTTGAGCTTGTGAAGATGTGAAGTATGAATATGCTTCATATTCTAAAGTTTTGATTTATACTCAAATATAATATCTCTAAGCTCGGCAGCTCTTTCAAATTGTAAATCTTTTGCCGCCTGTTTCATTTCTTCTTCAAGTTTCTTCACCAAATTTTTAAGCTCTTTACCTGTCAGCTCACCGGCTTTTTTACCCTTATAGTGCTCTTCTCCGTCTGTTTGTTTTGTCGCTTCTATTACATCCCTCACCGACTTTGACACACTCTTTGGCGTGATTCCATGTGCATCGTTGTATGCGGATTGGATGCCTCTTCGTCTGTCAGTTTCGTCTATTGCCGCTTGCATAGCCTTACTTATACGATCGCCATACATGATGACTTTACCGTCTACATTTCGGGCAGCACGACCTATCGTCTGAATCAAAGATGTTTCCGTTCTCAAAAAACCTTCTTTATCAGCGTCCAAAATAGCCACCAGAGAAACCTCCGGAATATCAAGACCTTCTCGGAGCAAGTTGATTCCGACCAAGACATCAAAAGCCCCCAGTCTCAAATCACGAATGATTTCGAGCCTTTCAAGCGTATCTATTTCTGAATGTAAATATCTGACTTTAAGCCCCGCTTTGCTCAAAAAATCAGTGAGTCCTTCCGACATCTTTTTAGTCAAGGTTGTAACAAATGCCCTACCGCCTTTTTTGATAACGGAATTAAGCTCAGCTATTATATCGTCTATTTGATTTTCTGTCGGTCTCACTTCAATCGGCGGATCTAAGAGCCCTGTCGGTCTTATTACCTGTTCTGCGGTTATCCCGTCTGATTGCTCTTTTTCGTAGGCTGCCGGCGTAGCGCTGCAAAACATTATCTGTCCTATCAAGTCTTCCCATTCCTCAAATTGCAGCGGTCTGTTATCCAATGCCGACGGCAGACGGAATCCATAGTCAACCAGGGCGCTTTTTCTGGAGCGGTCACCTGCATACATAGCCCTTAACTGAGGAAGCATAACATGCGATTCATCAATTATGGTGATGAAATCGTCCGGGAAATAGTCTATCAGCGTATATGGTCTTGAGCCTGCAACCAAGCCGTTTATATGTCTGGAGTAGTTTTCGATTCCCTTACAGGTTCCGACCTCTCTGAGCATTTCCATGTCATACCTGGTTCTTTGCTCTATCCTCTGAGCTTCAAGAAGCTTGCCTCTATCCTTGAACCAAGTGATTCTCTGTTCAAGTTCTTCGTTTATAGTCAACAAAGCTCTTTCCATGTTTTCCTTTGATGTGACATAATGTGATGCCGGATAAATAGCCACATGCTTTCTTAATCCGATTATCTCGCCCGTCAGCGGATTCATTTCTTTAATGCTCTCTATTTCGTCACCGAACAGTTCGATGCGCACCGCATGCTCAGCCCCTGCCGGAAATACATCTATTATATCACCTCTTACACGAAAGCTTCCTCTGTCAAAGTCCACATCGTTTCTCATGTACTGTATATCCACGAGTTTGGATAAAATCTCCTTGCGGGACTTCTCCATTCCGGGTCTGAGTGAAATTACTTGATTTTCATAATCCATAGGGCTTCCGAGTCCGTAGATACATGAGACGCTGGCTACGATGATTACATCGCGGCGCTCGGACAGCGCAGCTGTCGCGCTATGGCGCAGCTTCTCTATTTCGGCATTGATGTCCGAATCCTTCTCTATAAATGTGTCGGTCGACGGAACATAGGCTTCCGGCTGATAATAATCGTAATAGGAAACAAAATACTCGACCGCATTTTCGGGGAAAAACTCTTTGAATTCTCCGTGAAGCTGCGCCGCCAGCGTCTTGTTGTGACTGATTATCAAAGTCGGTCTATTTAGTTCTTTGATGACATTTGCCATCGTAAAAGTTTTTCCTGAGCCCGTAACCCCCAAAAGAGTCTGCGCCTTTTTGCCGCTGCGAAAAGCCTTTACCAACTTCTCGATAGCCTGCGGCTGATCTCCTGTCGGAGCAAAATCCGAAACAAGTCTAAACTCTGACATCGTCACTGCAATTCCCTTCTATAATTATCATCCATTAAATACTTCCGGTACTTATACCCCGTTTTCATACTCTTGATTATAAATCTTAAAATTATTTTTTGCAACATATGTTCTTTTTTGTAATGAAAAAGGTCTGCTTCCCGGTTCGAAAACATTCAAGATCCCCCCCAAATAATCGGTATCTTAAATATTCTGTCCGTAAACAGACCTTTGTGTCATAGCCGAAGCTATAATACAGTGTAATTATGTATTTTAATCCCTTTTGATATATAGACGCATTAAGTTCGGCAAAGGTTCATTTATTTTGAAAAAAAATCAAAAATATTTTTTATTAAATTTTCCGGCAAAAATTTTTCCGTCTTAACGCCAGCTAAATGCGTAATCTAATCGCTTCGTTTACAAAACCTCATCCCAATTCCTTTCCCCATATTCACAAAAGTCGAGAGTACTAAAATAATCGTTTAAGCTTTCCCCTCTCCTTATAAGCTTTACTTCTCCGTCTTCACTCAGCAGCAATTCAGCACATCTAAGTCTTCCATTATACTGATAACCCATGGAATGACCGTGTGCGCCTACATCATGAATGTATATGATATCGCCTATTTCCGTTCTCGGTAAAAATCTGTCCACGGCAAACTTATCATTATTCTCGCAAAGTGAACCTGTAACATCACATTTTTCATATTCGATTTTCGACCTGTCTAAAACTCCATCGGCATTTTTACTCATCACGGTTATATGATGGTACGCGCCGTACATAGCAGGTCTTATCAAATTTGACGCACATGCATCACATCCTATAAAAATCTTATGGGTTTCCTTGCGGTGTATCACCCTTGTGATTAATGCCCCATAAGGTGCAAGAACAAAGCGTCCAAGCTCCGTATAAATTTTTACATTGTCAAAACCCTCGGCTACAAGCATTGAATTATATAGCTTTCTAACTTCATCGCCTATTAGCGATATATCATTTTCCGCCTCGTCCGGCATATATGGTATACCTATTCCTCCGGATAAATTTACAAATTCAACGCGGATGTCCAGCTCGCGCTTTATCTTCACCGCAAGCGCAAATAACAGCTTGGCAAGTTTCGGATAGTAATCGTTTCCCAGCGTATTGCTTGCCAAAAACGCGTGAATACCAAATCTGACAACACCTTTTTCCCTTAATATCCGGAACGCCTCCAGAATCTGGGATTCCGTCATGCCGTACTTCGCATCTCTTGGGCTGTCCATTATACCGTTTGCCAGTTCAAATGTTCCGCCCGGGTTATATCTACAGCAGATAATATCCGGAAACTCCCGTCCTCTCGAATGACTGACAGCATTTTCAAGATGCCTAATATCGCTTATATCATCCAGATTAATTATTGCTCCTATATCATCAGCATTTTTATATTCGTCTAAGGGAGTGCAATTGGACGAATATATCACATCTTCAGTCTTACATCCCATAACCTTTGCCAAAGCAAGTTCAGCCTTTGATGAACAGTCAAGACCGCATCCGTTATCGAGTAATAGTTTTAACAAGAATGGATTCGGATTGGCTTTTACAGCAAAGAATTCTTTGAAACCTTTGTTCCATGAAAAAGCCTTTTTTAATTCGACTATGTTTTTTACAATTCCTCTCTTGTCGTAAATATAGAAAGGTGTTGGATATTTCTCTGCTATTTTATGCGCCTGCTCCGCGTTCAGAAAGCTTTTTTTCATTCCCGTTTCTCCATTCTACTGTAAAAATTCGTCAACTGCGTTTCATATGCATGGTGTTTGCCAGCTTGATTATATCACGAATTGACTTAGCGCTTGCTACTTTGTTAATGTGAATTGAATATATTTATTCTTTTTGTGAACCTCATTGCAAGTTTGTACATCTATATAGTATACTAAAGTTACCAACAAAGAGGATTTATGATGAAAAATATTGAAAAAACAAACCTTGACGGTTCCGAACAAAAGGAAAATCTTGAGAAATATACACAAGATTTTTTAAGCGGCAACGATGATGCGCTGCGTAATATATTCAAATTTATTTTTAGTAACGACCACAAAAAATTAAGCTAATCGAAATACTGCGACTTAACTTAGTGAGGATAGAATGCAAAAAGACAATTTGATTAATCTAGTGGACGAATATCGCAAAGGAAATACCGCGGTATTCGATAGACTTTACACAAGTACCGTTAACGACATGTATCGCTATGCGCGCAAGCTGACCAGCGACGAGTCCATAATCGAAGATGCAATACAGGACTCATATATAAAAATTGCCGACTCGATAGAAAGTTTGAGGGATTCCTCAAGTTTTTTGTCGTGGGGTTTTACTATACTCCGAAATAATATAAACTCTGCTTATCGCAGAAACAGGAACTTTGCGGCAATGCCTGTAGCTGTAGATGCAAACGGCAATGAGTTGGAATTCGTAGAGACTTTGGAAACAAATGATATTGAAACGCTTCCCGGCTCAGAGATGGACAGGCGCGAAACCGAAAAAATCATACGCGAAGCCCTCTATAGTCTTCCTGAGTTACAAAGACAAACTTTAACATATTTCTATTTTGATGAAATGAGTGTGAAAGACATAGCTTTGTTTATGGATTGCAGTGTCGGCACTGTAAAAAGCAGACTGAACGGCGGCAGAGAAAAACTCAGACTTGCAATTGCGGCACACGAAGAAACTAACGGCTACAGACTTCACGGCTTACTTCCGTTCCCTCTTATCTCTTCCGCCCTGAAAGCCGCAGATTTGAGCATTGTCTTACCATTATCAAAGTCTTCTGCTCTTCTCGGCAGTATCAAAAGCTCAGCCGAAGCGCTTTCTTTAACATCCGCCACGGCCGCTAATGCAACGAAAATCGGCTTTAGCACTTTTTCTAAAGGCGCTTCAAAGGCAAGCCCAAAGGCGGGAGTTGCAAATATTCTCGGCTATACGGCTGTAGCCGTAGTGGCCACAGGCCTTGCCTGCGGAGGAGTATTATACGCACTCGGCACTGGCGGTATTGATTCTGCGAACGATACCGGTTCCCGAAATACTGAACGCAGTTTGAGTTCAGACATTTCAAATAAGCAAAAAACCAAGGCTCAACAGGCAAAGAAAAACGATGATGTTCTGCAAAAACAGCCACAAAGTACGGACGGACTGCTTTTCGGCAAATTAATTTCCGAGCCGCACAGCCCTGCTAATTCAGTTGCGGGCAGCTTAGAAAAAGAAGCTGTCAATCCAAAAGCTCTCAGCAACGAAGCTCATGATATTCCCGATTCTGGCAAAACCGAGCCCGATAATCCGTCGATTCCGGACACTCCTAAACCTGACAAAACCGAGCCTGATAATGTCCTTCCTGATATCCCTGGACCGGAGGAGCCTAAACCTGATTCAGAAAGCTTCAAGTCGCCTATGAGCGCATCCAATATTATCAGCGGCATCCAGGGTAAATTCACATCCGATGGAAAGACAAGCTTCATTTCCATTCCTCCAAGCAATTCTTCTATATATAAACTGTCAAGCTCAGGTCTTGAACCTGTTTGGAGTAATCCCGAATATACTGTAGATTCACTTTTCATACACGAAAACAAACTCTATTTTGCCGCAAATACAGGACAGGGCGGTTTCATCGCCTCCATCGATGCTGCAAGCGGTGAATTACAAATACTCTACGAAGATTTATATAGCAAATTCAGTGATCTTGTCATAAGCAATAATACAGTCTATTTCAGGGCAAATGCGGATGAATTTCATTCCGATGAACTTGCTTTGGCTCTTAACTCTTCCTCTCCACAGAGTGCCAGACTTATTTCCGATTCCGTACGCAGCTTCAACTCCTTGATTTGTACAGACGGAGTAATGCTCTACGGTATAATTGGAGATGAATTGAAATCCTTGGATATGGTTACGGGCGTTACGACTTCAATGACGCGCGTAAATAAAGACAGTCGAGTAATCGCAAGTCCTAAATCGATATATTTTACTGTAAAGTCGGGTGACTCAAGCCAAATTTTGCTTATCAAATACAACCCTCTCAGCAATTCCTTTGTTGAGATACTCAGTCTTCCGATTGGTAAGCCGAATATTCTTATTGAAAGTGATGACGAAAAAATTATTTATTTGACGGAGAGTTCTGACGGCAATATACAGTTGCTTTCTCAGGAAGCCTTAGTAGATGCGGACAAGAAAATTATCTTTGAAGGCTTGATTCCTATAAGCGTTCTGGATTCGCGAAACTACAAGAGAAGCTGTTCTTTGCTCGGTTCAGACCGTAAAAAAATCTATGTGCTTACAAATTTAGAAAATGCCGCAGGTGAATCTCTAAGCTATATACATTCAATATCAAAGGAAACAAAAGAGGTCAAGCAGGTTTCAATATCAAATTAAATAAAAAGCCTAATACATCTGCTTAATGTAGTCAAATACATAAAGCAGATGTTTTTTTGTAAAAATGCTTGACTCCTACTCTGCGTAATAGTTCATATTAGTATTAAAGAAAGGAGGTCAAATTGATGATAACAATAAAAAAACTCAGCGACATCGCCGGCGTCAGTGTTCGAACCCTGCAATACTATGATAAGATAGGGCTGCTTAAGCCGTCGGATTATACTGAAAGCGGTTATCGTTTGTACAGCGAGCAGGACGCAGAAACTCTGCAATACATCCTTTTATTCAAGGAGTTGGAATTCTCATTGCAGGATATTAAAGCGATGATAAAAAGCGCCGACTTTGACAAGAAAAAAGCGATTGAACAGCAAATTGAACTGCTCACGCTTAAACGAGAACATCTTGACAATCTAATTTTATTTGCAAAAGGGCTGAAACTGGTAGGGGTGAATTATATGGATTTTAGGGCATTTGATAAACGAAAGATTGATGAGTACGCTAAACAGGCTCGTGAATCTTGGTGCAATACCGAGGAGTTTAAGGAGTTTGAAGAAAAAAACAGCCTTAGAAGTGACAAGGAAAATAGAATGATTGAAAAACATTTTATGATGATTTTCGCTGAATTCGGTATGATTAAGGAAAAAAGCTATGAATCCGATGAAGCGCAAGCCCTTGTCAAAAAGCTTCAGGACTTCATAACGGATAAATTCTATACCTGTAATAACAAAATTTTATCTCTACTTGGTAAAATGTATGCCGGAGGTGGAGATTTTACTGAGAATATCGATGCCGTAGGCGGGGAAGGAACATCAGAATTTGTTAATAAGGCTATTGAATATTACTGTAGGTAGTGAAATTTCAATTCGTTATCAAAAGAGCCGGAAAACATCCGGCTCCTTTTTATCATTCCTGTTCAGCTTTATATTTTGCAAACTCCGCTTCGTTTGCCCATACAAAGTGTTCCTTTCTTATTTCTCTCCACTGCGGCTTATCTACTGAATAGTCATGCTGTGACGGGTCGTAGACCTTAAGAACCTTTTTTCTTTCACGTTCCGGATCCGGCATCGGAATGGCGGATAAAAGTGACTGCGTATACGGATGTATAGGATGCGCAAACAACTCCTCGGTTTCCGCAAGTTCGACAAGAACACCTTTGTGAATTACACAGATTCTGTCACAGATAAATCTCATTACCGAAAGGTCGTGTGAAATGAAGAGATATGTCAGTTCGAGTTCGCGCTGAAGCTTTGCCATAAGATTAAGGACCTGCGCTCGTATGGATACATCCAAAGCGGAAATAGGTTCGTCCGCAATAATGAACTCGGGACTCATTACCACTGCCCTTGCAATTCCTATACGTTGTCTTTGTCCTCCGGAAAACTCATGTGGAAACCTGCTGGCAAATTCAGGTAACAGCCCAACCGAATCGAGCGCTTCTGAAATTATTTGATTTTTTTCTTCTTTACTGAGCTTTTTCGGCAGATTCAGCAATCCTTCCGATATTATATAATCGACTTTGGCACGCTCATTCAACGATGCCATAGGGTCTTGAAATATCATCTGAATCTTTCGCGTAACTTCTTTGTCTTTCTCTTTCGAAATCTTACCGCTAATTCGCTCTCCGTCATAGATAATCTCTCCGCCCGCCGTAGGATTAATCCTGATTATAGCCCTTCCTATCGTCGTCTTTCCTGATCCCGACTCTCCTACAAGACCAAAGGTTTCACCTTTATAAATTTGAAAGCTCGCCCTGTCGACAGCGGTAAACGGATGTCTGCGAGAGCCGAACTTAACCGTGAGATCACGAACATCTACAAGAACCTTCTTTTCTTTATCGCCCATCTTACAGCCTCCTCTCTGCAAGTCTTTTAACAGCATCCGGTGGATCGAGTTTAGGAGCGCGAGGATCCATCAACCAGGTTCTCACCTTATGCGTCGGACTTACATCAAAGAACGGCGGTCTTTCTACAAAGTCAATATTCAGGGCATAAGGGTTACGAGGAGCAAATGCATCACCTTTAATTTCCTGCATCAAGTTAGGCGGGGTTCCCGTAATCGAGTACAAATCTTCTCCTTTTATTCCAAGCTGTGGAAGCGAACTCAAAAGCGCCCATGTATAAGGATGTTTAGCTCCATAGAAAATTTCCTCACATTTTCCGACTTCAATTATATCACCTGCATACATTACCGCTATCCTATCTGCCACATTAGCAACTACACCTAAATCGTGGGTTATATATATAGTCGTTAGCTCAAGCTTCTGCTGCAAATCACGAATCAATTTCAGAATTTGCGCCTGAATAGTAACATCAAGAGCTGTAGTAGGTTCGTCGCAAATCAAAACTCTCGGCTCACACGCAAGCGCAATTGCTATGACAACTCGTTGCCTCATTCCTCCTGAAAATTCATGCGGATACTGCTTACAGCGCCTTTCCGGCTCATTTATACCTACATCGCTTAAAAGTTCAACTGCACGCTTGTGTGCTTCTTCTTTTGTTACATCTCTGTGAAGAAGAACGGTCTCTTCAAGCTGATGTCCTATTGTTTTGAGCGGATTAAGCGAAGTCATCGGGTCCTGCATAATCATGGCAATTTGCTTTCCCCTTATAGTTAACCATTCTTTTTCGCTTTCATATGTAGAAAGGTCAACTATCTTTTCGTTGCCGTCCTTGTCTTTATCTCTAAAATAGATATGTCCGGAATCTATTCTTCCGTTAGAATCAAGCATGCCAAGGAAAGTCTTTGTAAACACGGACTTCCCTGATCCTGATTCTCCTACGATTGCAATACTCTCACCTCTATTGATATCTAAACTGATACCGCGAATTACATTGAGGGTATCACCTCTAAGGCTGAATTTCACATGGAGATCGTCAACTGACAATATTACATTATTATCCATTAAATCCACCTCCTATCGATGATTTCTTGGGTCAGCAGAATCTGAGAAAGCATTACCGATAACATAGAATGAAATAGTAATGAGTGAAAGAACCGCTGTTGGGAATATAAGCTGATATCTTAGGGCAGGACTCATCATCAAAGCTCGACCCGAGTTGACCAGATTTCCAAGCGACGGTGTGCTTGGCGGTAATCCCAATCCAATGTATGTTACAAATACTTCGTTGCTGATGGCTCCCGGAATAGTCAGCGCCATTCTCAGCATGATAACCGAAACTATATACGGCAAAAGATTTTTGAGTATAATCCTATGAATAGGGGTTCCTAAACACCTTGATGCCAGGTTGTAGTCACGGTCGCGAATCATCAAAATCTGATTTCTTATAAACAGTGCCATAGAAAGCCATCCTGTTATACTCATCGCAAAAATTAAAGTAAACATATTCCTTTCCATGATATACGCAAGAAGCACAAGCACTATGGTCTGCGGAACATTATCGAAAATATTCCATAGTTCCGTAAAGAAGAAATCGAGTTTACGAACATATCCCCAAAGAAGCCCTATGGTAATCCCTACAGCCGCTTCTACTAATGCAACAACAAAACCTATTAGCAGAGAGGTTCTCGTACCCGACCAAATGCGCGCCCAGAGATCCTGACCCGCATTATTTGTACCGAATAAGAACTTTCCGCCGGGTTGTTGGTTGCTCATTGCACTGCCGCTTGCATTAAAGAAAATCTTATTAGGATCGGCTTGTCCCGGCAGGAGAGGTTGAATAAATGTAAATAGTAGCAGCGCCAACATTATTATTAGGAAAGCAACAGCCACCTTTCTGTGAAAGAAAGTGTTTAATGTGGAGCGCCAATATGAATATGCTTTGAATCCCAGTCGCTCCGACTCCCTTAAATCGTGTGCCGCAAAGCTGAACTTTTCAGCTTCATTCATATTTTCCCGATTCGTTTTAGCCCCTGATACAGGTCCATCGCCCAAACCGCCGCTTTCAATTTTGTCAAGTTCTTTTGCAATAGCAATGCTTGCGTTGTCTTCAAGCTTCTTTGACATGTGGTCTTTAATTGAAAACTTATTCATTAACGAGAACCTCCTTTCTTGCTAAACGAGATTCGTGGATCTACCATAGTCATCATTATATCTCCCAAAATCAGACCAATGATGCTAAGCGCCGAATATATAAGTACTAGTGCCTGAACAATGGTGTTGTCCTGGCTCTGAATACACTTTACCAAAAGGCCTCCCATTCCCGGAATCGAGTAAAGCGACTCGACATATATTGACCCTACCATTGTAAGCAGGAATGAAGTTGGAATATATTGAACAAGAGGTACAAAGGCATTACGGAAAATCTGTTTATTCATAACATCCTTTGTTTTTACGCCTTTTGCGATTGCAAGCTTTACATAGTCCTTGTTGCTTTCGTCTATCATATACCTTCTGAGCCACATGCTGTAGTATGCTATATTGCCCAGCGAAAGTGAAATCACAGGCAAGATATATGTGAACCAGTTTCCGCGCGAAAACAAAATAGGCAATCCAAAAATACTGGTTCCGTACATCTGTATAAATAGATAATATACGACCGCAGGAACTGCATTAATCATTACGATAAAAATCGTTCCCATGTGATCCGGAATTCTTCCTTTGTAATGTGCCATCACTCTGCCTAGGGGGATGCCCAAAAGCAACGAAAGTGCCAGAGAAACTGCCCCAAGCCCCATAGAAACAGGAATTTTGTCCGCAATAATTTCGGTAATCTTAATACCGGGGCGATATCGTGATGATTTACCTAAATCACCATGAATCAAATCGTTATAAAATCGTCCGAGTTGAACCGGAAGCGGATCTTTTAATCCTTTGATCTCTAACTGCCTTTGTACCTGAGACTCCGTCATTTTATCAAAATTATTAAAGTAGCCCTCTATAGGCATCAATCTCAGTAGGCAGAAAACTATCGTACATACGATAAATAGAGTTACAAAGGAGCGTAAGATTCTTTTTGTTAAGTAAGAAGCCATGTATTTGCCCCCCGTCTTTCTAAATTTTCAGCTCAATTATGTATATCGGATAAAATAAGCTCGCCATTAAATATTACCTGCCCCTAGTCTTCGTTTTATCAAGAATAGCCGGGGGACTACATAAATCCACCCGGCTACGGCAAATATTAATAATCGCGTTTGTTGCTGTGTTTACTTTGCTAAATCGGAAATTTATTTTTCTTTAGTAAGTTCTTTTTCCCATTCTTTCAGTTTATCGTTGAACTGCTCTGTGTTGAGTGGGGTTTCTAAGATGTGCATTCCCTTGTATTTAAGTGAAGCTACACCATATGGAGCATATGAACCTTGGAACGGATCAAGATATGCTGCCGTGTATCCTGCATCAAGACCATAAGGAATTACTATGGCATGCTCCAGAAGAATTGCTTCAGCCTTTGCAAACGCTTCGTATCTTTCACCTATCTTGTTAGGATCTGTAATTTTATTTGCTTTATCTATAGCTGCATAGTATTCATCCATAATTGCTTTAGTTGAAGCATCCTGACTTGCATATTCACGACCGTATGAATTTTCTTTTCCAAATGGATCTGCATATGTTAGAGGATCCGCATAGTCGCAGCCGTAATTGCACTTCATAAATGCAAACTTATTGCTTCTCCTGATATTTGTCAGGAAGCTCTGAGTAGGACCCTGCTCGACGATGATATCGATATAGTCTGTCCCCAACAATCCTTCAAGCTGTTTTTCTATATACGTGCATTCTGAATCCCAGTCAGCAACCGCAGGATTATAAAGCATAGGAACCTTTATAGGCAGTTTGGCTCCGGATGCTTCCAGTTCCTTCTTAGCTTTCGCTGCAAAGTCCTTTGCCTTTTCCTCGTTGAAATATGCGTCTACTCCATCTTTATTAGCAGCTAATTCTTTGAATACATCCTGAGCTGTATAGTCCTTGCCCTCTGCCGAAACAAAGTTGGTAGGAGTAATTGTATTCAGCACTAGAGCCTCAGCATTGTTTTCATTTGAAATCTTCTTAGCTCCGACTCTGTTGATTCCGTAGAAGAATGATTTACGGAAGTTTTCGTTATTAACTGCTTTCTTCCAATTTTCAGGTTCATACTTTTCGTCAAACTTAGGATCATACTGGAAAGTGAAGAAGTAGCTGTAGTCAGGAACTACTCTTGTTGGATGGAATAAATCCTTTGTCTTGTCGTTTTCCGACCAGCTCTTTGCCATCGTGCTTGTTATTGTAGCTTCTTCCAGCTCACCTCTCTGGTACATTTCACCTGAAAGGGTTGCCGCTTCCGCGTTATATGTAGATGTTATAGTTTCGATAAACACATCATCCGCTTCAAAGTAATCAGCGTTTTTAAGCATGGTGTATTTTTCACCTGCGCTGTATTCACTTAGATAATATGCGCCGCAGTACCATAACTTGTCATATGATATTCCGTCAAGCGCTTCGGAGAATTTGTTCCAATCTTCAGTTTTCCAGTCGGCACGCTTATCCCATTCGCCAAACTGTTTTAGCATATCTGATGAAGCCGGTGCGAAACATCCGTATGTCAAACATGATAGGAAGTATGGACATTCAGCATCAAGCTTGAACTCAAGTGTGTAATCGTCAACGGCCTTAATTCCTACGTCCTCCCACTTAACAGTTCCGTCAGTCAAAGCCTCTGAGCCTGCCCCCGCATTCTTAATCTTCGCAGCGGAGAACATATATGCTGCTGAAGCATCGAACTTAAGTGCATACTCTGCCGCATTCACAAAATCTTGAGCCTTTACTTCGCCCATTTCTTCATGTGCCGAATTAAACCACTTAACACCCTTGCGCAGCTTGAACGTCCACGTCTTGCCATCTTTGGAAGTCTCCCATTTCTCGGCAAGCGCCGGTTTAATATGTCCTGTGGAGTCATACTGGATCAGCCATTCCTGAGTATTTGCAGGAATCCCCATATCTCCGGTAAGTGTTGTGTTGAGATAGTTGAGAGTTGTTACATCAGACGAATAAAGTGCACGGTATTCCGTTTTGCCTGAATCGTTGCTTCCCCCTCCGCAAGCAGTCAGCATGCCGGCTAGCAGCAACGCGCTAATAAGCGTTACAAAAATCTTTTTCTTCATTTCTCTTGCCTCCTACAAACAATTAGTCTTCCTAATGTTTTGATATATTAGGTGGTTATTTTGGCTGTGCCTTCACTTTACAGCCTCAAGCTTTCCTGTATTATATCACAGTTTCTTCATATTTCTACTTTTTTTTGAATATTTAGTTATGAAATTCGGTAATTGAATTTATCAAATTCATTAAGGCTTAAGTGAACATTAATTTTATTCCATTAAAGCGATAAACCCAATGTGTGTTTTTCAATACTTTATACCAATTATATGCATATTTGTGCTTCGAGTTCAGCCATGTTTTCAGCAAAGACTTCTGCTCCTGATTCCGACAAAAAGTCCCTGTCTCTGAACCCCCATGTGACGATTATATGATCAATTTCCGCATTTTTTGCAGTCAGCAAATCCACCTCCGAATCTCCTATGTAAACCGTTTCGTTTTTGCTCGCTCCCATACATTCAATAATTGTATTTACCGCTTCAGGATGCGGCTTTACCGGCACGCCCGGTCTCTCGCCGACCGCTTTATCAAATACGCCTGCAAAAAAATTATCGCAAAGAAGCCTTACCGCATCATCTATCTTGTTTGAAATAACCGCAGTTTTAATCCCTTTGCTTCTGATCTTTTTTATGACATCAACAATGCCGTCATAAGGTTTCGTATTGTCCATATTATGTTCTCTATAGTATTCCAGAAAGCTACGCTCCACTGCTGATATTTTTTCTTCTGTGAGTTCATCCGGCACACTTTGCTCTATTAAAAATCTCACGCCTCGCCCCAGTGCTTTACGAGTTTGGTTTTTGCTCCTCGCCGGCAAATTGTGCGCTTTCAAGGCAAAGTCCACGGCATTAGCTAAATCATCCAAAGTAGAGAGTATCGTGCCGTCCATATCGAATATCGCCAATTTATATTTCAATAATATTCTCCTATTATGTATTTATCCAAACTAAAGTGATTTTATAAAAACTATATCGCCTACATCAGGTTCATAGCTAACCTTTACTTTAACAACTTCTTTATGTTCATTAGTGACAAAAACCACCGAAACGCACAAAATCAAGGTATCTTCTTTGACCCCGTCCATGACAAAAGAGTTCCGCCCCCAATGCCTGAGTTCAAGTTTCTGATTTCTATATGTCAGCCATAAGCTGCCGTTTTCCAAGCTTACCTCCAGATTGCCATACCCCGGATGCTTGTATAGCCCTGCAAACTCCTTATATTCGATATTACACGGTATAAAACCTTCCGCCTTACGAAGTCTTTTACCGGCAATGTCCACATTACAATCATTGTATGCGGAAAGTGGCGCTTTCTCGCCGACTTTATGAGAACTTTTACAGAACCTTTCGACCCAATTTTCTTCCTTGACTCCCAGCGCCCGGTCCAGGATTCTGTACGCCATACTGAAGAAAAACGACTGTGTCGGACTATGCAAATTCACCATAAATAACAGTCCTATTTTTTTATCAGGCAAGTACATTTGCAGGCTGCTGTACCCCTCAATTTTACCTGTATGTTTTTGAAATCTATGATTCCTATACTCGCCGAGCCTCCACCCCAAACCGTATGAGTCACACGCATAGCAGTCCTTTGGAATAGAATCTTCATATTCAATCTGCGGTCTGTGAAGTTCGTCAAAGTATTCTCTCGGCATAAGCATATGACCGTCCTCGCAAATACCTTCATTAATATTAAATTCTATCCATTTGACCATGTCCCTTACAGTGCTGTTTATAGAGGCTGCGGGACCTGCCTGATCGACATTCCAAAAGGAGACTCTTTGCGGTTTTCCGTCAACAACAAAGTACGGCTCCGCATGATTGCCGTCTTTCACAAGTTTTTCACCCTCGCAGCAGGTTCTATCCATTCCGATAGGCTCGAATATGTACTCCTTCATAAGCTCATTCCAAGGCTTCTCACATACCTTTTCTGCAACAAATCCCGCAAGCGCATAAACCACATTGCTGTAAAGAGCTCTGTTGCCGTATGCATCAACAGGCTCTATGTACTTCATTCTCTTTGCGAGTTCTTTTCTATCAAAGTCAGCCGGCCAAAGTACATCGTGCGCCCCGAATCCTGTTCTATGGCAAAGCATATCTCTAAGCGTAACCTTATCTCCGGCTTCTCCGTAAAACTCAAGTTCAGGAACATATTCTATCACAGGTCTGTCTATATCAAGCTTGCCATCTGCCGCAAGCGCCATTATAAGAGTTGCCGTCATAGATTTACTGCATGATGCTATGCAAAAAAGAGTGTTTTCATCAAAGTTCAAGCCCTTTTCAACATCTCTAAATCCGAAAAACTCCTGCTCGGCGGGCGCACCCAGACCTTCTCCGAAAACAGCTATTGCCGCTCCGGGTATTCTCCAGTAATCCAGCTCTCTTATTATTTCTTCCCTATCAATAAGCTTCATCATTCCGCTCCATCGTCATCTTTAAAACTAAGCACTTTTTCAACTGCAAGTTTGGGAACAAAGTAGTTTCTCTCCTCATCGACATAGTAGCTGAGTCCCCCAGTCTCCCCTTCAACAACCTCACTGCGATGAGTCGGTTTTCCCATTGCAATCACAAGACGCATAGTTGTATTCTCATCGAGTCCGAGCTCCGATTTGATTGCCTTAGCATCTATAGATGCCATGATACAACTGCCGTATCCTCTGTCCGCTCCCGCAATCGCTATGGTGTCAGCTGCAATTCCCGTATCTATATCCCTTATCATCGAAGGAGCTCCGGCATAATATATAGCGATAAGCGCGGTCGGCATTTCGTTTTCTTTCGGCGTTCCAATCTCAGGAGGCAGAGCCGCCGCCCACTTCATATGTTCGCCTAGCTTCTTAATTTTCTCCCGCCCTGTTATGGCTACGAATCGAAGTTCTTGGGCATTTTTACCGCAGCTTCTCTTTGATGCCATGGAAACAATAGCTTCTATATCTTCTCTTGGAATCGATTCTTGCGCGAACCTCCTGTATGTCCTACATCCCTCCAACAGTTTTTCTAAGGATTTCCCCTCCGGATATTTTCCAAAATTCAACTCGGATTCCTCCTTTTCGTCTTTGCTCGCTGCTAAATATCCAAAATGCCTTTTGGCAGATTCAACATAGTGAGCTGCTGCATTTTGATTTGCCGCTATTTCTTCTTCCGTTAACTCTC
Source organism: Eubacterium sp. (assembly GCA_034180045.1). Taxonomy (GTDB): domain Bacteria; phylum Bacillota; class Clostridia; order Peptostreptococcales; family Anaerovoracaceae; genus Eubacterium_B. The sequence continues at coordinate 21,241 of JAXFOY010000020.1, forward strand.
TGATAACCTTTGCCGGGTTTCCCATCAAAAGAACTCCCTGAGGAAATTCCTTATTCTGCGGTACAAGACTGCCCGCCGCCACCAAGGTATTCTGACGAATGATACAACCATCCATCAAAATAGAGCCCATGCCTATCATACAATTGTTTTCTATCCTTGCTCCATGCACTATAGCACCGTGACCTATGGTTACATCATCACCTATATTTATCGGGTAGCCTTCATCGACATGTAAAACAGCACTTTCCTGTATATTTACGCGATTTCCCAGGTTCAACTCATCCGTATCGCCCCTGACCGTCGCATTATACCAAACGGAGCAATCCTTGCCATAGCTGACTTTGCCGCTTACAACCGCTCCCTCTCCTACCATTAAATCTATAAACTTGTTCATTCCCTTCTCCATTCCTCGTCATTTTCTCTATTATATCATGTGTATCCGCTAATTAAATGTTCTTCGACTAATTCCACCATAAAAAAATATAATATCATCTATTATATTCACAAGAACTATTCCATATCCGTGCATTGAATGTTACAATTATAATAAGTTGTTTGTTAACCGGACACTACTGTTTTTACATGCACAAGGAGGACAAAATGCTAAAGAAAAATAGGAAAAAAATACAAAAAGCAGAAGAAATCATTGCAAAAGACAAGCTCCGTAAAAAGAACGGTCTTATTAATTTCACCACAGCTTTGACACTGGCTACTCTTATCGGACTTTCATTCGCAGCTCTTGTAATGACGGATTCCGGCAACAAATCCGACGAAAGCGCTCAGGATTCATAGAGGTAAAATAAAGCAACAATGAAAACATCTGATAAAATAGGCTATGGTGTAGCTTCAACAGGGGATTCCATAGCCTATACTTTTATTGGCACATTTTTGATGTTCTTCCTTACGACGGTAGCAAAAATAGACCCTGCTACAGCAGGCGTAATCAGTGCCGTGGGTGCGGTTTGGAATGCAATTTTCAACCCTCTTATGGGGTATTTTTCCGATCAAATAAACACCCGCTTTGGTAAGCGAAGACCTTTGATGCTTGCGTTTTCAATACCGCTTGCATTATCATTCTTTCTGCTGTACACGGTGGTACCCTTGCCCGAAAAAGCTATGCCTGTCTACTACGGACTTATGCTAATGCTTTTTTGGACTTCATATACGGGTTTCTTTGTTCCATATCTGGCACTCGGGGCTGAGTATACAGAGGACTATGACGAGAGAACGGTACTGAGACTGTATGCTTCATTCTTCAATATGACGGGAAATATCATCTGTATGTTTGCCCCTACTCTGCTTGTGGATTTCTTGACATCTGTGGGAATTTCAACAAATCACGCTTGGTCGCTGACAGCGGCTTTGCTCGGCGTTATTTCCATGTTGTCAATACTCATAACCGTGTATTTTGCCGAGAGCAAAGACAAACCGCGCTCAAAATTTGATTATAATAATCGGGTAAGCAAAAATAAAAAGTTCCGCATGCTAAATATATTTAGAGAATATCTTTCCGTCGCTGCGCTCAAACCCATGCGATACCTCATTCTCGCAAGCGTTGCATCGCTTATTTGCTATGCTATGTTAATGTCCGATATGTTGTATTTTTTGACATATAATCTGAAGCTCAGCCCAAGGATGATTTCGCTTATGCTGCTTATACGCCCGCTTATAGCGGTGGTTTTTATACCCTTGGTAGGAAAGGTTGCCCTAAAAATAGATAAACGTGCAACGATAATTCTTTTTTATTCTATAGGTGCGGCTTTGATGATAGCCTTGCGTATGACAGGAATCAAGAGCATTTTTTCGATTTCATTATATCTTTTAGCTTTGATGCTCTGCACCTGCATATATTGGCAATTGATGCCCGCTATCTATTATGACATCTGCGACTATGACAGATTGTATAACGGGAAATCACGTCAAGGCACCATAGTCTCGTTTCAGGGGCTTATAGAAGCGGTAGCAGTCGGCATAGGTTCTTTGATTCTCGGAACTTTGCTAAAAGCGTCCGGATTTAACGGCTCATCAAAAGTCCAAAGTGCGGTCGCCTTAGATAGAATTGAAAGCTGCACTACTTTTATTCCGGTAATTTTTTTGCTTGTGGCGGCTGTATCCATCTATCTCTATCCGATAACAAAAAAAGTCCACGCGGACATACTCGATAGACTTGAAGAAAACCGATAATGTGTCCATGCACTTATTTCTGCCGATTTATTGTCAATAAACAGATAATATGTTAGACTAATGGGTACAAATAAATCAACTTTTTAATACTATATTTTATATGAGGATATTTTTATGAATAAAGAAGAATTTGCACAAGTATACCGTCATTCTCTTGCACATATTTTAGCCAAAGCGGTCGTGGAAGTTTACGGTAAGGAGAATGTCCAAATAGCTATCGGTCCACAAATCGCCGATGGATTTTATTATGATTTCGTTTTGCCAAAGAATGTGACAAACGACGATTTTCCGACAATCGAAGCAAAGATGCACGAGATTATCAAGCGCAGAGAGGATTGGGTATGTAAGGAAGTTTCCAAGGAAGAAGCTTTGGAAATATTCAAAGATCAGAGATTTAAGGTAGAACTTATCCAAGATTTGCCCGGTGACGAAAAGCTGACAGTATATTATACAGGCGACAATTTCGTCGACCTATGTCGCGGCCCTCACATCAGCAATTCTCAGGAACTTATGAATTGTGCCTTCCAGGTAAAATCGGCCTCCGGCTCATACTGGAGAGGAGATGAAAATCGCGAACAGCTTCAACGCATTTATGTATATGCTTTCCCTAGCAAACAGGAACTAAAAGAGCATCTAAAGTTCGTAAAAGAAGCAATGGAACGCGATCATAAGAAAATCGGTCCTGCGCTCGACCTCTTCATGTTCCAGCCGAGTGCACCGGGAATGCCTTACTGGCTTCCTAGAGGATGGAAGCTTTTCAATGCGCTAAAGGCTTTCTGGCTCGATATTCACGAAGAGCATGGTTATCAGGAAATCTCAGGACCTGTTGTCAGCAGCAGCGATCTTTGGGAGACAAGCGGTCATTGGGGACATTATCAGGAGAACATGTTTGTTGTTCCACCGGCTAACGAAAATGACAAAATTTACGCACTAAAACCTATGAACTGCCCTAACGCAATTTTGACATACAAGAGAGATTTACACAGCTACAAGGATTTGCCAATCCGTTTCAGCCAGACAGATACAATTCACCGTAAGGAGAAGTCGGGCGAGCTTAACGGTCTTTTCCGTGTACAGATGTTCCGTCAAGATGATGATCACACTATCCTTGCGGAAGAACAAGTTGCAGATGAAATTGCAGATATCATGAAAATAGCTGATCAGATTTATGGAACTCTGGGGCTGAAATACCGCGCAGAACTCTCCACAAGACCTGATGATTTCATGGGAGATATTGAGTCTTGGAACAAAGCGGAAGCAGGTCTAAAGGCAATTCTGGATGCGCAGTACGGTGAAGGAAACTACGAGATAAATGAAGGTGACGGTGCTTTCTACGGTCCAAAGATTGATCTTCAAATGACAGATGCAATAGGTCGTGAATGGCAGATGGGAACAATTCAACTCGACTTCCAGCTTCCTCTGAACTTCGATCTCAAATATACCGCTGCGGACGGTTCGCAGAAGCGTCCTGTTATGATTCACCGTGCAATCTTCGGTTCATTTGAGCGTTTCATAGGTATTTTGATAGAAAACTTTAAGGGTGCATTTCCATTCTGGCTGTCACCTGTACAGGTGGGCATAGTACCTATTCGTCCTGAGCACAACGAGTACGCCGAAAAGGTGGCAAAACTGCTTCGCAGAAACCGCATTAGATTTGAGGTTGACTACGAAAACCGCAACATGAAGGAAAAGATTAAGAATTTCAAAAAATATAAGGATCCATACATCATCGTTCTCGGTGATAAGGAAGCCGAGGAAAATACAGTTTCTATCAACGTTCGCGGTAACAACAAACAAATACAAAACGTTCCGCTTGAAAAATTCATCGAGCTTTGCAATGATATGAATTATGACCACAGACTTGAGCTTATAGACAGTCTGTAGATAGATAAGAAACAGACTTATAAGGTAAAAAAGTTGTACAAAGCAGCTGTGACGATTTATTCTTAAATTGTTACAGCTGCTTCATTTTTCTAACGAGATACAGCTTGGATAAAAATTGATAAAATTTGCTGTTCCAACGAAGTTTATTCTACGCTCAATTTTATTTTATCTTGCACCGGAAGCTATATCTTAGTTTAATGAAACCCCGGTAACATATTCTCTTGATGAAGTTGAAAAAGAGCCGGGGCGGAAATGAATTACAGCATTAGTTTTCAGAAAAAGCATTAACTATCTTGTTTTAACTATGCCTATTATATATTGCGCCAAGAGACGCACTGATTGTTGAAATACCGGTAAATGAACCACTGAGTCATGTAGTGATATTTACACTGCCTGACTCAAATATAATTTTCTTTATCTCCGTATTTTTAGATAAATTAGGATTAAGATTCCGACAATAGATAAAACATCTATTGTGACGGCAATTATTTGAATTGGACCTGAAACAAATACGTTGAAGTTATCATACAATATTCTAGATGTATCTAAAAATAAGACACAAAGAGCCCATATAAATGTGGAGACCACACCTAGTATCAAATTTGATAATACAAGTAATATTGATACGGCAGATATCTTTGTATCCTTTTTAGAAGTAATAACTATGCTAATTATGTTGATTACAGAAATAACAAGTATAGATAAGAAAATTAGTATGACCAGGTTCTTGTTTTCAGCTGCGAATTCAATAAAAGGGTCTATTTTCACATTCATAAAGCCTCCAATTTAATTACATGTAAGTGGAATCATATTCTATATAACATGATTCCATTCTTTTCATTAAAATTAAAACAATAGTTTATATATGCAAGGATTTTAATTTACTTACCGTCATTCACATTCCTTTTATTCCTACAAATATATGATATTATCACACACCGCTTTTAGCTGTTGATCATGCGTGGCAATTAATACCAATTTATTGGTTTTTATTGTTTTTATTAGTGAAACAATGTAATCTACGCATTCGCTGTCTAACGCATGCGTAGGCTCATCAAATATTATTATTGGTTTATCAATATAAAGAGCTCTGGCAATGCATATTCTCTGCCGCTGTCCTACGGACAAGTTCTTCCCTCTTTCTGTGACTAACTTATCTTTCACTATAGCTGTAGTAAATCCATCTTTTTTAAGTCCACAGGTCTGTAAAACATAATCCATCCTGATTTCATCATATTCTTCATCCAAATGGATATTTTGAGCTATTGTTCCTTCAAATAACTTTATTTCTTGTGGAACAAATGATATATTGTTTCTAAGGATACAAACCCCTTTTCTTGAGCAATTTATATCTCCCCACATAATATTCCCATCAAACGTACTAAAACCGAGAATTGCATTGATTAACGAAGTTTTTCCCGAGCCGCTCGCACCCCATAGTACAGTGGTTTTTCCCGCCGGAAGTACGAAATTTGCGTCTTTCAAAATATATTTATTTTCAAAGCTTATATTCAGATTTGTAATTTTTATATCGGCACTTTTTGACAGTATAGGCATTACATAATCTTCTTTTGCATCCAGAATTGTGTTGATTTCTTCTAGATTAATATTTGCGATGACTTTATTTTGGAAGACAGAGTTAAGCTTTGCTAAAGCAGAAAAGAGTATATGGATATACATATATAAAGCAATTGTTTGAGGTACCGTAAATTCAAATCTGTTTGAAAAAACGAATACCATTACAATAGCCGAGATTATGATTAATGCATCCATCTGCTCTATTGATGTTTGTAAATTTACTTTTTTTAATAGTTTGGCACGCAACAACATATGGCTATTCCTAACGTGAGTGATAATGTCTTCTTGCTTATTCCATGCAACGATATCTTCTTTAGCTGAAATAGATTGTGAAATGTATCGGTTCAATTTTTTCCCGGCGTAAATAGTTCCTTTAATTGTTGCGGAGGTTTTTCCCCTTAAGAATTTTGATGCTAAAACCCAAAATATACATATTGGACACAAACAAAGAAAAATCCACACGCTTAAATGCATAATAAAAATACCTGAAACAGCAATAGACACAGATACACTTACCAAACCAAAAAAAGGAAAAAGCAAATTGAAGATTGCCTCATCACACATTCTTTGAAATGAAAGCATGTCCCCTCGCCGGATATTTGATATATAAGGATAACTGGCTTTTATCATTTTATCAATCAGATTTTTGCGTAGGTCAAACTGAATACATTGTATTGTTTTTCTTTCACAATAATCAAGAGCTTCAACTAAAATATTAGCTATTAAATATACAGAAATATATGTAACTATTGAAAGTATCAGTTGACCTTTCGAGAGAAATTCTAAGTTACTTAAAATACCAGTTAGTAAATACACTGAAAATGGAAGTAAAAATGCTATCACACATGCAAAAAACAAAACGACTAAGATTTTCGCACCTCTATTATATATAGTTTTTTTAATCTGTGTGTTCACATATATCACCCCTTCCTAACTTTATTGTTTTACTTGCATTTTTGCAAATATCCAGCTTATGCGTTGAAAGAATGATTAGTTTGTTTTTTTCATGTGTAATATAGTCGGTAATAATTTTCTCGTTTTTCACATCTAACTGAGCGAAAGGCTCATCAAAAATTAGGGTTCCGGAGTCTTTCGCTATGCATCTTGCCAGCGCCAAGCGTTGCCTCTCACCACCTGAAAGATTTTCTCCATTCTCCCCAGCTTGCGTATCACATCCAATATTATCAAGACCGACTTCTTGAAGAATAGATTCCGCCTTTTCACGGCTTAAATGAGGTACCGCCCATTTTATATTCTCGTAAATTGAACCATCAAGAATAAAAGGTACTTGTGCAAGGTATGCAATTTCATCTCTGATATATGTAGAAGAAATATCTTTTATATCAATTCCGTTAATCAATATTTCTCCACATTTGGTCTCCAATTGCCTTAAAAGCAGTTTAATAAATGTTGATTTCCCTACGCCTGAAACACCGACTAAAGCTATTAAGTCGCCATGAGAAAAATGTGCCGATAGATGTGATATTATCTCATTAATATTATCCGGATAGCGAAACGACAAATCTTTTATTTCAATTTCTGTGATAGGTGTGTCTAAATAAAGTGCCGCCTCATCAAAATCAGGAACATTTAACAGTTCACTCATGGAACGGTATAATTCACGATTGCTAATCCACATATCATAAATATAGTTTATTTGTGACAATTGCTCCAATAATATAGAAACATATACCATGAATGAAACAATTTCTCCAAAGCTGATTTTGCCTTGTCTCTGTTCCGAGATACCGATACACAACACCAGCAGATATCCTATAATATATGTTACTTTTTCGATACTGCGACAAAAGAAGACCGCTCGTTTATGCTTTATATCGGCGCCATATTTAATTTTTGACACTTCCTCATACTTACTTAAGAACATCTTTCGCATAGGGAATGCATGCAGTTCTTTTTTCATGTCTGACATTTCCGATACAACTCCCGTATACTCACGCTCTGCATTCTGCCGCTGAGCATGCGTTTTTGTTGCAACCGACATTGCTTTTAATGTAACCATTGTTAAACATGGAAGTGTGATTACAACTATTATTGATATTTTTGTGTTCATAGAAAATGCTAAGAACATCGAGACACCGGTAGTCACCGTTATTTCGACAGATTTGACGACAATTTGCCAAGCGTCATGTGAAAGTTCTCCGGTCTGGTCGATAAGTAATTCAAAAATTTTTCCATGTTTCTTCGAATCAATATTAGAATCTCTAAAAAAGCCTTTCAGCATACGACAACGTAATCCACATTGGAGATGAGTTTTTGCACGCTCACGGCTATTCTCTCTGATAATAGTAAATATTGCTATGCCTAATGCAATAAGAATAAGAATAATCAAGTCATGCACAAAGTTTGGCATGCCATTACAAGAATCTATTACACGACCTAATAAGTATGCAGAAAAACTATGTGCAACAGAAATAAATGTTTGGCTCACAATCAGTAAAAGACCAAATAAAATATTCTCATTTTCTAAAAATAATAAATTAAAATAAGTTTTTAGTTTCATTATCTCAACCTAAAATAATTATTGATTTGATTTATAAAATCCATCATTTTATCGTATATAACTTCATACTTATTTTATATGAGAAGAAATCATAAAAGCCTCTCAAAATGAAAGGCTCCTAAGGTTATAATATACTTTTGCTTTTATTCTGTCCAACGACTTTCTATAAACTGCTCAGCAGCCTTTTCCATAGCAAGACAAATATTCAGCGCCTCTTCCAAATCTTTACCGCAAACCAGCATTCCGTGATTTGCTATTATGCATCCTGATCGACTCCCAAGTGCTTTTACAACATTTTTGGTCAGTTTTCGGCTGCCCGCATTAGCATAATCGCTAATGTAAATCAACTCACCCGTCACCTTTGCAAGCTCCTCGTCAAATACCTGAAGCGGTTTTCTCGCCGCAGCAAAAATTGAACAGTACTTAGAGTGAGTATGAATTATTGCACCTACATCAGCTCTTTTTTCATAAATGCCGGCATGCATGCCCTTTTCGCTTGTCGGTATATTGCCGTTTCCATAGGTAAGAGTTTTAATCGCCACCTTTACCATATCGCTGCCGTCTATACTTTTATAATCCAGTCCACTTGGCGTTGTAAGCATATAATTCGGAGAAAGTCTTACCGATAAATTTCCCCATGTGCCCTGTACCAAGCCAAGGTCTATCAGCTTTTTCCCATACTCCGCCAAAGAATACCTGGATTGCCATTCATCGTTTCTTCTCATTTGCAACCCGCCTTTCCGCCTTGGAGTATTTATTCAAATATTTTCGTCTGTGTGCATTAACGAGCATAAATCCCAGTTCCTTCGCCCCGCCTAGGACAGAAGCCTTGAGTACAATCTCGGCAGACTTTTCAAGAATCGTCATTGCTACAACAGCCTCATACGGGTTTCTCCCTATGCTAATTGCATAGCCCGGCATCAGAGCATTCGGAGCATCTACAAGTACCGCCGAACCGCTTTTGAGCGATGAAACCAGTTTTCTGGTGTTTTTCTTAACAACAGGTGCCTTATGCCCGATAATTTGGGCAAAGTCGTCTACAACAGCTCCCACTGTAATATTATCTTTAATACAGAGCTTGCTGAACTTAGGCGCGCTTATCATCAGCGCTTGTGCAGATTTAATGCTCATCAGCACCGTTGCTTCCGTCATATATTCGCGTTGAATCTCGACGAAATCGTCAGCTGTCAGCTCGTCAAATCCTATGCCGGCTTTGGACATATAGCAAGTGTCCTCCAGCTTAATTATCAACCTATCGTCAACTTGCGATTTGTATTCAAGCGCCCTTATCTTTTTTATGTATTTTGAAATCTCTTCAGACTTCATCAATTAATCCCTTCTCCCGGTTCTAGTTTAACTTCTCTACTTTTTCTATTATGCCATTCATTTCCTTCATAAGCTTATCCGCATCCAACTCAACTCCATGCAAATAGTGGTGATTCAAAATCCCATAGAATCCACCGGTCAAAAGGATAAGTTTTTCTTCACTTCCCCCAATTCTTTCGAGAATGAGTTTTTCAATTTCTAAAATCGGATTGCATCCGCCTGATTCAATTACGGAAGCCGAAATTATACGAATCACCAAAGCCGGAAATTCTACAGCATCTTTTATTAATTGTTCAAATACATTTCTAACATCCGGATTATTGTCGTCACGTTTTTCCTTCATCTCGCAGTAGTTTCTCACTGCATTTACCTCTTCTTGACACAATGCATCCAAGACACCTTTTACACTTCCAAAGTGATTAAAAACTGTGGTTCTTGAAACATTCGCCGCGTCAGCTATATCCTGCATGGTAACATGCTCAATACCATGTGTTTCCAACAGTTCCTTTGAACTTTGCATTATCAGCCTTCGTGTCTTTCCTCTCTTACCATAAAATACGCTCATTCTTTTTCCCCCTATCAGGTTACTTTTCATTAAATTCGTAAGCTTAATGGATCGTCATTTCCAATAAGACTTTGTGGTTTCTATTATCGCATATATTAAATTATAGTCAACAAGAATTAACAAAAAGTATGACTTTTTTGTCTTTAATATCTTTATGTAATTTCTTTATCTTCTGTGCTTACGCTTGCTATTTTTTCTTTTTGCAAGCCTTTTCATCTCACGCCTCCTTGAAAGCCAAGCTCCAAAGCCCACACCTTTATGCACATATCTGAAAAGTCCCTCTGTAGCAATCAGGAAAACTACAAGAAGCATAGCCGCCTCGGTTGTAATGCTGTTTATACCGAAGAGCCTAGGCATGAACAGCACGCTGTATGCCATACCTGCAATCAAAATTGCCATCATGCCTATATGCAGCCTGTTAAACGGAGTAGCGACTTTAGCAAGATATAGAAAACCTACCAATGCCACCAACATAGTACTCGAGGTGGAAATACACTCGTTACTTATATTAAATACCTGTCCGAACACCACCAGTGAACTTACGCTGATAAACATTGTTATTCCCGCAGGCAAAGCCATTTTCAACACATTTGAAAGGAATCTTCCCTTTATCCGTTCAAAGTTAGGCTCTAATGAAAGAATAAATGACGGCACACCTATGGTGAACATACTGATAAGTGTTATCTGTGATGGCTTGAGCGGATATTTCAACACATTGATAACTGAGAATATCGCCAAAAGCAAAGAAAAAATATTCTTTGTCAGGTAAAGAGATGCTGCCTTTTGGATATTGTTTACTACTCTTCTTCCTTCGGAAACGACCGAAGGCATTTTAGAAAAATCAGAGTCCATCAACACAAGCATAGCCGCATTTGAGGCAGCTTCACTTCCCGATGCCATAGCGACAGAACAGTCAGCATCGCGTAAAGCCAAAACATCGTTTACACCGTCACCTGTCATGCCGACAGTCTTGCCTTGTTTACGCAAGGCTCTTACGAACGAAAGCTTCTGCTCCGGCGTAACCCTGCCAAACACGGTAAATCTTTCAACCGCTTCATATATGGATTGCTCATCTGAAAGATCTCCGGCATCCACATAGTGGTCTCCATTTGGTATGCCTGCCTCAATTGCTACATGCGATACGGTTTCCGGATTGTCACCCGATATAACCTTTATCTCCACGCCATTTTCAGCAAAGTACTCAAAGGTTTCTTTCGCAGAGCTCCTCACGGGGTTGTCCAAGAATATCAATCCCAGCAAACGCGCCGGCATCTGTAAAACTCCGCCATTTGGAATTTCACTTGTCTGTGCGACGGCAAGAACTCTATAGCCTTGATTGCTCATCTTGTTTATATATTCACTATACCTGGAAAACTCAGCCCTCAACACAAATTCAGGCGCACCTATTACAAAGCATCCGTCTACAAAACAAGTTGAACTGTATTTGTATTTTGATGAAAAGCCACAAGTTGATGTAACTTCTCTGCCGCCCGGCTTTGTAAAGAAATCTTGCAGTGCCGCCATCGTCGCATTATCCTTGCTTTGATGTCTCACTATATCTCCAATCAGCATCTCGAGTTCCTCTTCACTGATGCTGTCGGATATCTTAACAAATCCCTCAACTTTCATGTCTGTTTCCGTTATCGTTCCGGTTTTATCTACACACAAAACATCAACGCGAGCTAATGCCTCAATACATTTCATATTCTGAACCAGAACATCTTTTTTGGCAAGGCGCAGCGCCGATACAACCATGGCTATGCTGGCAGTCATATAAAGACCTTCCGGAATCATTCCTAAAATAGCTGCGACCATTGAAATTATACTGCTTTTGAAACTGCCGTTTAGGATGTACCAATCCTGAAATATTAAGGTAAGTCCCATAGGTATAATGATTATGCCCACAACTTTTACAAGCCTGTTAAGAGATTTAATCATCTCTGACTCTTCTTGCTTATCCTTTGTCGCTTCCTTGGTCAGCTTTGAAATATATGAATCCACGCCGACAGCTGTCAGAACTGCCATGCACTCTCCCGAAACAACATAGCTTCCTGAAAGCAGCTTGTCTCCCACAGATTTTCCTATTTCATCCGCCTCTCCTGTCAAAAGAGATTCATTAACCTGTATAGAGCCTTCAACGACCTTTGCATCGGCAGGTATTTGATTCCCTGAGCGCAGAATCACAATATCATCTAAGACCAGTTTTTCTGTTGGAACTTCTGTCCTTTTGCCCTCACGAAGCACATGAGCCTTCGGCATCTTGAGGATTTTAAGGCTATCCAGAGTCCGCTTTGATCTTATCTCCTGCAAAATACCTATTGTCGCATTGGCAAATACTATGAGCATAAATGTCAAATCTTTTATGGAGCCCGCCAGGATTAGAAGAATTGCAAGCACGGTAAAAATAAGGTTAAAGTATGTAAAAACATTATCCTTAATGATTTGCTTTATAGTTCTTGTGGAAGAGCTGACCTTTACATTTACTTTACCTGCCTGCTCTCTTTCCCTTACCTCTTGTTTAGTTAAACCTTGCATACTTATCCTTCTTTGATACTATACCAAAAAGTCCATAGACTCTCTCAAATCCTTCTCTATCTGATCGAGGCTGCCGTCATTTCTCACCTTGTCTAAGTCGGGGTTATTTCTATAACTGTCCATCATGCTGGCAAATATCTCTGCACTTGACGGCGGGGTGTAGCTTATTGTATTTGCACCGGCTGCAATTGTTTCCGCAATTGTTTTCTCGTTTGGTCCGCCTGTTGCAATGATAGGCACCTTAGGAAACTTCTCTCTAATTTTTCGCACTACTTCCGGAGTTTTGAACGCCGCCGAAACATTCAGGATAGATGCACCTGCATCAAGTCTCCCCTGAATATCGGTTTCGCTGTTCAGCACGGTCACGATAATAGGAATATCTATGGTCTTTTTAATCATGCTGATTGTATCGTTCTTTGTCGGTGCATTTACTACAACGCCAAATGCCCCATGTGCCTCCGCATCTCTGGCAATCAAAACCGAACGCAGCCCTGTTGTAGTGCCTCCTCCCACTCCTGCAAATACAGGAATGGACGATGCACTTACTATTGTCTGCGAAATTATCTGCTGCGGCGTAAACGGATATACCGCAAGAACCGCGTCCGCATTGCAATTTCTTATTATCGCTAAATCTGTCGTGAATATAACGGATTTTATTCTCCTGCCTAAGACAACTATGCCCTTGGATTTCCATATATTTTCCGGGATTTGCAAGCTGTGTGCTCTTAAAGTACCGTTAAGGCGAGGAATATCTTTTTTGTTCATAATTTGCTACCTCACATTTTATATAACTAATAATTTCTTTTTACTCTTCAAATATAGTTTTTAACTGTCGAAACTTGTTATTTCTTTATAAGTTTGCCTAAAGCTATGCTATAATACAATAAACGGAGGTGAAACAATGTCCTATAGATATAAAACACATGGAACATGTTCTTCATTTATTGATGTTGACATGGATGGCAATAAAATCAAAGAAATCAAGTTTACGGGCGGCTGTGACGGAAATCTGAAAGCAATTTCCGCCCTCGCAAAAGGTATGAGCTTTGAAGAACTGAGAGACAAAGTTCAGGGATTAACATGCGGATTCAAAAACACATCCTGTGCAGATCAGCTTGTTCGCGCTATTGAAGAAGCTATGGCAAATGCCCAAAATAATCTCCAAAAATAATCTGCCGGCAAATCACCCATATCTGACTCTGAGGGTTTTACTAAATGCAAAAGCAAAGCCCTTTTCTTTTTATTTTGCTGTATTTTGACTTTTATTTTCCTGCGCTATCGGTTTCAGCGTCCGCTTTTGTCACGGTATCTATGTTTGTTGATTCTTCTTTTATCTGTTCTACAATAGGCAAATTTATTCTCACCGTAAACAACTGCCCCTCGTCTCTGTATATGAAATTTCCTCCCATATCCTGAGAAATTCTCTCACAGGTCTTAAGTCCTATCTTGTTGCTCTCCACCTTGCGAGATACCGGAAGAACTCTGTTGATAATTCTTATAATGATATCCTTATCTTCCAGAACCGCACTGATGCGTATATGATATTTTTTGTCCGCATACTTCATCAAATTAGACAAAACATTATCGAATAGTCTTTTAAGACTGGAGATGTCCGCTTTCATTTCAACATCAGGGATAGCATATTCAAAGTCAATCCGGTATCCGTAGCTGATTAATTCCGCTGCATGTTCAGAAAGAAGTTGATGAAGCAGAATGCCGGCATTGTAAAGTTCAAGAACTTTTTCTTTTTCATGACTTCCAAACACCAGAAAATACTGGAATAATTTATCCGACAAATCCTTAAGCTGAAACGCCTTTTCCCTGCTGGAAACGATGTATTTTAACAATTCTTCCTCAGAACTGTATTTTCGGCTCTCTATTATATCCAGATAGCCTATTAACGATGTGAGAGGAGTTCTGATGTCGTGAGACATTGCAGTTATCAACTGTGTATTCGCATCCCAGGCGGCTTTTTCACTTTGCAGTTTTTCTACGATAGCATTCCGCATATTATCAACACTAACGGCAAGCCTGCCTATCTCGTCGTTTGATGTAGGGTCAATCTCAGCATCCAAATCGCCATCACTTACAGCTTGTACTTCCTTAGAAAGCCTTATCATTCTTCTTAAAACCCTGCTGTTATATATCAATAGGCTTCCGAATATTGCCAGACCGCAAATGAATATCTTAACAAAGAACATAATTTTTGAAAAATGTTCTTCCTTATAGACATCAATGAACACATAGTATTTCCCGTCTGCAAATTGAATTATTCTATTTTTGAGATCTTCCTGAAAGTATTCATCTATACTCTCAAGCGGCTCTCCCTTTTGATTGCCCGGTGAAGCCGTGCTGTCATCCTTATCGCTTTTATCTGAAACCGATGGAGTGTATGACCATCCGCCGTCAAAAACAATAGAATTATTATCTGAAACCGTCAGGTAGGTATAATCGTTTTCTTTAAGCCACTTCTGTAGCTTGGCTGTATCCGTGCCTTTTACTTTTTCATCTCCTACAAACTCTTCAAATTCAATATACGCGGCCGTAATATTTTTTTTGATTGCCTCATCACTCTTATAATATTTGTCAATAATAGCATTTTCAAGCCATTGAGAAACACCGTAGAGTGAAACCGACAGAGCGATTGCAGCAAAGACCACAATCATGAGTTTAAGATTAAGAGAGATAAATTTTTTCTTACTCAACCTTATACCCCTTTCCCCAAATTGTCTTTATCAGCTTGGGATGGTTCGCATCGTCTTCGAGTTTTTTTCGGAGATTAAGAACATGAACCATCACCGTGTTTCCATCTGACGGAAGATAACTGTCATTCCAAACGCCTTCATACAAATCCTTGTTTCCGACAATTTCTCCGCGATGCTCTACAAAAAATCTCATTATAGCATACTCTTTTTCCGTCAGAGAAATTTGCTTTCCCTCTTTGATTGCACAGCGTTTTTTTGAATCCAACCTTACACTTTCGTTCAGCGCCGTAACTCCGGATGCCTGCGATACGACCTTTTGATACTCCGTATACCTTCTAAGCAGCGACTTCACCTTCATAAGCAGCTCGGCCTGTGAAAACGGTTTAACCAGATAATCGTCTCCACCTTCTGAATAAGCATCAATTTTATCCTGCTCCTGTGACTTTGCAGTCAAAAACATAATCGGCACATTTGATCTTCTGCGAATCATTTCACAGGTTTCAACGCCTGTAAGTCCCGGCATCATAATATCAAGAATTACCAAATCTATTTCCTTATCCGCATATACAAGTTCGACTGCATCTCCACCGTTTTCAGCCTGGAGAACATTATAACCTTCGCTGCCAAGCAAAATAGAAACGACTTCTCTTATATCCTGATCATCATCAACAATCAAAATTTTATTCTGTGCCATTTTATATATTCCTTTCTTTGCTTTCTTCTGTCGCCTTATCAATATACATATATACGAATACCGCGCCGATTATCGTAAGAACGGAAGCTATCGCAAGTAACACCCGCGCAGAAGAAATATCCAAGATAAAGCCACCGGCAAGGCTTGTAACAACCGCTGCAACCGTAGTCGTCGTTGTAAATAGAGTGTGTCCTTTAATCTCCTCGCCTTTCCTCATGTTTTCATCTATATATTTTACCATAGCCGGTAAGAATACCGCCAGTGAACAAAGCTGTGTAGATTGAACTGCAATAAGCGTAGCAACATCTGGTGACAATGTACAACCGATAAGCCACACAACAAAGACTGCCGCCGAAAACTTGAGCAAGCGGTTACAAGTAAACTTACGGCTATACCTGTCAAAAGTCATCATCGCAGGAACTTCGAGAAATGCCAAAACCGACAAAACAATTCCCACATCGCCGTTGCCGCCTCCCACACTTTTGACAATCTGTGCCATAAATGTGTTAACCGTCGCATTACCTATATAAAGTCCAAAGACTCCTATATTTACAAGCAGAAACATCTTGTGCGCTCTTATGAAGCTTCGCAGGTCTATTCTTTCCGCCTCATTCTGATTCCTGTTGTCGTGACAATTCAATTTACGCTTGTGTGTGTGATAATTTTTCCATGAAAAATAAATTATCAAAAGCAGAAGCGCTGCTGTCAGAATGCCCGCCTTAGGTATTATATCGACTGAATAAAGCTCCACAAAATATCCAAGTGCGGCAACTGCTATACCGTATACCAAGGAGCCTATGCTTCTGCAAAACCCAAAGTAAATCCTCTCACCGCTTTCCTCCAAAACCTTATTCAATCCGTTGCAAAACGGCTGCATAACAGTCATAATCATAAATGCCGTGATATAGAAGACCGTTAAAAAACCAAGGTTTTCTGTAAACAGGATAACCATACTTAACAAAACAAGTGCAGCAGCAAGCCAACTCATCACGCCGAAGATAGATAATTTCTCGGAACGATCTATTGCATCTGCAAGATAAGGTTGAATCATCACGGCAAGCACATTGCCTATCGCTAGTATTATGCCTATCTGAGAATTCGAAAAACCTCTCGCCAGCAGAAATACCGAGGAAAAGCTGGAAATTACACCAAAGTAAACCCAGTACGAGCTGTGCAGGGCAGAATACAAGAAATTCAATTTTTTCCCCATAAGCCTACCTTTCCCATGTCCTATTAAACTCTTTGAGGCTCATTTCATCCGAGATATAAAAATCAACGATTTTCTTTATTTCATTTTGATCGGCGCGGCTAACCTCGTCGAAAACCCCTACTGTTATCAAGCCTAAAGAATCCGCAGTTTTAATTGAGTATAGCCCGTCTTCAAAGACTACGGTTTCCTCCGGCTTGCTCCCCATAAATGCCATGGCCTGTAAGAACAAATCCGGTTCGGACTTTGCCTTTCCGACCTCCGAGCAAGTGAAGATTCTATCAAAATAATCCATAAGACCAAGTCTATTCAGCCCCGCTTCTATGCAGTGCCTGTCCGTCGATGTTCCTACTACCATAGGGATGTTGTGCTTCTTAAACGCTTCGAGAAGCTCCTTTGCTCCCGGCTTTGGCACAACTTCGTTCTCATAAAAATCCTTTACTATTTTGTTCATCCCTTCAACAACTTCTTCAATCGTCCTTGAAAGATTATACTCATCTATTATATAGCTTGCCGCCTGATTTACCGTCAATGCAAACAACTCGTTTCCGATATGCTCGTCAGCTTGGACTCCGATTGATTTCATATATCTGTAAGCTACTGTATGCCACTGTCCCATAGAGTCAAGAAGTGTCCCGTCGACATCAAATATGGCTGCCTTTATTATCATATATTTTCCTCTAAGCTTTATGTTATTTATGTGTATTTATCTCATAATACTTTACCACGATACGCCTTTAATGTCTATTTAATGGTAGAAAATATATATTATTGGGTATCTATAAAAAGCAGGTACGGATAATTGGTTTTTACTTCACAAAAGGAGGGGTTACAGGTGTCGTCCATAAAGAAAATAAGCAAGGCTCTTGCCGATGTATTATGTGAATGCCCCCTATTTCGCTCCCTGAGCGAGAATCAAATTTTGGAATACCTGGCACATAGTAAATCAAAGCTATACGGCTATGAGAAGGGTGAGTTTATCTTCGATATGGAAACTGCTCCCGCTAACCTTTTAATTCTTATCAGGGGTAAAGTCGATGTAGGCAAAATATTTCTTGACGGCAGGCGCAGTGTAATAACTCGCTTCGAAAAACCCGGCGATATTTTCGGTGAGGTGCTTTTATTCTTGAACAAAGACAGTTATGAGCATTTCGGTGAAGCCGTCGCTTATACGGAGGTACTTATGGTTCCTAAGGAATTCGTATTAAGCGGTTCAGGTATAAATGGCGAAATTCATCAAAAGTTGACAGCTAATATGATTAGCATACTTGCCCAGAAAGCCTTTTTTCTAAACAGCCGTGTAAGGCTCCTGTTATGCTCATCGTTGCGGGCAAAGATTGCACATCTTTTGATTAACGAGACAAATTGTAATCCTGAGAAAGCTTTAGTAATCAGTCGTGAAGATCTCGCCGAGCTTTTAGGTGCCGCCAGACCTTCAGTCTCTCGTGAACTGATGAAAATGCACGATGACGGTCTTATAAAAGTTGACGGGAAAAACATTTTCGGCATTGACTTTGAGGCTTTAACAGATTTATTATAAGTTCATATGCGGTATGTAACATTTGTTACATTCAAAGCTATGATATTGTGTTACTATCTACTTATAATAGTAAATGGCAATTGATAATCGGAGGATATAAAATGGAAAACAAAGTAACTAAAGATATGTTTATCGGAGAAATCATCAGCAAGTACCCACAGGCTATGGAAACCTTGATGGCGGCGGGAATGCACTGTCTCGGCTGCCCCGCTTCACAGATGGAGTCGCTTTCAGATGCATGCGCAGTTCACGGAATAAGCGTCGACACACTTCTTGATGCGGTAAACAAAAAGATTAACGAATAATAACATAGACCGTTCTCACCAAATACTGCCCCGGCAAACCTCGGGGCAGTATTTTTATTTACCTCAGAAACGAAAAGAGCTAAAGGCTATGCCCTGACCTTTGATGCTTCTATCGCATTTTCTATTAAATTTGTCAATAACTCTGCATATGTAAAGCCTTGTTCCATTATCAGCTTAGGATACATGCTGTGTTCTGTAAATCCGGGCAGCGTATTAATCTCATTAAAGTAGATTTGACCTTCGCTTGTATAAAAGAAATCCACGCGCGAAAGACTTTTGCATTCCAAAGTAGCAAATATTTTTTTTGCCTGATTTTGTATCTCACTTACTATAGCTTCGTCCAAATCTTTGACCAAAGCCACCTTCGTTCTATCTGAATCCTTATACTTCTCATCAAATGAATAAAATTTATCCAGGCTTATTATCTCACCGAGCCCGGAGGCAAGAGTGCTATCTCCCTGAAGAATGGCAACTTCTATTTCTCTGCCCGTAAGGCCTTCTTCTACAATCACTTTTTTGCAATACTTAAATGCCTCGAGCAATGCAGGTTTTATTTCGTTGCTGTTTTTCACCTTGCTTACGCCTAATGATGATCCTGCATTTGCCGGTTTTATAAAAATCGGGTATCTCCTGTCGAAATGTTCTGCAATTACCTTGCTCTGATTCTCGATTTCAAGTTCATCATATCTAAATTCCAAGTAATCGGCTTGTTTTACATCAAGACCTGCAACAATTTTCTTCGTTATAGCCTTGTCTAAAGATACCGCTGACGACATTACTCCGGGACCTACGTACGGAATTCCGGCATACTCGAAAATGCCTTGAATCATGCCGTCTTCACCGTATTCTCCATGCAAAACGGGGAATATACAATCAGGTATAAATAAAGCCTTATTCGCATCTTTCCAGCAAAATAAGCCTTTCCTCGTTCTATCGGTTGAGAGGAATACCGCTTTGTTGCTTTTATTATATTTCCAGTCACCGGATTTGATTAAACCGCTGTCAGCCTCTGTCAAAAGCCAACTGCCTTCTTCGGTAATGCCCACACATCTTATGTCAAAACTATCTGCATCCATGTTGGAAACTATGGATGCCGCGGAAAGGCATGATACATCGTGTTCTGACGAGATTCCACCAAAAATAATTAAAACTTTTTTCAAAATATCCTCCTATGTCCACTACAACAGTTGACTTAGATATTATAGCATTTTTCATCCCGGTTTTCTATTTTATCATGAAAAAAGGGCTTATACTTAACATAAATGCCAAGTATAAAACCCTTAAAATTCAACAGTCACCCGCTAGTCAGTCGATTGCTGTTATTGCCTTTTGTTCGCTCTTCGATGTCTATTAATACACATCGACAAGTTCAGCTTATTTGCTGTAGTTATAGAAACCTTCTCCGCTCTTGCGTCCAAGTTTACCTGCTCTTACCATCTTCTTTAGAAGTGTATGTGGTCTGTACTTTGTATCACCGAATTCTGTGTATAGAACTTCCATGATAGCAAGGCAAACATCAAGACCAATCAAATCGCCCAACTCCAGAGGTCCCATTGGGTGGTTTGCGCCAAGCTTCATAGCTGTGTCAACGCCCTTAGCATCAGCAACACCGTCTGCCAAGATGCCGATACCTTCGTTAATCATTGGGATAAGAATTCTGTTTACAACAAATCCCGGAGCTTCAGCAACTTCTACAGGAGTCTTTCCAAGTTTTTCTGAAAGCTCAACTATTGTTTTATTTGTTTCATCAGATGTCATAAGACCGTTGATGATTTCAACAAGCTTCATTGCAGGAACAGGATTGAAGAAATGCATACCTATAACCTTATCAGGTCTGTTTGTTGCAGCTGCAATCTCTGTGATTGAAAGTGATGATGTATTTGTAGCAATTATGCATTCAGGCTTTACAAGTGCATCAAGCTCTGCAAATAGAGCCTTCTTTGCTTCCATGTTCTCTGTAGCCGCTTCGATAATCAAGTCCGCATCCTTGATTACTTCGATTTCGGTAGCACCTGTGATGCGTCCTAAAATAGCCGCCTTTTCTTCTTCAGTAATCTTCTCTTTTGCAACCATCTTTGAAAGATTCTTCTCTACTGTTGCCATACCCTTATCGATTGAGCTCTGTCTTCTAGCTCTCATAACTACTTCGTAGCCGTTCTGTGCAAGTACCTGGATAATTCCGGCACCCATTGTGCCTGTTCCTAAAACACCAATCTTTTTCATCGTAACCCTCCTAATAGAATATTGATAAATATAAATCTGCTTGTGTAAGAAGATTTGTTAAAAAATTAACCTTATGAAGTTCATTATAACACACTAAGCGATAAAGTAAACCTCAAAATTCAAAATTCATACTCAGAATTGTTATCCATATCCCTTTTTATATTAAAAATTCGATTGATTGACTCATCTGTAAAAATGCAATCAGCTCTCCTATTGCCTCTGCATCATTGGAATTTAATTCTACCAAAAAGCTCTCCGCATTCATTTTTTCAAAGAATTCATCCCGTTCACGATTAAGCAGCAACTGGAGAGAACCGTCCTCGTCGCAGCCCTCGAACGAAGGAGTCATAATGTCCGCATAGGTTTCACGCCCCGCCAAACAAATGTGGAGCCCTTTTTCATTCGAAAATTGCGAAGGCATGGAGATACTTCTGTGGTTCTCAATATAATCCACCTGTGAAAACCAATTTGATGCCGCCTCGAATTCTTTTTGCCAATGCTCTATATATACGGCTTTTTCTTCCGTTTCTACCATTTGGAATGCCATAAGAGGCAAATGGGTATCCCATTCGGGTGCGGAAATGCAATCTGAAAAACCTCTCAAAAACGCTTCTACATCTACCCCCATAATCATCAAAGGCAGCAATACAGCCGCCGTGTTTGCAAGATATTGTGATTCGGTTCCATCAGGAAGTTCGATTTTGGTATATTCGTTTTCTCCTGCATCCTCCCTAAGCATCAAACTTTTTTTGCTATATATCGCACACACATCTGTGCTCATTTTTGACTTGTTGCCTTGTGAAAAAGCGAGTTGCTTTGCAATACTATACGAACATCTGAACTGCAAATCCTCTTCGTCCGCTGCCACAGCCAGCAAGGCAACCGTCTTGTCTCCTATTTTCTCGAGAATATCCTTATAATTTTTTGGCGAGAAGTCTGTCGGCATAAAAACCGGTTCCGTATATCCTTCTCTTACTTCAAACAGGTCGGTAACCGCCTTTATGGCTTGCATTTCACGCCTACCTGCTGCTATTAAAGCCACTTCATATTTCCCCGCCAGTTTTGCCGCATATTCTCTTAACTCAGATACGGTTGCAATGTCCGCCTTTATAAGAGAATCGTTTAGCCAGTTTTTCTTCCATATTATATCAAGGGCGGGACTTGCCTTATCCACAGCGTTTTTTCTTTGCTCGTCACTGTGCTTTATATTGCTTTTAATCGATATTCTCATTTGTTCCCTCATTCCTAACTGTGTAGAGTCTATGTCTTTTTTATTTTCTGATGTTCAACATTGAATTGACTGCATCTATAAAGTTCTTTAGCTGCCTGTTATCCATTTGTCTGAGCATGTACCACGCTTTACTCTCAAGCGCCGCTCTTTCCATATCTTCACTCGCACCGGTTTCCGTTTCACATCGGTTCTCGCAGTCATTTTCATATTCACTACTTCTTTCAGATACATCACTTGTGCTTTTAGAAACAAAGCTCCCATCCACAAGATAATCCAGACTCACATCAAAATATTGAGCCATATTGTATAGATTGCTCAGCTTCGTACCGTATATTCCGGATTCTATATTCCTCATAGTCTTATCGGATATATCTAAAAGCTCGCCTAGACGCTCACGCGTAATATCTCGGGCCTCGCGTAAGCTGCGAATTCTATTTCCAACCTCTATATTATTGATTTCCTTAAATCTCCCGGACATCAGGCATTCTCCCCATAAAATAGTATTTCTTTTATTTTATGGGTATTGAAATACATCTTAAAGGAAGCTGCGCTTCCGCTTTCGGAAGTTTGACTTCCTTTTATAGGCATATGTATTGCTATATAATTTAATCGCTATCATACTGCTATGTGATTTCTGCACAATTTGAATTATATCATGTATGTATCTTTATATTTTTATATCGGCAATTAAAAGTATTAAAGGAGCATTTATGGAGTTTGATGAATTTAATCTCGTTCTGTGTAATAATCTTCGTATGATTAGAAAAGTTAGAGGTCTGTCGCAAAGCAGCTTGGCATTGCAGCTTGGCATAAGCCGCTCTACCTATAGCGCCATTGAAAACGGCAGGCAGACCATATCTCTTTACCATGCGATTTTGCTTTCCGAAATCCTACTGGTTGATATTCAAACATTTTGGTGTGTAGATTTGGAAGAAAAGCTGTTTAGTCACCTGAATCCAGGGTAAAGGCTCAACCACCGCAATATCGGCGGTTGATTGTACGCACTTTATATCTTTGCTTTTAACTCTTCATTTATAAAATAATCTATCTCTCCATCCATTACCGATGAAACATTTCCAACTTCAGCCCCGGTGCGATGATCTTTAACCATAGTATACGGCTGGAAAACATATGACCTGATTTGCGAACCCCAGGTTATCTGTGAAAAATCGCCTTTGAGTTCAGCCAGATTTTCCTTGTGTTCTCTCTCCGCAAGCTCTGTGAGCTTTGAAGCTAAAATTCTCATAGCTACCTCGCGGTTTTGATGTTGGCTTCTCTCGTTTTGACAGGTAACAACTATGTTTGTTGGCAGATGCGTGATTCGTATTGCAGAGTCCGTCGTATTTACATGCTGCCCTCCCGCACCGCTGGATCTATAGGTATCTATTCTCAAGTCCTGTGGATTTATCTCTACGCTGAAATCCCCGTCAATTTCCGGCATAATCTCTACAGAAGCAAAGGAAGTCTGCCTTTTCCCCGCTGCATTAAACGGTGAAATTCTCACCAGTCTGTGAACGCCGTTTTCTCGTCTTAGATAGCCATAGGCATTTTCACCATCTATTATCATAGTTACGCTTTTAATGCCTGCCTCCGTGTCATCCTGCAAGTCAACTATTTTGACTCCATAACCGCGCTTATCCGCCCAACGCATATACATACGCATGAGCATTTCCGCCCAGTCCATCGCATCTACACCACCTGTTCCGGCATGCACCGACAAAATGGCACTGCTGTGATCATGTTTTCCGTCGAGGAGGAGCTTCAGTCTAAAAGCCTCGGCATCTCTTGAAATTTCATCAAAGAGCGTCACTATGGAAGATGCTTCCTCTTCGTCGTCAAGCTCCTCTGCAATTTCTATCATTTCGCTTACATCGCTAAAGCCCGATAACAACCTGTCATATTCGTTCACCGTGTTCTCCAGGCTTTTTTTCTTTTTGAGCAGGCTCTGCGCTTTTTCGGTATCACTCCAAAAATCCGCTTGCTCGCTCTGTTTATTCATTTTACTTATACGTTCTCTAAGACCCGCAAGGTCAAAGAGACTCACCTGCCTCTTTTAGTTTTGCTTCCGCTTTCGGCAAATCCAATTTAATCGCATCAAGCATCAACATAGAATCATCTCCTATCTGTAAATTTTATGGTTCGGCTTACAATTTTATGATTTATATCCTCATCCCTATTCTGCCATATCTTTTTTCATGCAGCAGTTCTTATATTTTTTCCCGCTTCCGCACGGGCAGGCATCATTTCTGCCAATCTTTGGTTGATTTCGCTTTACGGGATCTTGCTTTACCGTTTTGTTCTCTTTCGGTGCACTTGCAGGTCCACCGCTTTTAGCATCTGCGTCACTATACTCGGACTTGCTCGCTTTACCGCTGGCAACAACTGCTTTTCTCTCAGTACTTGTATTTACGGATACACTATAACAATATCTTACGGTATCCTCCTGAATAGCGCCTATCATTTGCTCGAACATGTCAAAGCCTTCTTTGCCGTATTCAGCGGCAGGATCCTGTTGTCCTATCGCACGAAGCCCTATACCTGACTTTAACTGATCCATAGCATCTATATGATCCATCCATAGGTTATCAACAACTCGAAGTAGAATTACGCGCTCTATCTCACGCATGTGTTCTTCGCCTATTTCAGCTTCTTTTTCTTTGTACAGGTCATCCAACTGTGAGCAAACATCGTCTATTAACGATTCGGTCGTCATGTCCCTTAATGTGTCCTCATCAAAGTCACTTCTTAAATTAAATCCCGGCACGAGCTTGTTGAGGTTTCGTCCAAGTTCTGCAAAGTCCCATTCCTCAGGGAATTTACTTACCATGGTTACAGGCGTAACTATAGCGCTGACGAGATTGTCTTTCATGTTCATTATATCAGAACGAATGTCCTCACCAAACAGAACCTTACGTCTTTCTCCATAGATAATGCTTCTCTGCTTATTCATTACATTATCGTATTGCAGAACATATTTTCTGATTCCGAAGTTCTTGCCTTCCACTTTTTTCTGTGCGTTTTCTATGGTTCTTGAAAGCAGACTCGTCTCAAGCGGCTCGTCATCGGCAAGTCCCATTTTTCCTACCAGCCCTTGCATGCGTTCTCCGCCGAAAAGGCGCATAAGTTCATCCTCAAGAGAAATAAAGAACTGAGTGCTTCCCGGGTCTCCCTGACGACCGGCTCTACCTCTTAGCTGATTATCAATACGCCTGGATTCATGTCTTTCACTACCGAGAATACATAGGCCTCCAAGTTCCACAACTTGTTCGTGTTCAGGCTGTCTTTCCAGCTTATATTTTTCGTGAAGCTCTGCAAATTTCCTTCTTGCCGCATTTAGCTCCTCATCATCGCTTTTTACAAAACTTGTTGCAAAGAGAATGTGTTCATCAGTGTAACCGAGCCTTTTCATCTCTCTCTTTGCCTCAAATTCAGGATT
Organism: Eubacterium sp.; assembly: GCA_034180045.1. Taxonomy (GTDB): domain Bacteria; phylum Bacillota; class Clostridia; order Peptostreptococcales; family Anaerovoracaceae; genus Eubacterium_B. Next base: position 47,175 of record JAXFOY010000020.1, read on the forward strand.
ACCTCCCAAGATAATATCCGTACCGCGCCCCGCCATATTGGTCGCTATGGTTACCTGTCCCAGTCTACCCGCTTCAGCGACAATTTCAGCTTCTCTCTCATGTTGTTTAGCGTTAAGGACATTGTGCTTTATTCCTCTTTTTGTTAAAAGATTGCTTAAAAGCTCTGATTTTTCAATAGAAATAGTACCCACAAGCACAGGCTGTCCTGTCTTGTGAACATCGGCAACCTTATTTGCCAAAGCCTTAAACTTACCGGCCTCTTTTGAATATACGGAGTCAGGAAGGTCAATTCTCTGAGGTGCTTTGTTAGTAGGTACAACAACAACATCCATATTATAGATGTCACGGAATTCCTCTTCCTCAGTCTTTGCCGTACCCGTCATTCCTGAGAGTTTTCCATACATACGGAAGTAATTTTGCAAAGTAATCGTTGCCAAAGTCTTAGATTCCGATCTTACGGATACACGTTCCTTTGCCTCTATTGCCTGATGCAGTCCGTTGCTGAATCTACGACCTATCATCAGACGACCTGTAAATTCATCTACAATCAAAATTTCGCCATCGTTAACTATATAGTCAACATCTCTTTCCATGATATTGTGAGCCTTAAGAGCCTGCAATACATGATGATTAATCTCCATATTCTCAGGATCGCCGTAATTTTCCACCCCAAAGAAAGCTTCAGCTTTGTTTACGCCGGCATCCGTCAACGAAACCTGCTTATCCTTTTCATCCACGATATAATCGCCTGTCGGATTCGCATCCTTTTCATCAATTTGCTCACCTCTTGTAAGCGTCTTTACAAACCTGTCCGCCTTTTGGTACAAGTCTGTGGATTTATCCCCTTGTCCCGAAATAATCAAAGGAGTTCTCGCTTCATCTATCAAAATGGAATCGACCTCGTCTATGATTGCATAGTTCAGTTCGCGCTGAAGAAGTTCTTCTTGATAAATAACCATATTATCTCTTAGATAATCAAAGCCGAACTCATTGTTTGTTCCATATGTGATGTCACAGCGATATGCTTTTTTTCTTTCATCTCCGCCGATGCTGTTAAGCACACAGCCGACGCTAAGACCCAGGAACGTATAAAGTTTTCCCATCCACTCAGCGTCACGCTTTGCCAAGTAGTCATTGACGGTTACTACATGTACGCCTTTGCCGGTCAGTGCGTTCAGGTAAACCGGCAGCGTTGCCATCAAAGTTTTACCTTCACCGGTCTTCATCTCTGCAATGCGACCTTGGTGAAGAACTATACCGCCTATAATCTGTACGTGGAAATGCTTCATTCCCAAACTTCTTACCGCAGCCTCACGACAAACTGCAAAAGCTTCAGGTAAAAGCTCATCCAAACTTTCTCCGTCCGCTATTCTATGCTTAAACTCGTCTGTCTTAGCTCTGAGTTCGTCATCACTTAGCTTTGACGTTTCATCATCCAAAGCCTCAACTTGACCGGCGATTTTTTCGAGTTTTTTTATTTCCTTAGAATTAAGATCACCAAATATTTTTTCTAATAAGCTCATTATTTTTCCCCTTCTCTGATTTTATCTTCAAGATTTTCAACCCTAATTGTAAGTTCAAGAGCCTTCCTCTCATCAGCTTTCGTTACAATTGCCTTGAAAATTTTATTTCCTACACTGTATTCGAAACGATCCCCTCTTTTAGGAAGCTTATCTAACTGGATTGCCGCCCACCCGTTGACCGTCGTCGCATCAATTTCCGCCTGTTCGCCGAAAAAGTCCATCATTTTTTCAAAATTTGCAGAGCCTATAACCCTGTAGCTGCCATTTTGTTGCAAGGTGATTTCTCTCATAGCAACTGTATCACTCTCGTCATATATTTCGCCTACAAGCTCTTCAATTATATCCTCTGACGTTACAATTCCTTCAGTACCGCCATATTCGTCTACAATGATTGCCATACGGCATTTATTCTCTTGCAGTTTGCTCAAAAGATCTGCCGCCTTAATAGACCCTGCCACATATACAACCGGTTTTACCATATCGGATACTGCGGCACCTCGACCGTATACATAGTTGTGAAAATCCTTTTGATTCAGCACCCCTATGATATCATCAAGTTCTCCCTCATATACAGGAAGCCTCGAAAATCCTGTTGTTCTAAAGATCTCGTCTATCTCTTCTTCCGGAGTATCGACCTCTACCGCCTCAATGTCAACACGAGGTGTCAAAATATCCTGAGCCTCAAGAGAACTGAAGCTTATAGCATTCTGAATCAGCTCATTTTGCCCTGCATCTATACCTCCTGTAACAAAGGCTTCATCTACTATCGTAACAAGTTCGTCTTCGGTTATGCTGGGCACAACTTCAGTTTTGAATATTGCCGAAAGCAGTTTCTTCCACTGCGCAAATATCCAGTTTACGGGTGTTAGAATAATCCTTAACAAGTTCAGCAAAGGTGCGGAAAACATCGCGAATTTCTCCGGATGTTCTTTAGCAAGGCTCTTCGGCGTTATTTCTCCAAATATGAGAACGGTTATCGTCGTCACTATAGTTGAGATAGTCGCCCCGTACTGCCCATATAAGTTTACGAACAAAACGGTTGCCACCGCTGTACTGGCAATGTTTACAAGGTTGTTTCCCACAAGAATTGTCGAAAGCAAATTATCGTAATTCTGTTCCAGTGCCAATACTCTCTTCGCTTGTAAATCTCCGGCATCCGCCTTATTTTTGATTCTAATTCTATTTAGTGAAGTAAATGCCGTTTCCGTTGCGGAAAAAAAAGCCGAACAGAGTAATAATAATACAATCTGTATTATAGGCGACATTATACTGTGAGCTTCCATAATATATAAATTCTCCTAAAATTAACTGTGGACATATCTGCCAAGCTTACCTGCTCATTTTATCATATAAATATGAAAAAATAAAGGAGATGGGTTGAAAATCAGGGTGTTCTCAAAACACACAAAACAATGTATAATATTGTAGTACATTAAGTTTACAATTGTTGCTGATTGCTTATTTTTCAGCTGTGAATTTAACAACTGTCAATTTCTCGCTTCAATCATATTCGCATATTCGGAGGTAAAAATGTCCACCAAAATTGAACTTCTAAAACTCTTAGATGCTAACTACGGTTCTTTTGTTTCAGGAGAGAGTCTTGCACAGAACCTCGGAATTTCAAGGGCTGCGGTGAATAAAGCCGCCTCAGGGCTAAAAAAAGCAGGTTATAAGATTTTGAGCAGACCCAGTCAGGGCTATAAACTGCTCGAAAAAATCGATATTCTAACAGAGGAAGCTATCGGCTCCGGTATCAGCGAAGTATGCAAGCTTACCGTGTTTGATACGATTGACTCAACCAATAATTATGCTCATACTCTTGCAATTTCGGACATTCCGCAAGTAATTGTAGCGAATTGCCAAACTGCCGGAAAGGGAAGGCTCGGACGAAGTTTTATATCTCCGTCCGGCAGCGGAATTTACTTAACGGTTGCCTTTAAGCCAAGCTTCGATCTTGATAAGTCACCTTTCATAACCATGGCATCCGCTTTGGCTGTTTGCAAAGCCATCGAGAGCCTTTGCAATGTATCACCCAAGATTAAGTGGGTTAATGACATATTCTACAGGAATAAAAAAATATGCGGCATCCTGACTGAAGCCCAAACAAATTTAGAAACCGGAAGAATAGACAGATTGCTTATCGGCATAGGAATTAACTGCTTCCCCGGCGAGTTTCCCGATGAACTGGCAAACATAGCAGGCAGCATTTCCGATGAAGCGGGGACTTTCTCCAGAAGCAAACTCGCAGGCATAGTAATTGACAATATTCTTGCTATGATTAAAGGGTTTCCAAGTACGAACTTTTTGCCTGAGTATAGGCGTAAATGCTTTGTTTTGGGCAAAAACATCTATGTGCACTCCATCGCCGACGGAAAGCGTATCAAAGCTCGTGCACTGGATATAGATGACAACGGCGGGCTTGTCGTTGAGTATATGGAGGGAATACGAATGAGAGAAATCGAAACGCTTTCATCTGGAGAAGTTTCCGTTAGAGAATAGAAATAAGCATCCCCGCGTAAACGCGGGGATTTTCTTATGCATTATAATTACATCTGCTCCTATTGAGTCTTTTCTACCAGTCTTCCCCAAATTACTATGCGATCATCGCCTGGATCGTAGGTACATGTACTGAGCATTACAAGTCTGTCGTTTTCGCTCACCTCAACATCTCCCGCCTTATATCCCGCAAGCTCATTATGGTTCAAAATGTAATTTATGTAGTTTAATTTTGCATCGTTATCGTCTTGACCTATGTTAAGGTTGTATATCGCATTGTTTGTAGCATTCACATTGGCTGCCCCAAAAATCTCGAGATTATAGTTTTTTTCAGGGGTATAAATATCTATAATTTTGTGAGCTTTATAATATTTCTCATCCTCAAAGTATTTGCCGAGGCTATTGAACATGCTGTCATCAAGCATTCTATGCCCATAGACTATCGTCAAAAAGTCATTAAAAGGGCTTCCGATATTGCTGTCGATAAAAATCGAACCTTTGCGACTATATTCACCGGTCATAATGTGATACAGATAGTGATCGTTGTCCCTACCTTGAACAATAGGATAGTTTATCACTGTATTTTTGGATCGTATCCATCCTTTGACATCTCCGCTTATTTTTTTGAGCGCATCCCAGTCTATTTTCAAGTCCTTTTCTTCTTTATCTACGCTCTCACCCATTCCGGCAATTTTTGCCAAATCGTCATATGCAACTGTCCCTTTGTGATATTCCATATAGATAGAATACACCTTATATCCGCTGAAGACCATAATTCCAATGAGAATCACCATTATCAACCGGTATAACCATGTGCCGAGTCCTGCTTTTTTCTTTGTTTTATCTCTCATCTAAACTCCATACTCCGTCTACTTTTCTATATTTTTTGATTGTTCCGCCTCATACTCCTCTATAGTGGTCTGAAGCTTATCTCCGATTCTTCCAATCGCCCTATATTCCTTCGGTTTGCCATTTGATATCAAAATCTCGTAGCCGCATCCCGGTTCAGGCATCCAATCCCACATTGTTCTGCCGTCATCAAAGAGTTCATTCATAAAACTTGAAATGACCCCGCCGTGGCAAATCATCACAGAAACTGCTACTTTTTTTGATATATGCTCTTTTATCAGAAATCGTCCGCCGCGGCTCGTTCTCTTACGGAATTCATTGCGAGATTCGGCATTAGGCAACTTAACTTCACCTGTTTCATCATAGCCCCATTCGAGAAAAAGTTCATCATCTTTAAGCAAATCAAAGGGTTTGCACTCGTAATCGCCAAAATTCATCTCCTGCATGTCCTTAATCTGTCTATATTCAACATCTCCAAAGAGAATTTTAAGCGTTTCCTCCGTGCGCTTTAATCCTGTTGTGAAAAACTGTACATCGCCGGAAACCTGAGGATAAAAGCCGTTATCCCTTTGTTCTCTAAGCTTGCGCCTTCCCTCTTCACAAAGAGATATATCTGTTGCTCCATAGAACCATTTCTTCTGATTCCCCTCCGTTATTCCATGTCTTAAAATTAAAATCTTTGAGTCCAACTATTTTACCTTACTTTCAATCCCGCAAAAAACGGTATATACCTCTGAAGCATGAGCGGCTATCAAATTTACAATCCGACCTGTAGATTCTCTCCAGGCACGCTCGATTTTGTCCATAGGCACAAGTCCCCGGGAAATATCTTCACAAATTATTATTTTGTCACACATCAAAGGCAGCTGCTTTTTTATATATTCTTCTGCACTCCGATTCCTTTGCTGATACCCGTATATAAATTTTTCCAAACCGTATATTACTTTTTTTCCCAAATCAAAAGATTCAGTTTCACTGTTGCAGTAAAAAATATCGTCTTCGTTAAATTCAAAAGCCCGTCTGGCAAAATCAAGCTTTCCTTGATATGCTCCGGCAAAAATCAAAACCATACAGATACCTTCCTATCAAAATATCTCTTAAAATACCGCTATCGCTTCGGCAAAATCATAAAAGCGCCAGCGAAATCATTCCGCCGAGTTCCCCCATACAAATGCTGTATCCCGCTATGTCGCCGTTCATTCCGCCTAGATTGCTTCGCGCCCTAATACAAGCTAAAAGTGTTACAAAAGCGGTCGTTAAAGATGCGGTAATCACAGATACTAAAGATGCACTTCTTGCATCAGCCATTGTTGCAAGAAGCAATACGATAAAAACAAGTACGCCCACCATAACCGCAACTATGTTAATATAGATTCCGCGCGGTTTGTCATAATCCTTTAGATATTGGCTTACCGAAAGCGGCTTAAAGGTTAGAACGCATGTCCCCGCCACACCTCTTGAGACAATCGGAATTACGAGAAGCGGTAGCAGCCCCGCTACACGATGCACCGATATAAAAAATTCAAATACTGACGCAAACATACCGAGCACTAAAAATATCAAAGTCACTACCGCAAAGGCACCCACTGTAGAATCCTTGAGAATTCTCACCCTATCCTCAATGGGTCTGCGTGACAAAATTGCATCGTTTACATCCATGTAGCCATCCATATGCATAAATCCGCAAACGGCATATATATACACAGTCAGAGCGAGAGATGAGAGAACCGGACTAATTCCGAGTTTCAAAAGAATTACGCCGAGTGCAAACCAAAGCACACCCGCAACAGCGCCGACGCTCGGCAAGAAAGCCAGCATCATATTTTTTAACTCGCTGTTCCAACGTTTATACGGACAAGGAAGGGTCAAAAAGTTTCCCCATGCCATAAAAAAAGCTGTAATTATATTTTTCATATTACCAAATTCCCTAAATCAACTTAGATATATCGTTATTTTCAGATTTATGAAGAACAGCTTTGTGAGTAATTACATTGCCGCATACAACTTCACATACCATATCGCAAACCTCTGCAAGCTTCCTGTCTATTAATGCAAGTCCTCTCCTATAGCTTTCGGTAAAATCATCAAATATTCGCGCTTCGGAATATATATAATCTGAAACAAAAACAACATTCCCGCTTATCTTTGCAAAGTGAACCAGGTCATCTGCCACCTTTGCAGCGGCATCTTTGTCGAATTCTCCTGTGCCGAACATAGCGTTTGCAAGCTGAGCCGTTACGCTATCGAGCAAAAAAACTCCATTCCTGTCAAGGTTATATGGAGCTTCGAAGAGCTCACACATGTTCATAGGTTTTTCAACAGTAATAAACCCCATACCGTCACGGTCCTCAATATGTCTTTTAATCCTGTTTTCGTCCTCTTCATCTACGGCAACCATAGTAGCCAGGTAATATAGTTTATTTTCACCCGCCATGTCAAATGCATACTTTTGGGCAAACGACGACTTACCGTTCTTAGCTCCACCACTTATAAATACATTCATAATCAGAACAGATTCTTTTCTCTCAATTCATCTAAATAACTATCATCTATCTGCCCCTCCTCCAGGCTCTCCATGCCGTTCATCACGGCACAAGAAGCTTCCATAATCTTAAAAGCGATAGGGCAGCCGCTCGCCTCGCCAAGTTTCATCTCCAAATCAAACATCGGTCTGATTCCAAGCTTCTTGACCGCAGCCTTATAGCCCGGCTCCTGTGAGAAGTGTGAAGTAAACATAAAATCTTTAGCCGCCGGAGCTATTTCGGCTGCGAGGAGAGCCGCAGAAATAGATATATATCCGTCAATTACCACAGGAATCCTGTTTATGGCTGCTCCCAGATAGGCGCCTGCCATAGCACAAATATCGTAACCGCCCAGTGAAGCGGCTAATTCTATGGGGTCATCCGTCGCATATCTCGTCACTGCATCCGAAACCACTCTATATTTTTTATTAAGACCCTCGTCGTTTAATCCTCCACCTCTGCCGACTATCTTTTCGGCGTCAATTCCCGTAATTGCACTGATTATACACGCAGCAGTTGTAGAGTTACCTATGCCCATTTCTCCTACACCATATATCTGTTTGCCGGCTGCCTTAATCGCATCTGATGCCTCTATCCCTACCATGATAGCCGCAATAGCCTCCTCTCGGGTAAGCGCGGGTTCCTTTGCAAGATTCTTGGTGCCGTCGGCGATTCTTCTATCTACAACCAAGGGCTGAATCATACCGTCCACCAGCATGTCTTCTGCAAGATATTCCGGCGGAACAGGCAGTTTCACCCCTACATCAATATCAAGAATATCTATGCCGAAGTACGCGGCTTGAGCTCCCACTCCGGTTATCCTCTTTGTAAAATTAATCGTCTGCATCAGAGTTACCATCTGCGGCGCAGATGCGACGCCCTCATCTACAACTCCGTTATCTGCACACATGAGAACTATTGCCTGCTTATCAACATTATTACCGTAGACCTTACCTGTAATTCCTGCGAGCCTTATACTCATATCCTCGAGTCTGCCCAGGCTGGTCGGCACCTTGACTCTATAATCTTGCCGCTCCTTTGCGGCTTTCATGGCATCTTCGTCAAGAGGTAAGATTTCGGATAGACGCTTAGCAAGCTTAGTTTCATCTGTACAAAAAAAGGATTTGTTCATACTATATAGCCCTCAATTCTCTTAAATGTTGTATTAGATACAACGATTTTATCACAAATTTGTATTGAATAAAAGATTGCCTTATTGCATACATTAAAAATCAAATATATAATCGAATATATATCATTAAGAAATTTTATTATGTTACTAAAGGAATGTTATTATGAGCAAAAGAATGATAAGCAACCTGTTGCTGCTTCTGACGGCACTTATTTGGGGGTCATCCTTTGTTGCACAGAAGGCGGGTGCAACTTTGGAGCCTTTTACCTATAACGGCATACGCACTCTTATCGGCGGAATTTCCCTTATTCCCGTCATTTTGGTTTTATCAAAAACGGGTAAATCGGAAAGCAAACAGGCTAAGCCACAAGAAAAAAAGACTCTTATCGTCGGCGGAATCGTATGCGGAATTTTTCTTGCAATCGCATCCAGTTTACAACAGTTCGGCATTTTCTTTGATACCGACGCGGGCAAGGCGGGCTTCATCACAGCTTTGTATATAATGATAGTACCTCTACTTGGACTTTTTCTCGGCAAGAGAGTTCGTCCGCTCGTATGGTTTTGTGTAATACTTGGAGCTGTAGGGTTCTATCTGCTGACGCTCGCAGGCAAAGGCGTGGGATTCAGCATAGAAAAAGGCGATTTATTCATACTTCTGTGTGCCTTCGTCTTTTCTTGCCACATACTTGCCATAGACCACTTCTCGCCTAAGTGCGATGGAGTAAAACTATCTTGTATACAATTTTTGGTTGCAGGTTCAATCGGATTTATACTTATGCTGATTTTTGAATCACCTCAGCTTTCCCAAATTTTAGACTGTTGGTTCCCAATCGTCTATGCCGGTGTTTTTTCATGCGGTATAGCATATACGCTTCAAGTTGTAGCACAAAAAAATGCGGAGCCGACTTCAGCATCACTGATTCTAAGTTTGGAATCGGTATTTGCCGTGCTGTCCGGTGTTATTCTAATCGGTGAACGAATGACTTTCTTCGAGATTCTCGGCTGCATAGTCATTTTCATCGCCGTAATACTGGCACAGCTACCCGAAAAACGCAAGTAACTTATTCAAACCTATTTGAAAGATCCAACAAAAGAAGGACCTTGTATGCATACATCGAGGTTCTTCTTTTGTTTTTGATTAAAGCGCCCCATTCCCATTCCCGTTCCCGAATATTATACGAGCATATACGAGTTATTGTTCGGTTTTTTGCAGTTTTGAGAAAAAATTTTTCAAAAATATTCGCTTTTTTCTTCGACACGGAATTTTTATTATGGTCAAACGAGGTATTGCTAAATTATAATGACACTGTACTTATTTTATTCAAACATAACAAAGGAGATATATTTAATTATGGAAAAGCTTTTCAAATTAAAGGCTCACGGCACAGATACCCGTACAGAGGTTGTTGCCGGTTTTACAACCTTCCTATCGATGGTTTACATTTTGGCGGTTAACCCTAACATCTTATCGGCAGCAGGCATGGATCGTGCCGGAATTTTTACAGCTACAGCCGTTTCCGCTGCATTCGCAACACTTTGCATGGCATTCTTTGCCAACTACCCTGTTGCCCTTGCTTCCGGCATGGGGCTTAACGCATACTTTGCATTTTCTGTATGTATTCCTATGGCTAAGGCGGGAATCCAAGACCCATGGAAGATAGCTCTTGCCGCAGTTCTCGTTGAAGGTATCGTCTTCATCTTGCTTTCATTTACAAACTTCAGAGAAAAGCTTGTAAACGACATTCCGGAAAACCTAAAATACGGAATTACCGCAGGTATAGGACTCTTCATAACGATAATAGGTCTAAAGGGTGCCGGCATCGTTATTGCAAGCCCGGAAACATTAGTTGACATGGGTGCGGTCAACAGCCCGCAGTTCATTCTCGCTCTGGTCGGTTTTATACTGATTGCCGTTCTTCATCACTTCAATGTCAAAGGTGCCATCCTTATCGGTATAATTGGAACATGGGCTTTAGGAATGATTGCTCAGGCAACAGGCTGGTATGTTGTAAATCCTGAACTTGAGGCATTCTCACTATACCCAAGCCTAAAAGGAAGCAGCTTTATCCCTAAGATTCCGGAATTGTTCGCTTTTGACTTTACATGGATATCAAAAAACATAATTACATTTGCTACTATTGTTTTTTCTTTCCTATTCGTAGACATCTTTGACACTGTAGGCACACTTATAGGTGTTGCCTCAAAAGGAAATCTTCTCGACGAAAACGGAAACCTTCCAAATGCCAAAGGTGCTCTCCTGGCAGATGCGGTCGGCACAGTTGCGGGTGCTTGCCTTGGAACTTCAACAGTTACGAGTTATGTTGAATCTTCGGCAGGTGTTGCTGCGGGCGGACGCACAGGCTTAACCGCACTCACAAGTGCAGTCCTGTTCATCATCGCTTTGTTCTTCTCCCCAATATTCCTCGCCATTCCGGGATTTGCAACAACTCCTGCTCTTGTGTGGGTTGGACTTTTGATGATGAGTACCGTTAAGAATATGACTTTCGAAGGTGATATGGCAGATGTAGTAGGAGGATTCCTTGCTCTCATCATGATGCCTTTCACATACTCGATTGCAAACGGAATCATGTTCGGAATGCTCGCTTGGGTAATCCTAAAAATCCTCAGCGGCAACATCAATAAAATTCCTGTAGTTATGTGGGTTTCTGCGCTTCTATTCGCTCTAAGATTCTATACCCTCGTAAAAGGACTGTCTTTCTAAAATAACTAATTCATACTTGAAACTCAACTCAAATTTGAAATCAAATAAATTTCCGAAAGGGCGTGTCGCAAGACGCGCCTTTTGCCTTGCAAGTATTAAATGACAAATGTATAATATATTCGTATGTTCAAACGAAAATAAATTAAATTCTAAAACTAAGAGGAAAACCAAAATGAATTATGAAATGAAAATTGCCGGGCTTACCAGACAGCTGCCGCTTTGTCCTATTAATGACGAATTATATATTGCAGCTTTTGTTATGTTTGGTGATGTAGCGATTACTGAAGCGGCTGCTAAAGAACTCCTTGCCAAAGCACCTGAATTTGATGTAATAGTAACCGCAGAGTCTAAAGGAATTCCGTTGGCATATGAGATTGCCAAAATTTCCGGCGGTAAAGACTATGTAGTTCTTAGAAAATCCGCTAAGCTTTACATGGAGAACATCATCTCGACAAGTGTGGATTCTATTACGACGGACCATGTGCAAACACTCTGTATAGGCGAAAAGGAAGCCGCACTTATCAAAGGAAAAAGAGTCCTTATCCTCGATGATGTCATAAGTACAGGCGAATCCCTGCGCTCAATGGAGAAATTGGTCAACACCGTGGGCGGAGAAATTGTTTGCCGCATGGCTGTACTCGCTGAAGGTGATGCTGCGAGCAGGGACGATATAGTTTTCCTGGAAAAGCTTCCGCTTTTCAACGCTGACGGCTCAGTTAAAAAATAAATTACGACGGATTTTTATTAAAATTACTTTGATTTAATATTTTGATATAAGGAGTAAAAATGGCTTACGATTATTCAAAACTGCAAAATGGAAGCGATATACGAGGTATAGCCATGGACACCGTTTTGGGTGAAGCTGTAAATCTTGACTCAGAAGCGATTTCTCGTCTCTCAAAAGGCTTTCTATACCTTCTTTCACATAATAACGATAAATCGCCGACGGACATTTGTATAGCCGTAGGTCGCGATTCCAGGCTGTCAGGCGCGGACTTTTCAAATTGCATAGCTGAGGCATTGATTCCATATGGTGTAAGGGTTTTGGATGCAGGGCTTGCCTCAACACCCGCTATGTTTATGTCTACCGTCTTCGAAGAATTTCGATGCGACGGAGCTATAATGGTCACCGCAAGCCATATGCCTTCAAACCGCAACGGTATGAAGTTTTTTGACGTTAACGGCGGACTTGATAAAGGCGACATTACCGATATCATCACTTTTGCAGAATCCAATTCCATACTTTCAAACTTGCTTCCTGCTGAGGAAAAAGTTCTTGAGCACATAGATTTGATGGATGTTTATAGCAAACATCTTCGCACTTTAATCGTATCGGGCATAAATGCCGGTGAAAAACCTCTTAGCGGACTTTCAATTACCGTTGATGCCGGAAATGGCGCCGGAGGGTTTTATGCAGAGAAAGTCTTAGCTCCACTGGGCGCAGATGTAAGCAGTTCTCAATTTCTCGAGCCGGATGGAAATTTTCCGAATCACATACCGAACCCGGAAGATAAGGATGCGATAGAATCTATTTGTGCTGCTGTAAAAAAAGCGAAGACAGATTTGGGAATAATTTTCGATACCGATGTTGACAGAGCCTCTGCGGTTGATGAAAACGGCAAAGAAATAAACAAAAATGCTATCGTTGCTCTGGCTGCCGCACTCATCGCAGAATCAAACCCCGGAACTACTGTAGTTACAGACAGCGTGACATCCCAGGCTCTAAGCGATTTTTTAGAGGGCAAACTCGGACTGAAACACCTCCGCTTTAAGCGCGGATACCGCAATGTAATAAATAAAGCTATAAGCCTAAACGAAAATGGAATAGACAGCGCGCTGGCAATCGAAACCTCGGGTCATGCCGCATATAAAGAAAACTTTTTCCTCGACGACGGCGCTTATCTTGCGACCAAAATAGTGATTGAGGCCGCAAAATGCAAGCAGGCGGGGAAAGGCATTTCATCGTTAATAAACGATTTAGCTGAAGCCGTTGAAAAGACTGAGCTTAGACTCCCTATCAATGGCGAAAATTTTTCCGATTTGGCTGATCAAATCATAGACGGACTTCGCGAATCAATTTCTGCCGGAGAAGTTGAGGAATGCGCACTTGAAGAACCAAATTACGAGGGAGTGCGAATAAACTTTAACCGGGCGGATATAAAAGGCTGGATGCTTCTTCGCAAATCCTTACACGACCCTATTATGCCGCTAAACTTCGAAAGTGATGTTGCTTCCGGTTGCAAAAAGATAGCGCAGATATTAGTAACTCTTCTATCAAAGTATGACGCCCTTGACATAAAAAAATTGCAAAGTATGCTTTAGTTTGAACTCTGATATTTTCATTAAATCAAATAAAAGCAGGATGCCTGTGAGCAAATATGCTCTAAGCTCCTGCTTTTTATATAGCCTTGATATTCCTATTTCCTTCGCTTTATATTCTTTTTGCGTTTTGCGATTCCTACCATCTTTCTATATGTTCTCTTGCTTTTTTGGCTGACAAGCCTGCTGATAGCCTCAGGTTCATGTCTTTTAACCATATGATTTCTATTTGTTCTAATCTCAATTTGTCTTGACTGAAGCTTTGAATATAAGATTTTTTGGCTTGAGTAAAGTCCGTTATATCCTGAACAGAGATACCCTACAAAGCTTGCCAGGGCGAACATCTGAATACCTCCACCGCCAAAGCATTCAATAGCCAGGCACACCGGAGCAAGCATGGTATTCGTCGCTCCGCCAAATAACGCAACCATACAGAGAGCGGCTCCGAACGAAGACGGGATTCCGAGAAGAGGCGCTATGACACATCCGAAACTTGTTCCGATGAACAGCGTAGGAACAATTTCTCCTCCCTTAAATCCTGCACCCAAAGTCAATGCGGTGAATAGAATTTTAAGCAGAAATGCAAAATATCCTTCATTTCCGCCTGACAGAGCTAAGGCTATAGTTTCGCTTCCTGCCCCATTATATGTATCCTTACCGACCAAGAGACTTAGCAAAATGATTATTAAGCCGCCGGATATAATTTTGAAATATGAATTAGAAAAAATCTCATCGTAAAGCGAGTGAATAAATCTGTAACTATTACACATAAGCGTGGAAACCAACCCGCAAAGCGCTGCCAGAATCAGAATCTTCAACATCAAATATGGTGTTGTTGTAGGTATGGTAATATGAAAACCGAACGAAACCACGCCCAGATTTCCTGCCACCCAATTAGCTGTATACGATGACAAAAAACACGGGAATACTGCCATTTGGTAAAGATGCCCCACTTTGATAAACATCACAACGAATACAGTCGCCGTAAGAGGAGTTCCGAATATCGCTGCGAAAAACGCAGCCATACCTGCCATTGTAGCAATACGCAAATCTTCCGAATGCAGATTCACTCTTCTTCCTATATAATTTCCTATACCTCCGCCAAGCTGCAATGCTGCTCCCTCTTTACCCGCCGAGCCGCCAAATAGATGAGTCAACATGGTCGCTGCAAAAATTGCGGGAACAAGCCTAATCTTGATGGGTGCGCTTTCGTGTACAGAATCTATAATATCATCAGTACCCTTTCCTTCAAGACCGAGTTTCTTATACATATATACGATTGCAATGCCGGCTAAGGGAAGCAAAAAGAGCAGCCATTGATGTTCTTTACGAAAACTTGTCGCATAAAGCACACCGTTATAAAACAATGCCCCAACAATTCCGCAGACTGCTCCGATTATTATCGACAGCAAGCTCCATCTTATAATAAGCCTTACATACCGCCTTACATATTCAGTCTGTGTGTATCGTTGTTCTTGTTTCAAGACTACTCCTTAAATTATTTAGTTACTATATAAATTTGTTGTTACATACTCCGGATCACAAGTTACATCTATCCCAAGTGCGGACAAAGTTTGTTCATCTCTATCCGATAGAATTGCTGTGCAGTGGGCTCTACAGCCGTGAAGCATCGGAAGCTTGCTCGCGGCGAGCTGCGCTTTAGGATCTGATGCTCCGGAAATCGTCAATGCCATCAAAATTTCTTCACAGTTCAGACTGCTTCTATCATATCCCAGTATATCCGTCTTCAGCTTCTGAGATGTTTCAAGAACCTGGGGTTCTATTAAAAGCAAATCATCTTCCATGTGTGCAAGATATTTGATTGCATTCAGCACTACTGCGGCTGCCGCTACCATGCGCCTTGAACTGCGTCCTGTAATCAGTTTTCCGTCCGGCATTTCTATCGCCATAACAACTGCATTTACATATTTTTCACAAAGTTCCCTTTTGTACTCCGCATAGTCCCTTGCCTTTTGTACTACTATCCTGTCGCTTACATCCTTGCCGACTTCCTTCATCAAAAGCTCTGCTCTGTCAAGCGCATCGCTGTCAATTTTTCCTTTCTTGAAATCAACCGCAGAAATCAGAAAACGCCTGATAATCTCTTGACATGAAGCATCTTGGCAGGCTTCATCATCTGTTATGCAAAACCCTACTCTATTAACGCCCATATCCGTAGGTGATTTGTATTCCGAATCTTCTCCGGTTATCTTCTCTATAATTCGCTTTACAACAGGAAATACTTCTATATCTCTATTGTAATTAATCGCCCTTTCTCCGTAAGCATCAAGATGGAACGAGTCAATCATATTCACATCTTTTAGGTCTATCGTCGCCGATTCATATGCGAGGTTGACCGGATGCTTAAGAGGCAGATTCCAGACAGGAAAGGTTTCAAATTTTGCATATCTTACTTTGTGACCTCTCATATAATCATGGTAAAGCTGCGATAAACATGTTGCAAGCTTTCCGGAACCGCCGCCCGGACCTGTTACAACTACAAGAGGCTTTGTGACCTCTATATACGGATTCGCACCGTATCCTTCTTCACTCACTATAGTTTCTACATCTGTAGGATATCCCTTTGTAAAGTAATGTTTATAGGTTTTTATCCCGCGCCTCTCCAGCTTTTTGATAAACATATTTACCGCCGGAGCATCCTCATATCTTGTTACAACAACGCTGTTTATATTCAAATCATACTTTCTGAATGTATCGATAAGTCTAAGAACCTCAAGGTCGTATGTTATTCCGAAATCATGTCTTGTCTTACTGGTGGTTATATCCCCTGAATAGATGCAAATAATAACCTCCGCTGAATCTTTCATTTTCTGAAGCAGTTTTATCTTTGCATTTTCATCAAAGCCCGGCAAAACTCTCATCGCATGCTTATCGTGAACCAGCTTCCCCCCAAATTCCAAATAGAGTCGTTCCCCCTCTTTTTCATTAATTCTTTGCAGAATATAATGAGATTGTTCTTCTAAATACTTTTCCGAGTCAAATCCTTGCTTATACATATTTACTCCTCACACCTAAAAATTACAATTGCAACGAAAGAAATATCGTAGACGCAACCATGCTAAAAATTATTATTCCTACAATTATTCTCGATATCCATCTATGTTTCTTATCCATACTCATACCTACTGCATAATCTCTATCGCAAGCTCATTACGGCCTTCAATCATACCTTTTAAGCTAACATCATATTCCAGTGTTATCTTTCCAAAACCTTCCGGAGACAGCTCTCTTTTAATACTGTTTGTCAAAACCTCGAGAAACATTGTTCCATATGGTGTATTATAACTGCTTTTGAAGCGCTTTCCCGCTTCAAACTCAAGAGTCGCTCCGTAATCGTTTGCGGTTCCCCCGATTCTCTTCATTCTAAGGCTTTTATCTGTAAGTTTCAGGCTCGTTTTACAACCCGGAAATCCTGAAAATTCACTTTCGTCGTAAATAAAGTATTTTGCATCACCCTTATCAAACATCTTGCCGTCGCTTATGAATTCAAGTTCCTCTTCTACAGTATCACCAACAAATCTTTTGCCGGTTATCTTTATCGTGATATCTCTCATATCCTTATAATCCTTTCACAAACTCAATTTAATATTTTACCACAAAAAAATATTTTTTGTGGCTTACATCAAAAATATATTTTTTAATCTGCTTTTGTATCTCCTCCATATCATCTGTCCAACAAGTACATACAAATATATACTTCCAAATAATTGCATAGGATTAACCCTTTTATCACAGAAAAACCATATAAAATCAATATAATCGGTGTATAAATAAAATATATTCTAATGAAAGAGGTGTATTTATGGACTTTAATAATGAATTCAAACCGCCATTCGGCGATAACAATAATATCGACCCGCCAAAGGCAACTTCCCAAGACGCAGAAAACTTAAGCAAAATCGAAAGCGGGTCATCACCTGAGCCGATGAGTGCCTCAGATTCTCAAAGTATGAAGAAGCAAATAAATCCTTTAGAACGGGAACAGGAAGTCAATACAACAAGAGTATTTGATAACTACTCATACGATATTTCCGGGCTGAAAGATTTTAGCAAAAATAAAAATTATAGAAACGGGAACACCACAAGCTCGGACTCCAAAACCCGTTCCAAATATATAACAAAGAAAGCATTTATCGCTTGTATGCTTTGCGGAATGCTCGCTACATCCGGACTGACCATCGGCGGTCTTGCTCTGGCAGACAACTATACGAATGTATTTTCAAATTCAAATAATAAGGTGTCCGCAACGAATTACACTCTGACTAAATCAACAGGTGCAAGCAAGTCAGTTAAAGAGATAGTTTCTATGAACGAAAATGCCGTCGTAGAAATTCAAACTGAAAAGGTAAATAATGACTCGTGGATTAAAAATTATGTAACTCAAGGTGCCGGTTCCGGTGTAATCATAGACAGCGACGGATATATCATAACCTGTCACCATGTAATTAACGGAGCATCCAACATTACTGTAAGATTAAAGGACGGCTCCACTAAAAAAGCCACCGTCATAGGCTCAGACAGCGATACGGATATTGCAGTTCTTAAAATTGACGGCTCCGGATATACGGCTGTAAAATACGGCGACACCGCTTCACTATCAGTCGGAGATCCTGCAATCGCTATAGGAAACCCTCTTGGTGAATTAGGAGGAAGTGTTTCGTCCGGAATTATCAGTGCTCTTGACAGACAGTTGCAGGTCGAGGGCAAGCCTATGACGCTTCTCCAAACCGATACATCTATCAATCCGGGAAATTCAGGAGGAGGTCTTTTTGACAGTCAAGGAAACTTAATCGGCATAGTTGTAGCTAAGACATCCGGCTCAAATATAGAGGGAATTGGATTTGCAATTCCGATAAATACTGCATCAAAGATAGCAAAAGATCTTATCGAAAACGGTAAGGTTAGCGGAAGAGCCGTTATCGGTGTCAATATCGTTGATTTGACAAGCGCGGAAAACGCCCAGAAGTACGGTGTCAGAAGCACCGGAATCTACATATCAGAGATACTCTCAGATAAAGCTAAAGAAGCAGGACTTCAGCCTGGAGATATGATATATTATTTTGATAAAACAAAGATAAAGTCCGCCGCTGATCTTAGAAACGAGCTGAACAAGCATAAACCGGGTGATAAGGTTAAGGTGACGGTAATTCGGAATGATGAAACTGTAGACATTACTGTTACTTTATCTGAAGCCTGATAGTCGCCGGAAATTAAATAAATAATAACCCCGCGCAAAACGCGGGGTTATTATAAAACTCCTCGAGAATGCCAAAATCTCGAGGAGTTTTTATGTTTATTTGAATCTAATTTGCTGCTTAGTATCTTGCTATCTTTGAACCTTAAATCCGCTTTTTGCGCTTTCAATTACAAACACTTTTAATGACTCTATATGCTCGGAAACTACTCGGCGAGCCTTTTCGCCATCGCCGCTCTTTAGTGCGGCAATAATCCCTCTATGCTCGCTCGGCATATTTTCATATCTTGAAAAATCATCATAATATATATATCGGAAGCGGAGCGCCAGCTCCTGCGCCATTGTGCTGAATTTTACCAAGGTCTCATTACCGGTAATAGAGACTATCTCCTTGTGAAATTCTTCATCACAGGCTATCATCTGTTCTGTGTCGTTTTGCTTAACTGCAAGTTCATATGAATCCGTAATATTCTCCAGCCTGTTTATTTCCTCAGGTGTAATTTTGTTTGCAGCAAGCTGTGCAGAAAAGCCTTCAAGCTCTTCTCTGACATCCAGCAAATCCACCATATCCTCCATAGAAATCTCAGATGCGTATGCGCCGTGTCTTGGCTGAATGGTAACAAGACCTTCCTTTTCCAGCTTACGAATAGCTTCTCTGATAGGAGTACGACTGACACCCATTTGGTTGGACAGTTCAACCTCCATAAGGCGAGTTCCCGGAACGATATTGCCCGTCATGATATTTTTCTTTAATTCTTCATAGACAATCTCTCTCAGAGGTCTATGATTGCGTACATCCATGTTGACACCTTGTAAGTCCATAATCTTCTCCATTCTAAATAAAATACTATAGCATGGTTTTCGTCCAATAGCATATATAATCCTTTTCCCTCAGTATCGTCGAAAATTCTTTTGGTGAATTTACATCAAAGAAAACGGCATAAATCGTAGGACCGCTACCGCTCATCAAAACCTTTTCGGCATTATGACAAAGCTCTGTCATAAGCTGCTTCAGCTTTGCTACTTCAGGATATTCTTTTAAGGTAACTTCCTCAAGAACATTAATCATCTCAGGAAAGACATCCTCGCGCCGCCTCCTTTTTAGGGCACGGCAAAGCGCGTCATTATCGGGTCTTTCAACAATTTCACAACTGTCAATTGCACTAAAAACGCTGCCTGTAGAAACCCCCATTTTGGGAGTTGCAACTAAGATTCCGGCTCTTAAGGGTGTTACGATTTGCAAATCCGTGCCGGTTCCCCTTGCTCTTGCACAGGCTCCGACTTTGGGCGAGCTCACAATCTTATGCGGTAAGTTGTTATTACACTTAGCTTGGGCGATTAAGCAAAACGGAATATCCGAACCCAATACAGCGCCTTTTTCGCAAAGCTCATCCAGAGATAAATCCAAATCCCAAAGCGCATTTATCGCATGCATTACAGCTGCCGCATTACTGCTGCCACCCGCCATACCTGCCGCCACCGGGATTCTCTTAAATAGAGAGATTTCCAGGCTGCCCTTAGTTTCAATGCGGTTTCCGTATTCTTCTATCATGAGAGTTGCCGCTCTCCAAGCAAGGTTGTACTTATTGTTTGGAAGAAATCTGCGATTGCTGCTGAGCGAAATCGAAAAGCCGCCCATTGACTCCGTCCCGTCTCTTTTATGAGAGTCCGAATATTTCACATTCACATCGTCGTGAAGCGCAATTTGTTGCATCACCATATCAACCGGGTGCATTCCGCTAGGCATTATATTTCCGACATCAATAGAAAGATTTATCTTTGCATATGAGAAAACTCGAATAGATTTTTCCATATCTC
This sequence comes from Eubacterium sp., assembly GCA_034180045.1. Classification (GTDB taxonomy): domain Bacteria; phylum Bacillota; class Clostridia; order Peptostreptococcales; family Anaerovoracaceae; genus Eubacterium_B. Next base: position 67,772 of record JAXFOY010000020.1, read on the forward strand.
GCCTCCCAAATAAAAATTGCCCCAGAAGTTAAAAAGTTATTTTTTCTTGTTCTTAGCTCTTCTTTTTGCGAGTCTTTCTTCTTCTGCCGCCTTAGCCTCTGCAAGAGCCTTGCGACCCGTAATGTATCTGCCGCCGGCTTCTGATATAGGTCTTGCTCTCTTCAGTCTAAAATTACCGCTAACTTCTGTTTCTTCCTCGTAATCGTCGTCATCATCGTCTTTCTTTGCCGCCTTTTTAGCCGCTTTTTTGGCAGCCTTAGCTTCTTCCTTTTCGTGCTGAGCTATTACCTCCTGAATGGACTTCCCGGTTCTTTTAGCTTCCTTGTATGGGTTGAAAGGTGCATTTACACCTGTATCTTCACTCTCCTGTGCCATCTGTTTCTTTGCCTGTCTGCTTGAAAAGAAGAACATACCCGCCATCATCACAACCATCATCACTAAATATATCTTCGTGTTCAGACTTTGGTTCAGAGTTTTGAAGGTTATCTTTTTATCTTTCTCAAGTTTGTTGCCCTCATTGTCGACAAAATTCTTGGATATTTTGAGAGTGTAATTACTATCACCCTCAACTTGGTTCTTTTCGGCGTTTACTGTGTCGTAAAGCACCAGAACCTCACCCTTTTTGTTAGGGTTAAAATACACTTTTATAGGAAGAGACTTTCCTTTTGCATCTACAATCTCAAAGCTTTCTGCATTAGCTTTTTGATTTTCCTTACTGTTAACCTGATTGTTAAATGTCAACTTAACACCGACATTCTCTATAGATGTATTTGTCTGTCCATCTTTAGGGTAGCTTTCTTTTAACTCAAGCTTGCCGCTTTCAGCAAATGCAAACGAGGTGAAGATCATTACAATCAATGCTGCCAAGCAGATCCTGATACTCGTTTTTTTCATTATTTTCCCTCCGGTTTATTTGTTTTTTTCTTTCGTATGCTGCGGAAAAATTCACGTACAAGTTGCGAACTTTCCTCTGCCATAATGCCTCGTTCTACGACAAGGCGATGGTTAAGCCTGTTGTCCTCGACAATATTAAATACAGATCCACAGGCACCCGACTTCTCGTCATCTGCACCTATGTAAAGTCGTCTGATTCGAGACCAAACAAGAGCACCTGCGCACATGCTGCACGGTTCCATAGAAACGTACATATCACAGCCGATAAGCCTCCAGCCGCCCAGAAACTTAGCCGCTTCTCTAATGGCAATCATCTCCGCATGAGCTGTCGGGTCCTTGCTTGTTTCTGTCAAATTATGACCTCTTGCTATTATTTCTCCATCTTTCACAATAACTGCTCCAACAGGAATTTCACCCATCTCGGCAGCCTTTTTCGCCTCTTTCAAAGCTTCTTTCATATACTTATTCATATACCTTACAATAGTACCATATATAAGTGTATTATTCAATATACAAAATAGCTTATCCCTGTCAGTTTCCGCCATATTTCAGGAGAGCGGTGATGTATCTTGAAATGCGAAACCTACATCAAATAACTAAAAAAGTGAACCTCACTTAACTTAAATGAGGCTCACCATTTTTACTAAATTATTTATTTTTTTCCGCGCAAACATAAAATACCGGTGAAATATCACCATTTTTGTATCTTTCATCATCAGGAACTATTTGGCTGAGATAGTCATTCTGCACTCTCAAAATTGAGAAACCAATCGTTTCCAAGCTTGCACAGTCCCACTCAGGTCTTCGCTTATCGCTTAAAAAAAGCAGTTTCATCATTTCGTAATCATCCGGATAAAGTTCCTTATCTCCATAATTATGTGCTTTCACACCATACTTTTCGAAGATTTCTTTTGAACGTTTATCAAAGACTTCCTTTGCATCATCGAAATAGTGATGACTATACCATGAACCGTCGAAAATCAGGAGCTTGCCTCCCGGCTTTAACACTCTATGCCATTCCTTAAACGCTTTTAGAGGTTCTGACAAAGTCCATACCAGATTTCTGCAAATAAGCACGTCAAAGCTTTCATCATCGAAACTTGTAGCCTGGCAATCCATTTGCAATATCTCAGCTTCTACACCTTGCAGCTTTAAGTTCTTCTTTGCCTCTTTTACCATTTCCTCTGAAAGGTCTATCCCTATAACCTTCCTGTTATTTGATGAAAGTATAGCCGGGAAAAACCCGGGGCCCGTACCGACATCTAATATTTTAAGCATCCCGGACTCATTTATATCATTAAATATCAACTTTCTCCATTTATCTACATCATTGCCCGAGAGTGATTCCCTAATGAGCTCACCATAGTTATGGGCACTTTTATTCCAAAATTTTACTATCATTTTATTCACCTAATTTCATGAAGAAAGCGCTGTCTGATGGCAAAAATGGAACATACTTTTCAATGAATTCCCTGTTTTCCTTTACAGGATCAAATTCAGCAAACTCTTCAGGATATAGTGCTTTGCCCATATACTCTATAATTACGTAATCCCTCATGGTTCTCATTATATCATTATCGATAGCATACACCTGCTTATTTTTTACAGCAGTGAGATTATCCCAGCCGGCTCTTCCCTCTACAAGTTCTGACAGGGTTTTTCCCGTTTCATCTTTTTTTATCGTATAGCCCGTAAAAACTCCCAATGAATTTTCATTAAAATTGGCGCCGTCAATAAATAAAGCATCCGGATCTTGTTTGAACAACAACTCCGGGTCAGGATCGCCTAAATTTTCTATCGCATCATCATAAATATTTTTGATTCCCGCATATCCTGCCATTTGTGTCATCATGCCTTTCTTGCCATATACTCTGCCGTACTCTTTATATGATTTCAGGCTTGATCTGCACTCTAAGTATGCTGTCTTTCTTTTATCGTCCGGAATTTTCTTCACTATATCTTCTATCTTTTTAACTCTCTGCTCGTACTGTTCAATCAGTTCTTTAGCCCTATCCTCTTTTCCGAAGATTTCACCCAGGATTCTCGTCGATTCAACATGTGCCTCAGGTGTCAAAAGTGTATAGTCGATAAATACCACAGGAATCCCCGCTTCTTCAAGATTTTTGAGCCCCTCTTCTCCTATTGAATCATATTGATAATTTGCAAATATTGCTACATCCGGCTTTATAGAAATCAACTTTTCCAAATCAAAATCATCTCTTAAGGTCGAGCCCACGTCCTTCATATCCTTAAAGCCCTTAGCTTTTTCTTTAAGAAGATCGTACATCGTCTTAGAGTAAAATTCAGTATCGTAAACAGATGTTGCAGAAATTTTAGTGAAAACATCTTCACCGCAAATTGTCAGAAGGTTTTCGTAGTAATATGGATAATATGCTGTTTTTACCTCTGAGGGGATAGAGACCTTTCTGCCTCTCACATCCGTTATTTCCTTTTTTGTTTTTGTTTCATCGTCAGTTGATTTTTTCCCACATCCCGCCATAGAAATGGAAAGCATCAATATTAAAATAATGGCGAATATTTTTTTCATAGTTCCTCCTTGTTAAAGTACATGTATCGGGAGTATTGACAAAAACCCCTGATTTGTAAGATTTATTTCAAGCTCAACACCATAAACCGATTCTAAAATTTCCTTTTTTATTACCTCCTCTCTATTTCCTATGGTTGTGAGCTCCCCTTTTTCTATAATATAAATTTGCTTTGCAAACCTTGAAATAATGCTCATGTACGGTAAGGAAGCAAGCAACCGAAAACAAGAGATAGACCGCCAGCACTACACTATTCCGAACCAAAGACCAAAAGATAAGCATTGTGGGAAAATCTAAACTTTTGGATTTTCCTACAATGCC